>CAZVVD010000120.1:0-5358 GCA_964630555.1 uncultured Verrucomicrobiota bacterium | reverse complement strand
TCCTGCTGGGGTTCGTCATTGTCCTGCTGACCCTGCTGGTGACCCTGATGGTGAGCGGCAAGTTCAAACAGAACCTCAAGGAGCTGCGGAGCAAGGAGGGCCGGATCGAGGGGGCCGACATCAACCGCGGCGGGGTCATCGGCACGGCCTTCATGCTGGGCTTGAACAACATGCGCCGGCGCAAGATGCGCACGGGGTTGACTTCCGTGACCCTGATCCTGCTGACCTTCGTGATGATCTGCTTCACCTCGATTTCCACCGACCTGGTGGATGTCGAGTATGCCATGGGCAAGTCGTCCTGGAACGGAATCCTCTTCCGCAAGCCGCACTACCTGCCGCTGGTCGATTCGGAGATCAACGGCCTGGCCCAGCTTTACGGCCGCCAGTATCCCATGTCGAGCAACTCCTGGCAGGTGGCCACCCCGGGCGAGGGCGCGAAGAAGCTGGAGATCATCCTCGACCGCGAGTACGCGGTCGGGGAGCACATGATCCAGAAGCGGGCGGTGGTCAGCGCCTCGCTGGCCCTGGCCTGGAACGAGCCCCTGTTTTCGGGCCTGGACCGCCATCTCCTGACCCGGCGGGGCTGGTTTCCCCGCCCGCCGTCCCGGCGCGCGGAGATCGAAGCCGCCGTCAAGAACGGTTTCAAAAGCCGGCAGCGGGTGATCCTGCCCGACGCCGTGGCCCGCGAACTGGAAATCACCCCGGAGGATGTGGACGCCGGCGAGGTCGAGGTGAAGATCCTCGGCGTGACGGAGCCCTACCTGGTGCAGGGCATTATCGACGCCCAGGCGCTGAACAAGGTGGTCGGTCTCGACGGGCGCAGCATCCTACCTTACGACGTGAACACCCTCCAGTCCTTCGGGCGCAGCTCGGCCGGCACCCTGGTGCCGGAGGATGTCGAGCGCCTGGACGCCGCGCAGGTGATCCTGGTCAACACCCATCCGCCCTGCGGGGGAGTGGTCCGGACGGTGTCGTGCGGCGTGCTCTTTCCCCGGGAACCCTACCAGATGCTCTCCGAGGGGCCCAGCCTGCCGGCGGTGGGCTACAAGGAACAGCGGCGCCTGGTCATGGAGTTCCTGGAGCGCTCGGGGGAAAGCGCCTATTACGCGATCGACGGCGTGGCCTATTACGGCTCGCGCATGCGCTCCCGGACCTTCGAGGGCATGCTCGAACTGCTGATCCCGATCCTGATCGCGGCCCTGACGGTCTTCAACACTATGCGCGGCTCGGTCTACGAGCGGCGCGACGAGATCTACGTCTACAACGCCGTGGGCATCGCCCCCAACCACGTGTTTTTCATGTTCATGGCCGAGGCCTGCGTCTACGCCGTGGTCGGCGCGGTGCTGGGCTACCTGCTCAGCCAGTCCACCGGCCGCCTGCTGGCCGCCCTGAACCTGACCGGCGGCATGAACATGGATTACAGCTCGATCGAGACCATCTACGCCTCGCTGACGATCATCGGGGCGGTGCTGCTGTCCACCGTCCTGCCGGCGCGGGCCGCGGCGCGCCTGGCCTCGCCGGCCGACCAGCCCAAGTGGAGCGTGCCGGAGCCGCGGGACGACGCCATGTCCTTCAACCTGCCGTTCACCTTCACGCCGCACGACCGGATCGCCGTGATCAGCTACTTCCACCGCTGGCTGGATTCCAACGGCGAGGGCAGCGCCGGGCCCTTCTTCTGCGGTCCGCCGGCGCTCCTGCTGCGGCAGGCGCCGGGCGAAAAGCGCGGCGGCGGGCTGATCCCGGGAATCGCGACCACGATCTGGCTCAAGCCGTTCGACCTGGGCGTGTCCCAGCGCATCGAGATCTGGCTGCCGACCGACCCCGAGACCGGCGAGTACATCGCCAACATCCGCCTGACGCGGGTCAGCGGCACGGCGGCGGCGTGGGAGCGGACGGTCAAGCCGTTTCTCGGCTTGTTGCGCAAGCAGTTCCTGAACTGGCGCGCGGCCACCGTGGCCGAGCGGGAAGAAATGTTCGCGGAGGCCTGGGACATGCTGGCGGCCTCGGCCGTCGAGGTGCCGGCGGAAAGCCCGGCCGGCGGCCAGGCCTAGACGGGCGCGGGGGTGCGGCCGGGCGGCCGGCGCGGCGCCGGCCCGGGAGAATGCGGTTATGGCGGAAGAACCCAAAAAGCGCTACAGCGGCGACGCGGAACTGGAGCAGTACCGCACCGTTTTGGACGAGCCGACCGAGTTCAAAAACGGCTTCACCTGGGTCAGCGTGGCCGGGGCCTTTTTCTGCGGCCTGCTGATGATGCCGGGCTCCATTTACCTCAGCCTCATGACCGGCGGCGGAATCGCGGCCTCGTGGGTCACCCTGATCATTTTTTCCGAGGTGACCCGGCGCGCCATGAAAACCCTCAGCAAGCAGGAGCTCGTGATCCTGCTGAGCGTGGCCGGCGCCATGTCCGGCGGCGGCCCGATCGGCGACCTGATCTGGCGCCAGTATCTCATCCGCTCCGACGCTGTGCGCGACATGGGGCTCCTGGGGCAGTTCCCCTCCTGGTACGCGCCCCAGCCGGGCAGCGAGGCCATCCTGTCCCGCAGCCTGCTGCACTCGGACTGGGCGGTGCCCATCATGCTCATGCTGTTCCTTTCCGTGATCGGCACCCTGCGGGCCTACACCCTGGGCTATTTCTTCTTCCGCCTGACCTCCGACGTCGAAAAACTTCCCTTCCCCTTCGCGGGGATCGGCGCCCAGGGCGCCATGGCGCTGGCCGAGGCCGGTGAAAAGCAGACCACCTGGAAGTGGCGGGTGTTCTCGCTGGGCGCCATCCTCGGGCTGGCCTTCGGCCTGGTCCAGGTCGGGTTGCCACTGGTCACCGGCGCCTTTCTCACCAAGCCCCTGCTGCTGATCCCCCTGCCGTGGTACGACGCCACAACCCTGACCGAGAGCCTTCTGCCGGCGACACCGTTCGGCCTGGTCATCGATCTCGGGCTGCTGCTGACCGGCATGATCGTGCCCTTCTGGGCCGCCATGGGCACCGGCGCCGGCATCCTGCTGACGACCTTCATGAACCCGATCCTGCACAAGCTGGGGGTGCTCCAACGCTGGCAGCCGGGGATGGACACCATCAACACCACCTTCAATAACTCGCTCGATTTCTGGTGGAGCTTCTCGATCGGCGTGACCCTGGCCATCGCCGTGGTCTCATTCTACCAGACCGGGCGCGACATGGTCCGCAAGGTCCGCGAAAGCCGCCGCCAGAAGGCCTTGACGGCCGCGGACGGCATCCGGCGGGAAAACGTCTGGGCCACGCCCAAGGGGCGCGGGGATTTTTCGCTCTGGATCGCCGTGGGCCTGTATCTGCTCGGTTCCCTGGCGGTGGTGGGGGTTTCCCACCTGCTGGTGCCGCGCTTCCCGGTGTATTTCCTGCTGCTCTTCACGATGATCTATACGCCGGTCATGTCGTATATCGACGCGCGGCTGACGGGGATCTGCGGCCAGACGGCCAACATCCCCCTGCTCAAGGAGGCGGCCATCATCCTTTCGGGCTACAAGGGCATCGATATCTGGCTGGCGCCGATCCCGGTGGATCAGTATTCCGGCACCTCGGCCGCGTTCCGCACCAAGGAGCTGACCGGCACGAACTTCTTCTCCTACGTCAAGTCCACCGCCCTGGTCATGCCGCTGAGCTTCGTCCTGAGCTTCGTATTCTGGGCGTTCATCTGGAAGTCCGGGGCCATCCCCTCGGACCTGTTTCCCTACGCCCAGAAGATGTGGGAATTGAACGCCAAGAATACCGTGCTGCTGTATTCGGCCACCATGGAGATGGAGGGCGCCAAGCCGCTGTTTTTCCAGGCCCTGCATCCCCCGGTGATCGCCGGGTCCTTTTCCTTCACCGTGATCGCCTTTGCGATCATGTCGCTGTTCGGGGCGCCGGTGATGATGGTCTACGGCTTCCTGCACAGCATCGGCGGCATGCCCCACGGCTTCGTGCTGCTGGTGGTCGGCACCCTGCTGAGTCGCTTCTATTTCCAGAAGAAATACGGCAGCCGGCGGTTCCTGCAGATCGTGCCGGTGCTCCTGGCCGGCTACGGGACCGGGGTGGGGCTGGTCGCCCTGATCGGGGTGGCCATAAACTTGGTGGTCAGCGCGGTCTCCAGCGCGCCGTTCTAAATGAAGTTTTCGCCGGGCGAAAAATTCATAGCGCCCCGAAACGGGGCGGCAGACTCGGATGAAGGTGATGATACCAAACGACAATACTGTGGTAACTAAACCCGAATAAGGCGCTATGGAACAAGTCGGCATCCAAGTCAAGCTGCCGCTCTACCGCGCCCTGCAGATCGCGGTCCAGGGGATCCGCATCCGCATGGGGCGCTCACTGGTGACCATCAGCGGGGTGGTCCTGGGGATCGCCTTCCTGATGAGCAATATCACCGCCCAGTTGATCAAGGACGCCATCGCCCGGGAGCGCGAGACCCGGCAGACCGTGGTCCTGATGGAGGCGGTGGTGCGCAGCGAGGTCGGCGACGTCGCCGGCAAGACCCTGGCGGTGGCCGTGTTCGGCGCCCTGTCGCCGGCCGAGCAGGAATTGCTGGCCCGCCTGGTCCGGGCCAGGCCGGCGGCCCTGCGGGGGTGGGGCCTGGCCCAGCCCGGGGTGGAGCCCGCGCCGCGGGAGGAACTCGGGCGGAAGGCCGGGGTCCTGCTGGTCCTGGGCGACGCCCGGCGGGCGCCGGTTTCCCTGGACACCCTGGCCGCCGGCATGGTCCAGAAGGTGGCGATTGACGCGCTCGCCGAGCGGGTCTACCCGGGCGCGCCGTCTGCCGACGTGCGCCGGGAGCTGTTTTTCAGCCAGGCGACCGGCGACCAGGCGGCCAGGCTGCTCCAGAAAGCCCGGCAGGCCCGGTTCCGGACCCTCTGGATCGCGCTGATCTCCATCCTGGTGACCGTCATCGGCATCTCCAACGCCATGCTGATGTCGGTCACCGAGCGCTTCCGTGAAATCGGCACGATGAAGTGCCTGGGGGCGCTCTCGAGTTTCATCCGCTGCCTGTTCCTGATCGAGAGCGCCCTGATCGGCGCCTGCGGCTCGGTGGTCGGCGCGCTCCTCGGCGGCGTGCTGCCGATCGCCGTGTTCGGGTTTTCGTTCGGGTTTTCCCTGGTGCTCGGGCAGATGAATGTGGCCCTGCTGGCCGCCGCCGCCGCCGGCTCGGTGGCCGCCGGCGTGGTGCTGGCCATGCTGGCGGCCATTTATCCGGCCAACTTCGCCGCCCGGATGGTGCCGGCGAGCGCGCTGAGGACAAACATCTGACATGGACAACCTGCGCCTGATGCAGTTATTCCGCGAAGGCGAGAGCGCCTCGCGCAAAAGCGGCTTCGTGATCCGCGCCGTGGACGTCCGCAAGGTCTACCGGATGG
>CAZVVD010000119.1:0-11427 GCA_964630555.1 uncultured Verrucomicrobiota bacterium | reverse complement strand
CCGCCCGGCGAATCATCCGCTGCGCCGGCCGCCGGCCTGAGCAAGCTCAGGCCCTACGGGTCGCCGGCCCGGTGACATCCAGGCGGACGCAGGTGTTTCGGGCGGGGGAAATGCCGGCGTCCACATCGGCGCGGCTGCTTGACCCGGCCGGAAGGTTCTGCTAGGGTTTAGAGCCTTGAGGAGCCCCGGAGCGCGGGCCGGAATCACCAACCCGGCCGCCGCCCCGGCCCAACACGAACGACCCGGATTCGCCGCCATGACCACCGGAACGCCCGAGCCGAAGATTCCCGAGACCATGGCCGCGGTCCGCTTGCACGGGACCGGCTTCGAGAACATCCGGGTGGAATCCGTGCCGGTGCCCCAACCCAACGACCACCAGGCGCTGGTGCGGGTGGACGCCGCCGGGGTGTGCTCCTCGATCCTCAAACTGGTGGCCCAGGGCAGCGACCACACCTTCATCAACGGCTGGGACCTGGCGCAATTCCCGATCATCCTGGGCGACGAAGGCTGCGTGACCGTGGTCAAGGCGGGCGCGGCCGTCGCCGGGCGCTACCCGGTCGGCCGGCGGTTCGCCACCCAGCCGGCGGTCAACCACCCGCCGATCGGCCACCGCACCCGCTACCGGAACGGCGGGGAAGGCATGGAAAAGGTCGCCATCGGCTATTCCCTGCCCGGTCACATGTCGGAGTACATGCTGATCACCGAGGAAACCCTGGCGGCCGAGTGCCTGGTGCCCCTGCCCTCGGAAACCATCCCGTTCTTCGCCGGCGCGCTGTGCGAGCCGCTCTCCTGCGTCATCTCGGCCCAGGACCGGCACGTGCACATCGGGCAGGACACGCCCTTCGCCCCGCGCGTCCCCCGCCTGGGTTTGCTCAAGGGCGGCGTGGCCGTCGTCATCGGCGCCGGGCCCATGGGCCGGCTGCACGCCGAGGCCGCCCTGCGCTTCGCCCCGCGCCAGCTCATCGTCATGGACATCCTCGAGCCCCGCCTGCACTGGCTGCGGCACGCTTTGGCCGACAAGGCCCGGCGCGCCGGAGTGGAGCTGCACACGGTGCTATCCCAGGACGGCCCGGCGCTCATCCGCCGGGTCAGCGGCGGCAAGGGCGCCGACGATATCATTGCCGCCGTCGGCATCCGCAGCGTCCAGATCGAAGCCCAGCAATGGCTGGCCAAGGGGGGGGTGTTGAATCTCTTCGGCGGGCTCAAGCGCAACGAGCACGTCATCGAGCTGGACTCCCTGCGCGTACATTACGATGAAATCCGCCTGTGCGGCTCCAGCGGCGGCAGCCCGGCGGACGTGGCCGAGGCCCTGCGCATGGTGGCGGCCGGCGAGATCGACCCCGGCCGGCACCTGGACATGGTCGGCAGTCTCGACCAGTTCCCCAAAGCCCTGGAGCTGGTCAGGAACGCCACCGTGGAGGGCAAGATCGTGCTGTATCCGCAAATCCGCCAGACGGACCTGCGCCGGGCGGAACACTGGACCCGGGCCGACGAGGCGCGCTTCCTCGAGGAACAAAAACCAAAGAAAACCTGATGGGATAAGGCCTTCGGAGATTACCCCGCGATCCGTCGGCCGACGGATCGTTAAGGGTATTCTTATTCTGGGTTCTGGATTGGGTTGCGGGCAAGGCCCGCCTTGGGGAGGAACGCATCATGATCAACATGCCCGCCGTCAAGATGGGGCTGGTCGCGGTCAGCCGGGACTGTTTTCCGATCGAGCTCAGCCGGGCGCGCCTGCAGAAGGTGCTGGCCGCATGCCAGAAGCAGGGCGTGAGCGTCACGCCGTGCAAAACGATCATCCAATCCGAAAGCGACGCCATGAAGGCGGTCCGGGAGATGACCGCGGCCGGCGTCAACGCCGTGGCCGTGTATCTCGGCAACTTCGGACCGGAAGGGCCGCTGACGATTTTCGCCCAGCGCCTGGGGGTCCCCTTCATGCTGTGCGGGGCGGCCGAGGAGAGCAAGGCTGACCTGGTCGAGGGCCGGGGGGACGCCTTCTGCGGCATGCTCAACGCCTCGCTCAACTGCGGTTTGCGTCGACTGCGTCCGCACATTCCCCGCAACCCGCTGGGGCTGCCCGAGCAGATCGCGGGGCACATCGCGGACTTCGCGGCGGCGGCCCGGGTGCTGGCCGGCATCCGCGGCCTGAAAATTTTTTCCTTCGGCCCCCGGCCGCAGGAATTTTACGCCTGCGACGCGCCCATCGCCCCCCTTTACCGGCTGGGAATCGAGGTCATGGAAAACTCCGAGCTGGACCTGCTCGATGTGTTCCGGTCGGCGGAAAGCCGCAAGCAGGAGATCGCGGCGGTGGCCAAGGATATGGCCCGGGAGCTGGGCAAGGGCAACTGCTTCCCGCAGAAGCTGAAAGCTCTGGCCCAGTTCGAGGTGGCCCTGATGTCGTTCTGCGAGGCCCACCTGGGCTCGCACCAGTTCGGCGTGTTCGCCAACAAGTGCTGGCCGGCGTTCGAAAAGTTCTTCGGCTTCGTGCCCTGCTATATCAACAGCCGCCTGGCCGGGCGGGGCATCCCGGTGGCCTGCGAGGTGGACCTGTACGGGGCGCTTTCGGAATACATGGCCCAGCTTGCCTCGCTGCGGCCGGCGACCCTGCTGGACATCAATAACACCGTGCCACACGACCTCGAAATCGCCGACACCAAGGGCGCGGGCCGGTCCGACCTCTTCATGGGCTTCCATTGCGGCAACACCCCCAGTTGCCACCTGTGCGCGGGTTTCACCATGAGCTACCAGCTCATCATGCGCCGCCTGATGGAACCCAAGGCTCGCCCCGACATCACCTGCGGCACGCTCGAAGGCCGGCTGGCCCCGGGCCCGGCGACGCTCTTCCGCGCGCAGCCCGGCCCCGACGGCGGCATCCAGGCCTACCTCGCCGAGGGGCACGTGCTGGACGCCGACCCCTGCTCGTTCGGCGGGATTGGCATCGTCGGCATACCGCATTTCGGCCGCTTCTACCGGCACGTCCTGCTGGAGCGGCGTTTCCCGCATCACGCCGCCCTGGCGTTCAACCATGCCGGGCGGGTGCTGTTCGACGCCGCCGCCCAGCTGGGAATGGACCCGGTCCACACGCCGCGAAAAACGGGCGACCTGTATCCTTCGGAAAATCCGTTTGCCGGCTAGCCCGGAATTTGGTCCGGCGGGAACCCGTTGGGACCGGGAGGGGACGGCGGATTAGTCCGGCCCAGGTGCGGAGGGCCCGCGCGGGCAGGAACGCCGCGGTTTCAGGCAAGGGAGGGGTGCACCCGAGAGGAGTCGAACCTCCACAGCCTTGCGGCCACTAGGACCTGAACCTAGCGTGTATGCCAATTTCACCACGGGTGCATCGCGAGGCACACCACCCTTTTATCAAATCTTCCCTCGCGCCGTCAACGATGATTTTTTTCGCCTGCTGACTGGACAAATGGCCCGCGGCGTGCCAGACTTACGGCCATGACTCCTTCGTCGCGGAGCCGGCGGCCGTCAAAATTGATGCCTCCATGATTTTTCGATTGACCATTGACATCGAGCGCTGCAAAGGGTGCGAGCTGTGCCTGGATGCCTGCCCGCGGCAGGTGCTGGCGCTCTCGTCGGCATTGAACGCGAGCGGATGCCATTTTCCGCAGGTGCTGGCCGACCGTGCCTGCAGCGGCTGCCGGCGCTGCGCCGTCCTCTGCCCGGAAGCGGCCATTGAAATCGAACGCCTGCCGTCCCCCCCTCCGGCGGCGGACGGACCGGGGCGCTCCGGCGGGCGTCCGCTCGGGGGTGGTTGACTCCGGCCGGGACCGAGGGAAGGAATTGACGTTCATGGGCAAGCCCGAGGACAAAACCAATCCGCGCCGGCTGATGACGGGCAACGACGCCGTGGGCGAGGGCGCGATCCGCGCCGGCTGCCAGTGTTATTTCGGCTACCCCATTACGCCTCAGAACGAGCTGACCGCCTACATGGCCAAGCATATGCCCGCGCACGGCCGGGTGTTCATCCAGTCGGAAAGCGAACTGGCGGCGATCAACATGGTCTTCGGCGCCGCCGCCACCGGCGCCCGCGCCATGACCAGCTCCTCCTCGCCCGGCATCAGTCTCAAGCAGGAGGGCATTTCCTACCTGGCCGGCGCGCGCCTGCCCGCCGTGATTGTCAACGTCCAGCGGGGCGGTCCCGGGCTGGGCAGCATCGACCCGGCCCAGGGCGACTACTTCCAGGCCGTCAAGGGCGGGGGACACGGGGATTACCGCTGCATCGTCCTGGCGCCCTCCACGGTCCAGGAAATGCACGCCATGACCGTGGACGCCTTTGGCCTGGCCGACCGCTACCGGATGCCGGTCATCCTCCTGGCCGACGGCCGCCTGGGCCAGATGATGGAGCCGATCACCCTGCATGCCGGCGAGCCGCCGGCCGCGGTGGACAAGCCCTGGGCCCTGACAGGCGCCCAGGGCAGGGATCCGCGCTACATCCGCTCGCTGTTCCTGGTCGAAGGGGAGCTTGCGCAGCATAACGCCGCCCTGCAGGAGTCCTACCGCCAGATCGCCGCCCGCGAGACGCGTTGGGAGGAAACCGCCGCCGGGGATGGCGACATCCTCATCGCGGCCTGGGGCACCTGCGCCCGCATCGCCAAGGGCGCCATCGAAAAGGGGCGCGCCCTGGGCATCCGGGCCGGCCTGTTCCGGCCGATCACGCTCTGGCCCTACCCCGCCGCCGCGCTGGCAAGCCTGGCCGCCAAGGCCCGCGCCGTCCTCGTGGTGGAAATGAACGCCGGCCAGATGCTGGAGGATGTGCAACTGGCCGTGGGCGGCCGGGTGCCGGTGCATTTCAGCGGGTTCCCGGGCGGACGCGTGCCCACAGTTTCCGATATCCTGGCGGCGCTGAAAACCGTCGCAGCGGGCGGCGCTGGAAAGGCAGGCGCATGAAGCCGACGACTCCGAAAACGATTTACCGCCGGCCGGCCTCCCTGGCCGATACCCCCATGCATTACTGCGCCGGTTGCGGCCACAGCCTGGTCCACAAGGTGCTGGCCGAGGTCATGGACGAACTGGGCATCCGCGAACGCACCATCGGGGTCGCCCCGGTCGGCTGCGCCGTCCTGGCCTATTTTTACCTGCGTTGTGACATCACCGAGGCCGCCCACGGCCGGGCCGCGGCCGTAGCCACGGGCCTCAAGCGCGCCCTGCCCGACCGGATCGTGTTTTCCTACCAGGGCGACGGCGACCTGGCCGCCATCGGCATGGCCGAGACCCTTCACGCCGCCAACCGCGGGGAAAATTTCACCGTCATTTTTGTCAACAACACGGTCTACGGCATGACCGGCGGCCAGATGGCGCCGACCACCCTGGTGGGGCAGGTCACCCCGACCTGTCCCGGAGGCCGGGATCCCCTGACCATGGGTCCGCCGATCAGGGTCTGCGAGTTGCTGAATACCCTCGAGCGCCCCTACCACATTGAGCGCGTGGCCCTGGACGGGTACCAGGGTGTGCTGGCCGTCAAGCAGGCGCTGAAAACGGCGCTGGCCGCCCAGGCGGAAGGCAAGGGCTACAGCTTCATCGAAATCCTCTCCCCCTGCCCGACCTATTTCCGCCTGGCCCCGCGCGACGCGCTGCGCTTCGTGAAGGAGTCCATGGCCCCGGTGTTTCCGCCGCGGGTCTTCCGCCGGGAAGGAGCGCCGGTCCATGCTTGAACGCCTTCTCATCGCGGGGTCCGGCGGCCAGGGCATCATCCTGCTGGGAAAACTGCTGGCGCGGCTGGCGGTGGATACGGCGCCGCACGTCACGTTTTTCCCGTCCTACGGCGCCGAGGTGCGCGGCGGCACCTCGAACTGCCAGGTCATCATCTCGGACGATGAGATTGCCTCGCCGCTGGCGGAGGAGTTCGATTCGATCCTGGTCCTGAACCCGCAGAGCGCCGCCCGCTTCCTGCCGAGCCTGGCCCCGGACGGCCTGGCCGTGATCAATGCCTCGCTGTGCGCCCTGCCCGACGACCCGCGCTTCCGGTGGGTCAAGGCCACCGAGATCGCCGACCGGATCGGCAGCGTGCGCGCCGCGAACTTCGTCATGCTGGGCGTCTGGTTCCGGCACAAGCCGCTGGCGCCGCCCGCGGCCGTCGAAAAGCTGATCGGCGACAGCTTCGCCGGCGCCAAGGCCGCGATCGCCGACCTCAACCTCAAGGCGTTCCGCGCCGGACTCGACCAGGCCTAGCCCGGCCTGGCCGTGACGTCCGGCCGCCAGGAAGACTGCCGATGGACCGCGATGCCACGAAAACCTTGAGCGCCATCGTCGCCGGCCTGCCCGCCGGGCTGAAGGCCAGGCCGTTCCGGACGGGCAGCGATCTCGGCTTCCTGTTGCCGCTCCCGGCGGACCTGCTGGCCGCCGGCGGAATCGCCGGCCTGACCCTGCCGGGCATGGCGCGTTTCATGGCGCTGGGAAAATACTGTCCCTGGTGGCTGCACGCGCTCCACGGCTCGCGGGAGACCGGCTTCGGCGTCCTGCGGGAACCCTGCCTGTACCTGCTGTGGGAGCGAGCGGACGGCGGCTACGGACTCCTGCTGCCCCTGGCCGACGCCGGGCTGCGCGCCGTCCTGATCCATGACGGCCAGGCCGGGATCCGCCTGCGCGTGGAGGGCGGCCTGGCCGGCGCGCCCCCGCCCAGAGCGGCCACCCTCCTGTTCGCCGGGACGGGCCCGGATCCCTACCGGCTCTGTCAGAACGCGGTCACCTGGGCCGCCGAGACCCTGCGCACGTTCCGCATCCGGACCGAAAAGCCGGCGCCTGAATTCGCCGACTACCTGGGCTGGTGCACCTGGGACGCCTTCCGCCACGAGGTGGACGAGGCCAAGGTGCTCGCCGGACTGGATTCCTGGAAGCGGGCGCGGTTCCCGCTGAAGTTCTTCCTGCTCGACGACGGCTGGCTGGACGCCAAGGACGGACTCCTCCGCGGCTGGGACGCCAACGCGAAATTCCCCTCCGGCCTCGGCGGCCTGGTCGCGAAAGCCAAGCGGGATTACGGCCTGCGCCTGTTCGGGGTCTGGCACGCCCTCCAGGGCTGGTGGCGCGGCGTGGATCCCCAGGGGCCGCTGGGCGCGCGCTTCCGCACCCTGGTCACCCGCGATGAGCAGCCCGGCGACACCGGCTATGCCGCCGGAACGATCCGCGCCCTGGTGCATCCCGACGACAGCTATCGCTTCTTCCAGGAATGGCACGCCCACCTGAGGCAGTGCGGGGTGGACATGGTCAAGGTGGATAACCACAGCTCCCTGGACGAGTTCGGCAAGGGCAGCGTCGGGCCGGCCGCCGCCATGGCGACCTACCAGCGGGCCCTGCAGTCCTCGGCCCAGATGCATTTCCTGGGCAACCTGCTGCACTGCATGGGCAACGCCGGCGATGTCGCCTATGCCATGCAGTCCTCGCTGGCCTGGCGGAACTCCGAGGACCACAACCCCGGCTGGCCGGCCGGCCACCAGTACCACGTGTTCAACAACGCGATGAACAACCTCTGGAGCTCCGCCTTCGCCCTGCCGGACTGGGACATGTTCCAGTCCCACCTCGAGGCCGGCCCCTATCACGCCGCCGCCCGCGCGATTTCCGGGGGCCCGATCTATGTCGCCGATCTTCCCGGCCGGCAGGACTTCGCCCTGCTGCGCAAGCTCTGCACCAGCGACGGGCGCATCCTGCGCTGCGCCGCGCCGGCCCTGCCGGCCCGGGACTGCCTGTTCGCCAACTGCGCCGGCGCACCCCGCCTTATGAAAATCACCAACCGCAACGGGGCCATCGGCGTCCTGGGCTTGTTCCACTGCTACTGGAAAGGCGACGGTCTCAAGGCCAGGGTCGAGGACCAGCAGCCGGTCACGGACACATTCCAACCCGACGACATCCCCTATCTGCGCGGCGCGCAATTCGCTCTCTATTTTCACCAAACGCGGCGCCTCGCCCTGGGCGCGCGCCGCAGCCGGCACAGGCTCACCCTCCCCTGGCGGGGGTTCGAAATCGTCACCGTGGCGCCGGTCGCCGGCGGCATCGCCTGCCTCGGGCTCCTCGACAAGTTCAACGGCTCGCGGGCCATCGAGCGCAGCGAATGGCGGGGCACGCGCGAACTGGCCGTGGATTTGCGCGACGGGGGCGAGATCGGATGCTATTGCCGGAGGCGGCCGCGGCGGGTAGCGCTCAATGGCAGGGTGGCCGCCCCGGCCTACGACCGCAAGACCGGCCTGCTGGTCGTCCGCGCAAAAGCCGGACGCCCCTGCCAACTCCTGGTGACACTCTGAACCAGCGCGGCGGCGGTCAGGGAGCTCCGCATGAAAACCTACCAACGCGTTGCGATCGTCGGGGGCGCCAGCGCCTTCTGGGCGCCGGGGTTGGTGGCCGGCATGGCCTGCACCCGGAGCCTGCGCGAAGCCCATGTGACCCTTGTGGACGTGGAGGCCTCCCGCGCGCAACGCATGGCCGACACCATGACCGCCATGCTCCGGCGGGGATACCCGGGCGCGCCCACGCCGACCGTGAGCGGCAGCGTCAGCCTCGAGGAAGCGCTGGCAGGCGCCGACGCGGTCTACACCTGCTACCGGAACGGGGGGCACGACATCGAGGGACGGATCAACGCGCTGTCGAAGAAATACGGCTCGCGCCAGGCCTGTTTCACGGCCGGACCCGGCGCCTGCCTCTACCTGGCCACCCAGGGCGCCGTGATGCTGGAGGTGGCGCAGGCCCTGACCCGGCTCTGCCCGCGCGCCTGGCTCATCAACGTGTCCAACCCGCTCCCCGGCTTGTCCATCCTGGCGGCCAAGGCCGGCGCCGATCCCCGGCGCGTGCTGGGCCTCTGCGGCACCCTGGCCGGTTACCGGCAGGTCCTGGCCGATTTCCTCGGCGTGGCCCCCGAACGCCTGGCCTTCAGCCTCGGCGGAACCAACCATTGCACCTTCTACACCGGCGTGTGGCTGGATGGCGAGGACGCTTACGCACAGGTGCGCCGGCGCGCCCGCGAACAGCCCTTTCTGGACCTGGGACGCTGGGGCACCGACACCGGCCCGGTCGAACTTCTCGAACTCACCGGCTACCTGGCCACCGCCGGCCACCCCGATGACATCTACCCCATGCTGCGTTGCCAGCGGACCTTTCGCTCCGGCGCCAGCCCCACCCTCCTGCCGTGGGAACGCGAGAATTTCGGGGAAATCCTGGAGGCTTACGGACGGGGGGACACCGTGGACTTCGAACCGCCGCGCCAGCCGTCGGAACAGGTCCAGTGGCTGGAAGCCTTGTCGGGCGCCCCCAATGTGACCCGGCGCTTCTCGGCCAATGTGGCCAACCTGGGCGTCTGGCCCAACCTGCCGGACTGGGCGGTGCTGGACATGGAATGCGAGCTTGACGAGCGGGGGGTCATGCCCCTGGCCACCCCGCCCCTGCCCGAAACGATCGCGGAAGTCGCACGGGCCCACCAGGTGAGTTTCGAACTGGCCGCCCGGGCGGTGGTCAACCGGGACCGGGCCCTGCTGGTGCAGGCCATCCGCGCCTGCCCCTTCGGCAACTTCATGCAGACCGCCGAACGCCTTGTGCAGGAGGCCTGGGCGCCCCTTGGGCTCGCCACGATTTTCTGAACCGGCCGGCGCGGTTTTTTCCGGAACGCACCCCGCCGCGCGATCCGGCCGGGATCCCCGGCGCCGGTTATTTCAGCTTCAGCCGCTTGGCGGCCGCCTCGAACCCCGCCAGCGCCCCCTCGAGGGTGGCGTCATCCACGCAGTAGGCCAGGCGGACATGGCCGGGCACCCCGAAGCCGCGGCCCGGCACCACCAGCACCCGCCATTCCAGCAACAGCTTGCAGAAACGCACCTCGTCCGGCAGCGGGGATTGGGGAAACATATAGAAGGCGCCCTGGGGCTTGACCAGGCGATAGCCGGCGGCGGTCAGGCGGGCATAGACCAGGTCGCGCAGGCGCTGGTAGACTCCTACGTCAACCGTGGCCCCCTGCACCGCGCCCACGGCGCGCTGCATCAGGGCCGGGGCGTTGACGAATCCCAGGGTGCGGTTGCAAAAGGTGAGGCCGTCGGCCAATTCCGTCCGCGCCGCCTCGGGCAGCAGCGGGTTCACCGCGAGGTAGCCGATGCGCTCGCCGGGCAGGCCGAGGTCCTTGGAATAGGAGGTCACGGCCAGGCTGCGGGGGTGATGGGAAAAGACGAACGGGTAGCGCCGGCCGTCATAGATCAGCTTGCGATAGGGTTCGTCGCTCACCAGGTAGATCTCGGTGCCGAATTCCCGTTCCTTGCTCGCCAGCAAGCGCCCCAAGGCCGCCAAGTAACCCGCCCGCTCCAGCCACCCTTTCCCGCTCCCCAAGGCCGCCAAGGTTTCGGCCGCGTAGACCACGCCGGTCGGATTGTTGGGCGAATTCACCAGGAGCGCCCGCGTGCGGGGAGAAATGGCTTTCTCGATGGCGCGCAGATCGAGCGCGAAGGCGGGGTCGGTGGCCGCGACGATTGTCACCCCCCCGTGATTGTCCACGTAGTACGGGTACTCGACGAAATAGGGCGCGAAAAGGAGCACCTCATCGCCCGGGTTGAGGAGCGTCTTGAGGACCACGTTGAGGCCGCCCCCGGCCCCCACGGTCATGACGATATCGCCGGCCTTGAACGGCAAGTCCGTTTCGGCGGCCAGCTGCGCCGCCACGGCGGCCCGGACTTCCGGCAACCCGGCATTCGGCATGTAGCGGTGCATCCCGGCGGGGGGCTCCGTGGCCAAGCGGCGCAGCGCCTCCTGGAAGGCCGGCGGAGGTTCGAGCACCGGATTCCCCAGGGACAGATCGAAGACGTTCCCGGCCCCGTGGCGCCGCTTGAGGGCGATGCCCTCCTCGAACATTTTCCGGATCCAGGATCCGGCGTTCATCTGGGAACGAATCTTGTTTGAGATTCCCATCACGAACCTCCTGGCGCCGGAACGAGGCCCAGCCCTTGCACTTGCGGGATGATCAGCCAGCGCGCCGCGGAAGCCACCCTCGCCAGGCCGGTCCGCAGGAAGAACCGCCCCCTGCCTTTCTGCGCCTTGAGCAGCGCCTCATGACGGCGGGCTTCTCCCACGGAACTGAACTGACTTGTCCAGCGCGACTCGCCCAGGTTGTGTTGAATCAGGCGAGGGCCGGTATCGACGCTGACGTCAATATAAAAAAGCGTCCGACATCGGTCCAGAGAACGTAACAATAGCATGGTTGCGGCTGCAAATCGGTTCCAAAAAAAGGCCGGGACAAAGGTCCCGGCCATGAAAGGGTAGCGGGGGTTGGATTTGAACCAACGACCTTCAGGTTATGAGCCTGACGAGCTACCGGGCTGCTCCACCCCGCAGTCAATGGGGTCAAGCTATCTTCCGCGCGATCAAAGTTCAAGCCTTATTTTCATTTATCTTGGACTTCGGAGCGCCTAACCTGAATAATTCGCACGACGCGAATTATTCACCGCTCCGCGGCCGCCACGT
>CAZVVD010000118.1:0-11468 GCA_964630555.1 uncultured Verrucomicrobiota bacterium | reverse complement strand
AGGTGATGCCCCGATACGCGTCGTTGCTCTGCACCGTGGAATTCAAGATGAAGGTGTTCGTGTTCCTCAGGACATAGACATGCTCCGCACAGGCGCTATTCGCCCGGCTTTCGATGACGCATTCGTCCACCACGGCCGTGACGCAGTTTATCAGATACATCGCGCTCCCGTAACGGTAGACCGACTGCGGAATGCTGTTGTCCAGGAAAGCATTGGAACTCAACACCGCCGACTGCACCCCGGTCAGATACAGCGCCCCGCCATAACCGCCGCCGCCGCCCCCGGCACTGTAAATTACATTACTCACGAAACTGGCCCCACCGATCTCGGCCGTCCCCCCGCTCAAATGCACCGCCGCGCCCCAGACGCTGCCATCCGAGGTGAACCCCCGGTTGTGGCGGAACTCGCAGTTGGTGATGACCACGGCCCCCCCGGAACTGAAAAGCGCCCCGCCCCTGACCGGATAGCGGTAGCTGACGGATATTTTGTTGGTCACGAACAGGGTGCCCGAAATGGTCATCGCCGTATTGCTCCCGGCCAGGCCGCCCCCGCCAGGCGACTTGCCCGCACTCTGAATATGATAAAGATAGTTATTGCTGAACACGCAGTCGTAGACGCCCAGCGACCCGCCCAAGCAATACAGGCCGCCGCCGAAGGCGTCCGCCGTGGTGTCCGTGTTCGAATTGACATTGTCGCAGACAACGCAATTGCTTAAGACGGCGACGCAGTTTCCGAAGTGAAGCCCCGCCCCGTAGTTTGCTCCCGAGGAAAAGCCGCCGCCCTTGACGTTCACCTGTTGCAGGGTCACGGTCGCGTTGGTGGCATACACGATCCGCATCGCTTTCGCGGTCCGGGTCAGGGTGCTGTTCGTCCCGGAGTAGTCATTGGTGCCGTTCCCGACGCAGCCGCCGACCAGCGTCAGGCCCGCGGCGCCGGAAATCAGCACCTGGTCGGCGTTGGAATAGACGCCCCACTGGAGGTAGATCTTGTCGCCGTCGCCGGTGGCCAGGTCCGCCGCCGCCTGGACGTTGCTGAAGGCGTTGGCCCAGCTCGTGCCGTTGGCCAGGCCCGCGCCGGTCGGCGTGACGAAGTATTCCGCCGCCGAAACGCTTCCGGCGATGGCGCAGAGGGCCAGGCGCCATCCGATTTTCAGCGCAAAAACATGCAATCCATTAGCAGCCATGTTGACCCTTTCATCTGGGATTCCACACGCTGATGCATGCAGTCGGAAGATTGTAGCACATCCGCAAAAAATGACAACCCCAGTATTGATCGCCAAGGCCCATGCGCGGCCGTGCGCACTCCAGGTCGGCACGGGCACTGGCCGGCGCGCTGCGCGGCGGGACAATCCGTTTGGGATCCAATTTCACGCCAAGCCGCAAGATGCAAGTCGGATCGGCTTTTCTTTCTTTGCGACTTCGCGGCTTTGCGTGAGATCATCCCGATGCGCGTCCCCGCGGACAGGTCAATCGGCGGGCGGATACAGGAGGCAGGCTTGCCGGGTGCGGGCGAAGGCGTCGAGCCCCCGCCGCCAGCGGCGGGCGATGGCGACGGCGCTTTCGCCGTCCAGCAAGGCCCGGCGCACGGCATCGGTGCCGTAGAGGGTGTCGAACCAGTCCGGCCGCGTTTTCGGATGGCCCCAGACTTTCCGGCGCCCGTAAACATCGCGCAGGCAGGCCAGGATGGCGATCCCGGTCAGGACCGGGCGGAACGAGTCCGGGTCTTGGACCGCGAGCCGCACGCCGTCGCGAACAGCCTCGCCCGGCGCCACCCGGTAGGGATGCCCAAAAAAGCGGACCCCCGGCAGACGCTGGCGGTCCAGGGCTTCGCCAACCGCCGCACCCTTCAACCACGGCGCCGAGAACACCTGGAACATGAGGGGGGTGTTCTGCCCGGTATGGATCGCCGGCAGGGCCTCGCCGAAGATCGTGGCCAGGTAGCAGCGCCCGGCCTCCCAGGAGCGGATCCCCGGGGACGGCGGAATCCACTGGGGCCAGTCCGCCGCCCGGCCGCTTCGGAAATAGCCGCGCATTTTGGCCACGCGCAGGTCCAGGTCCAGCCCCAGGTCGCGCTTGAGCCAGAGCGCCATTTCGCCCGGGGTCATCCCGTAATGCATCGGCGCGCGGACGCACCCCACGAAGCTCTCGAACTTCGGGTCCAGCATTGGCCCGTCCACGACCCGCGGCAGGGGCACGGGGCGGTCGGCCACCACCACGGTTTTGCCCAGGGCGGCGGCCAGCTCCATGACGTAGCGGAGGGTGGAGACGAAGGTATAGGGCCGCGCGGCGAGGTCCTGGAGGTCCACGACGATGACGTCCAGTCCGCGGAACATCGCCGGGGTCGGCCGGCGGGTGCGGCCGTAGAGGGAATAGACGGGGATGCCCCAGGCGGGATGTTTTTGGTGGCCCAGCTTTTCGCCAGCGGCGGCGGTCCCGAAGAAGCCGTGCTCCGGTCCGAACAGCGCCTTCAGCCGCAGGCCCGGCTCGCGCCGGAGCCGCTCCCCGGCGGTCATTCCCTCGCGGGTGACCGCGGCCGGGTGGCTGACCAGCCCCAGGCGCCGGCCGGCCAGCCAGCCCTGGTGGTGTTTGAGCAGGACGTCAAGGCCGGGGAGAAATGATGGGCATTTGAGCATGATGGGAAGACAACCGGAGTATGAGTCACCACGAAATACACGGAATACACGAAAGTTAAGAAATAATATTTCCCAGTATCTTATCCGGATTTATTTCGTGCCGTTCGTGTGTTTCGTGGTTGAATATTCCGACACGACTCTCAGAATCGCCGGAATGGAAAAAAGCGGGGCGAGGCAAAAGACGACAACCCCGAGTATTCCCAGCCCCAGGCTTCAGGCTGCGTCTTCCGATGTTTTCACATGATCGGATATGGCGACCTTCGGTTGTTACCCCCCCGCGACCTCGTATCGCGGGTGAAGAGAGTGGCTGGAAAAGCGTGCTTTTCCAGCCACTCTACCGCTCCTGCCGCGCAAGGCGGCAGGGGACGCAGACCGATCCACCAGCCGACGGAACGCGGCAAAGGCGCCGCTCCCACGCACGGCCCGCTGTCAGATCCGGGATCACTCCCGCTGATACCAGTCCACGTTGCGGGTGGCGAACATCACGGCGCCCAGGATGACGAACAGGAGCGCGGTGCCGCAGAGCAGGGAGAAGTCCTGCATCTGCAGGACGACATAAAGGTAGAGGTCTATGAACAGCAGGAGGGCCGCGATGATCAGCGTCCGGCGTCCGCTCCGCAGGGCCTTCAGGCCATAGAGAACGATCAGCAGGGCCGAGGCGGCGGCCCCGATCCAGTAGGCCCAGGCGAACCGGAGAAACTCCGAGAGCGACAGCAGCGCCAGGTAAAAGAGGCACAGGGCGGCGCCCACCAACGTGTACTGGAACACGTGGATGCGCAGGCCCGAGAGGACCTCGAACAGGAAAAAGGCGATGAAGACCAGGGCAATGAAGAGCACCCCGTATTTCACCGCCCGCTCCACCATGCGGTAAGTGTCCACGAGGGACAGAAACTCGACCCCGAAGAGCGAGGGGCTGATCATCCCGGGCAGGAAAGCGGAATCCCTGCCCTGCCCGGTCATCTGCTGGGGATAGCCGCGCCCGTACCAGGACACCTCCCAGGCCGCCTCGAATCCCTTGTCGCCCACCGTGCGCTCGGCCGGCAGGAACGCGCCGTGGAAGCTCGGGTCCGGCCAGGCCGAGGCCAGCTTCACCCGGGTCCGCCGCCCCACCGGGGCGAAGCTGATGGACCGGCTGCCCTTGAGATCGAGGGTCATCCGGAAATCCAGGCTGGCGCCCGCCCCCTGCAGGTTGGTCACCAGCGCGCTGACCCCCGAGGGATACCCCGGCAGGCGGCAGCCCGGCGCCAGGTCGCAGGACTGCCCGCTCAGCGCCACGGACAAAATCTCGCCGCTGCCCCGCAGGTCGGTGATTGCGAGGGTGAACTGCGCCTCGCCCCAGCGAAAAGCGTCGGCGGCGACGCCCAGGGCCTGGACATCGGGCGGCGCGAACCGGCCCGAAATCTCCAGCTTGCCCTTGTAGACCACGGCGTCGTAGATGCCGCGGTGCAGGATACTGGGCGCGAGCTGCCCCTCGACGGCCAGGTCCGCCGGGAGGAAATAGGCGCTGGCCAGGGCGACTTCCTCGACTTCGACCCGCTCGGCCTTGCCGTTGACGATCTGCTCCTTCCAGGCCTTGGTCTTGTACTGGTAGGGAATCGCCAGGACCGGGCCGACGATGACCTCCTCGCTACCCCAGGTGGAGGTGATTTCCTTAACCGCCTCGTTCCGGCGGATCATCCGCTCGGAAACCAGCGACCCGATCATGGCCAGGGGAATCAGGAGCAGGAGGGCCAGCACACCCACCCCCGCCATCTTGAGATAGACGCCGAGCCTCTTGAAAAGAGCCTGAGTACTCACGGGCGGCAGCGGGGGCGTATCCATCGTTCTGTTGCTCCTTGAACGCTGTCCCGCGGACCAAGTCCGCCTGACCTCTACAGTTCTGCGGCTCTGCCCTCCGCGGCTCTTCCACTTACTGCCGTACCCGGTAATCGTTGGTCTTGCGCTCGCTGAACCGGAAGATCGTTTCGTTCGGTTTCACCTTGCCCAGTTCCTCGCGCGCCACGCGTTCGATGAACGCGGGATCCGTCGCAAACCGCTCCTGCTGCCGGCGGAGACGCTTGATCTGCTCCTCTTTGGCGCGGTTTTCCTCCTCGAGCACGGCCGCCCGGCGCGCGCGTTCGCGGGCCTGGCGGACCTTGGGGAAAAAGACGGCTAGAATGGCGATGACCAGGATCACCGCCAAGGCCGCGCACGCCAGCCGATAAATAGTCAGCCAGAGATTCACTCCACGCCCTTCCATTCCGCGCCAGCCGCCGGCCGGAGCGGGAAAAACAACGTCCTTACCATACCCCAGGCCGCTGAAAAAACAAGCCGAAAGGCGCAGCCAAAAGGCGCAACCTCCCGGCAATTGCGCTGGTTTCTCAAGGCTCTCGGAACCTTGCAACCGCCCTGTGACAAGCCGCTTGCCAAGAGGCCGGCCCGCCGGTAGCATCTTGCCGCGTGGGCGAAGCCCCGCCTTGGGAACCAGGAGCTGACGCCATGAAACTGGTGCGTTTCGGAGAGCGCGGCCGGGAACGGCCGGGTCTCTGGCTGGAGGCGGAGGAAGGCCGGCCCGGCCCGATGATCCTGGACGTCCGGGCCATGGCCTTCGACATCGAGGACTTTGACGCCCATTTCTTCGCCTGCCACGGCTTGGTTCGCCTGGCGGCCCTGCGCCGGGAAGCCGGCCGCAAACTGATCCCGGCGGAGGGTTTGCGCCTGGGTCCGCCCGTGGCCCGCCCGGGGAAAATCGTCTGCCTGGGCAAGAACTACGCGGCCCACGCGAAGGAATTCGATTCCCAGATTCCCCGGACCCCCATCCTCTTCACCAAGGCGGGCACATCGCTCAACGGGCCTTTCGATCCCGTGATCCTGCCCCGTGGCGCCGCGGTGGTGGACGGCGAGGTGGAGCTGGCCCTGGTCATCGGCCGAACCGCGCGCGGACTCCGCCCGGAAAACGCCCTGGACGCCGTGGCCGGCTACACGGTATTGAACGACGTCACCGACCGGACCGCCCAGCGCGGCGACGGCCAATGGTTCCGGGGCAAGAGCGCCGACACGTTCTGTCCCCTCGGCCCCTTTCTGGTCACGCCGGACGAAATCCCGGACATCCGCCATTTGCGGCTGGTCTCGAAAATCAACGGAACGCTCCTGCAGGACGGCAGCACCGCAGACATGCTTTTCAAGGCGCCCGACCTCATTGCCTTCATCAGCGCCGCGATGACCCTGGAGCCTGGCGATGTCATCGCCACGGGCACCCCGGCGGGGATCGGCTCGGCGCGGAAGCCGCCGGTCGTTCTGAAAGACGGGGACGTGATGGAGACGATCGTGGAAGGCGTCGGGCGCCAGCTCAGCCCCGTCCGGGCCCTGTGATCCGATGCGGGATGGCCTTGGTTCTGTGGCCGACAGCTCAAGCCGGAAGCGCGTTATGGATAACGCGCTCCACCCGGTCTTCCGCTTCAGGTGGAGCGGCTTATCCCCGGGCCGCTTTCCGCCGTCTTGCCGCGCCTTCCTGCGCCCGGCAAAACTCTATTGAGGAATAGGGCTGGGGTCGAGTTGCGCAGCAGACGGCTCCACCAGGCGCCCGTCCACGAGCGCGAGGATGCGTCCGCAGCGGCGGGCCACGGCCTCGTTGTGCGTCACCATGACGAGGGTATGGCCGGAAACGCGGGTCAGCTCAAACAGGGCGTCCAGGACCTGGGCGCCGGTGACGGAATCCAAATTGCCGGTGGGCTCGTCGGCCAGCAGGAGGTCCGGCTGGTTCATCAGCGCCCGCGCCAGGGCCACCCGCTGCTGTTCCCCGCCCGAAAGCTCCATCGGCCGGTGCGCGACCCGGTGCTCCAGTCCCACGGTCTTGAGCAGCTCCCGGGCGCGCGCCCGGGCCAGGGCGGAACGCGAGGGCCCGGCCTGGGCCAGCCACCGCCAGCCGTGCCGGAGGGAATCGGGCGGGCGGATCATGGCCGGCAGGAGGACATTTTCCAGCACGTCCAGCTCCGGCAGCAGGTGATAGAACTGGAACACGAAGCCAATCTGGCGCGCCCGCACGGCGGTGCGCCGGGCGGGCGCCAGCCGGTACAAATCGGCGCCCTTGAAAAACACCCCGCCCGAGCTCGGCAAATCCAGGCCGCCGAGAATGTGCAGGAGAGTGCTCTTGCCGGCCCCGCTGGCGCCGACAATGGCCACGGCCTCGCCGGCCCGGACCTCGAGGCGCACGTCCCTGAGCACCGGCACGCTGACCGCCCCCAGGGAGTAGGACTTGCTCAGGCGGTCGGCGAGCAGGATCGGTTTGTCATTTCCATTGCGCATGGGCAGTAACGATCAACCGGGACCATCCCGGGATGATGCTCAGGGCTCCTTGTTCTGTAATGGTTCAGATAGAAAACGTGCCCCTTCGGGGCAAATGCAAACATCCAACATTCAACACGCAACGCTCAACGTTCATCGGTGGGGAGCCGGTCTGTTCTTGCCTTTCGAGCGCGCGCCGTACGGATGCTGGCCGCGAAAATCCGGATCAACTCCTCGGTTTCAACGAGCAACGGTTCCATACGGTAAGTGCCTTTTACTAGTTGCGTTTTCATAATGAGCCGAAGCCAGCGCCGCGACTCCTTAAGCTCTTTCAGCGCGACACTCAGTTTGTGGACAAAATCACCCGGGGACTCGGCTGCTTGGGCCTCGCCATGGTTAGAAAGAGGTGACGTTCCAGAGCGCAGAAGCTGATCGGCCAAATGGTTGCCGGCGCGCGACCTGGGCAGCGCATCGGTTAGGTGGATGACTCTGGCCGCATAGTCTAAGAGCCTGTCTTCCAAGTCGTATTTCGACTGCGCCCCGGCTGCCATCTCCACTCCCTTCATTGGGCGTTGCGTGTTGCGTGTTGAATGTTGAGAGTTTCGGATCAGTCAACGGCGGAAAACGTCAAGATCTATGGGCCCTGGTTTCACCGGCCAACCTCTTATGCACCGAACACCGCTTCGCCCCTCTCACTCGTACCGCAGGGCCCGGGCCGGGTCCAGGCGTGCGGCGCGCCAGGCCGGCAGCAGGCCGGCCAGGGTGCAGATGACCATCGACAGCGCCGCCACCAGGAGCACATCCGCGAGCGAGGTCCGTGACGGGATTTCGCTGAGATGATAGAGCTCCTTGGGAAACAGCTCCATATTGAGGGCGGCGGCCATCCAGCGCATGATGGCGTTGCGGTACTGGAGCATCACCAGGCCCAGGCCCAGGCCCAGGACGCAGCCCAGAACCCCCTGGATCCAGCTCTGCCAGAAGAACACCCGCATGATGCTCCCGGACGGGAACCCCAGGGCCTTGAGCAAGCCGACTTCCTTGGTTTTCTGGACCACGACGATGATCAGCGAGTTGGTGATCCCGAAGGCCGCCACCAGGACAATGAAAATCAGGAGGAAGAACATCATGTTCTTCTCGACCCGCAGGGCGTCGAACAGCTGGCGGTTCAAGTCCATCCAGGTCCTGACCGCGACATCCGGGCAGTCCACGGCCACCTGCTGCACGATCCGGCGGGCGATGCTGCGGGCCTGGTACGGATCGCGGGTCATCACCCTCAGGGCATGGACGCCGTCATCGAGCCCGTACAATTCCCGCGCCAGGTCCATCGTCGTCAGGAGGAAGCCGATGTCGTATTCCCACATGCCGATCTCAAAAATCCCCGCCACGCGCACCTCCTCCGGCAGGCTGATCTCGTCCCTCCCGGAAATGAAGGTCTGGGGCGAATAGACCAGGAGCTTGTCGCCGACCCGGATATCCAGCCGGCGGGCCAGTTCGCGGCCGAGAATGACCTCGTCGGGCTCCAGGGCGAAGCGGCCGGCCACCATGTGGGAAGGGATCCGGCTCACCTGCTTTTCCTGTTCGACCTCGATGCCCCGCATGAGCGGCGTCTGGACCACCCCGCCGTGCTGGACGAACACCAGCCCCTGCACGTAGGGCGCAACCCCCACCACGCCCTCCACGCCCCGGATCTTCTCGGCCAGCGCGTCGGGCTCCTCGATGACCCCCGGCTGCGCCACGGTGATGTGGGCGTCGAACCCGAGAATCTTGTCGCGCCACATGTCGTCGAACCCACTCATCACGGAGAGGACGATGATCAGGACCGCCACCCCCAGCATGACCCCGATGACCGAAATGACGGAAATCACGGACAGGAATGTCCGCTTGGGCTTCAGGTATTTCAGGGCCAGGAATAGGGAGAAGGGAAGCATGGAGAGGGAAATCAGGGTTTCTCGTCGCCCGCTGCGGGCAAGGGACCACTTGCCCCGGGCGCATGAGCGCCAGGGGCGACGTGGCAGGGTTTCCCGTCGCCCGCAACGGGCAAGGGACCACTTGCCCCGGGCACACTAGTGCCAGGGGCGACGTGGCAGGGGTTCCCGTCGCCCGCAACGGGCAAGGGACCACTTGCCCCGGGCACACTAGTGCCTGGGGCGACGTGGCAGGGTTTCCCGTCGCCCGCTGCGGGCAAGGGACCACTTGCCCCGGGCGCACTAGCGCCTGGGGCAACGTGGCAGGATTTCGGATTGCCGGCGCCGACCTGCGGCCGCAGTTGCGGGAACAAGATCACGTCCCGGATCGTCTCAGCGCCGGTGAAAATCATCATCAGCCGGTCAAGGCCCATCCCCATGCCGCCGGCCGGCGGCATGCCGTGCTCCAGGGCCAGCAGGAACTCCTCGTCCACCTTCTGGGCGTCCTCGCCGGCCTGGGACTCCAGGCGCCGGCGCTGCTCGAGGGGATCGTTGAGCTCGGAATACCCCGGCGCGATCTCCTTGCCGCCGATGACCAGCTCGAACACGTCCACCACCGATGGGTCGTCCTCGCACGCCTTGGCCAGGGGCACCAGTTCCCGGGGCAGGCGGGTGACGAAGGTCGGCTGACGCAGGCTTTTCTCGATGATCTTCTCATACACCTCGTGGGTGATCAGCCCGTGGTTCCAGGCCGGATCGAGCGCCAGGCCGAGGCCCGCCGCCTTCGCCCGGGCCGCGGCGGCGTCCAGCTCGAACCAGTCGGCGCCCATCCGTTCCCGGACCAAATCCCGGTAGGCGGCTTCCCGCCAGGGCGGGGTCAAATCGATCGGGGCGTCGGCCGGGCCGAGCTGGAGCGTCTCGAACACCTTTCGGGCCACGGTCGTGATCAGGTCCTGGACCAGCGCCTGCATGCCCAGCCGGTCCGCGTAGGCCTGGTAGACCTCGAGCATCGTGAACTCGGGATTGTGCGTCTTGGACAGCCCCTCGTTCCGGAAATTGCGGTTGAGCTCGAACACCCGGTCCATCCCCCCCACCAGCAACCGCTTGAGGTAGAGTTCCGGGGCGATGCGCAGGAACATGTCGGCGCCCAGGGCCGTGTAATGGGTCCGGAACGGGCGGGCGGCGGCCCCGCCGGGCTGGGGCTGCAGCATGGGCGTTTCGACCTCGAGAAAGCCCCGCTCCCAGAGGAAGGCGCGGATTTCGGCCGCCACCCGGCTGCGCTGCTGAAAACGCCGGCGCGCCTCCGGGTTGGCGATCAGGTCCAGGTAGCGCTGGCGCTGGCAGATTTCGACATCGCGCAGGCCGTGCCATTTTTCCGGCAGCGGCCGCAGGGCCTTGGCCAGCAGGGTCCAGGAGCGGACCCGGATGGTTTTCTGCCCGGTGCGGGTGAAGAAAATTTCGCCGTCCACGCCGAGATGGTCGCCGGGATCCAGCAGCTTGAAGTGCTCGAACCCCGTGGTATGCGCCTTGCCCGCGAACACCTGGAGTCGGCCGCTGCCGTCCTGGAGATCCGCGAACGCGCTCTTGCCCATGTCGCGGAGGGTGAGCAGGCGCCCGGCGGCCTGGACGGCCGTGCCCTCGGGGCAGGCCTCCCCGGCGAAGTGCGCCAGGGAGCCGGAGGTCGGAAAGGCCCGCCCGAAGGGCGCGTGCCCGGCCTCCGCCAGCCGCTGGAGCTTGGCCAGGCGCTGCTCGCGCCCGCCGGCGGTAAAGGCCGTCGCTGTTTCCGCATCCCCGCTGGTAGTCATCTCGCCGCCTCCACATCCCGTTACAAAAACAATGGCCCCTTGGCGCCCGACCTGTTGATTGTCGAATGCCGCGTTGTGGGGCGGGCCCTGCCGTCCCGACTCCGGGAGGTCGGGAGGCCTGCCCGCCCAAAAACCAAATGCTGCTCTGTCCGCTCAGCGGCCGATGGACAACCGGACCGCCAGGCGCTCCGGCAACCCGACCTTGCGGATCTTGGCCTGGGCCGTTGCCACGTCGTAGGGCACGCGGTGCAGCTCGACCAGCCGGCTCTCCAGATCGTAGGTCGCGTAGGACGCGCGCGGATCTCCGTCCCGCGGCTGGCCGATGCTGCCCACGTTGATGAAATACTTCTTGCCCAGGCTGACGCTGAGGCGGGCATAGGTGCCGCCGATCAGGTCGGAGGCCTTTTCGAACGCCAGGGGAACGTGGGTGTGGCCGTAAAAGCAGACCGTGGTCGTCTGGTAGGTCAGGCTGGCCTCGGCCTCCAGGCTCTCGAAAACGTAGCCCCACTTTTCCGGCATGTCGAGGGTGCTGTGGACGATCGTAAAGTTCTCCACCCGCTGGACCATCTTCAGCTCCGCCAGGAACTGCTGCTGGTCCGCCGAGAGCTGGCGGCGGGTCCAATCCACGGCGTCGGCCGCCATGGGATGGAAGCCGGTCAAGTCGTCGTCGTAGGAACAGTAGTGGTCGTGATTGCCGCAGACGGTCGCGCACGCGAGTTCGCGGACGGCTTCCAGGCATTCCGCCGGGCTGGCGTTGTAGCCCACGATGTCCCCCAGGCAGGCAAACCGCTCCACCCCCCGCGCGCGGGCGTCCCCGAGCACCGCAGCCAGGGCCTCCCAGTTGCCGTGGATGTCGCTGAGAAT
>CAZVVD010000117.1:0-11748 GCA_964630555.1 uncultured Verrucomicrobiota bacterium | reverse complement strand
CATGCCCTCGGATTGCTGGCTCCCATCGCGGGATCCCTGGTGGCTTTCCTGTTATCCGCCGCCGGCTTCGCGGCCATCCTGGGCACCGGCTACCTGCGGGGCATCGGCATCGCCGTGCTCTACATGATTTTCAGCGCACTCATCCTGCTGGTCTTGAGCCTGGTCTTCGGGGTCAGCCTGCTGGGTCTGATGGCAGCAGTGTGAACAGGAATGATTCATGGTTGATGGTGAGAGGGGCGAACAGCACCACCAAGAACAGCCACGACGAAGCGTGGGCCTCCAATATGCACGGGACCCAGGCGTGATGGAGCATGAGCGTTTGTCAACGTCGTTCCAGCAGCGCGTGTATGCTGCAGCCCGGACAATTCCCCGCGGGCGGGTGACGACCTACAAACTGCTGGCGGATCACATCGGCTGCCGCTCCGCCCGGGCGGTCGGCCAGGCCTTGAAGCGCAATCCGTACCCGTATTTCGCGACAGACTCGCGACGCAGGGTGAATGCCCCGCGGGTGCCCTGCCACCGGGTGATCGCGTTCGACGGAACGCCGGGCGGGTTCCAGGGGCGGCGGGGCGGGGCCGCGCTGGCGCGCAAGCTGCGCCTGCTGGCCGCCGAGGGCGTCCGCTTCCGCGGCGGCCGGCTGGCGGATCCCCGCCGCCTGTTCCGGTTTTCCAAGGCCAGCTGTGCCTGCGATTCCAGCAAGATGATAACACTAACCACGGAGGCACGGAGGTAAGACGAGATTGCCTGCAATCAGATTTTGCCTGAGCAAAATCTTCTTTCAGGCAATAAGTTGTTATTGAAAAAGGAGAGAGGGGTAACGGACCAGAGGATATCCAGGATAGTTCTTTAAATGCTGCCGGCTCTTGAAATGCGTGTCTTTATCTCCGATGCGGACTATGCTCGCAAATCTGGAACGAGCGCGACGCGAACATCGTCGGGCCGCCGCTCTCGGATCCTATTCCACGTGCTCGGCCCGCCATGCCGCCGTGGGAACCGGGGTGATGGCGACATCCTTGAACCAGTACACCCCCGGCGGCCAGGTGGCGAAGAGCATGACCCGGATGGACGCGACCCCCGGCGTGCTGGCGGTCGGATGAAAGGTCTGGGAGAAGGCGGTCCAGCCGCCGCCGGCCGCGCGGCAGTTCACGATCGTGTCGTACAGGCGGCGTTCCCTGCCGCGCAGCAGCCCGTAGCCCCGGACCCACACCTTGGCTCCGCCGGACGCCCCCTTGAACCTGAAGGCGATGCGGTAGGCCTGGCCGGCGGCGACCGGCATGGCGTCCGAGTAATACGAGAGCCCGTAGGCGCCAGCCACCGGAGCGCCGGTGGGGTCCGGGATGTTCCATTTATCGATCCCCGTTTTTTTCCACTGGGCCAGCATGGCTGTTTCCGGGATCGCCGTGTTGAGGCGGATCGCCCGGCCGCGTTCCGGCCCGTCCTCGCCGGCCGCCAGGACGGCCCACTGGACGCCCAGGCCGTCGGGCTTGTCCCAGTGCGCCGGCTTGGCGGGGTCCGCTGGATCCGGTTGGCTGAAGTCCCCGTTCCTGACCAGGGATGCCGGTTTGTCAGAATCCGGCGGTCCCGCCGCTCCGAGGATGGCCAGCAGCCAGAAGCACGTGAACAGTATTTGCGCAGCTTTCATTTCATCAGCTCGGCCAGGGCTTTGAAATAGGCTTCCGCCATCTCTTCGTAGCCCGGCGGGATGCCGTCCTGGAGGCCTTTCAGGATCTCGTCCTTCACGGACTGCGGCAGGCCAAGGTCTTCGCGGCGCAAGCCGCGGCGGGAACGCACGTCCCGTTGGGCATCCTGCAGGGCATCGAGAATCCGGCTGAACGACCGACGGATGTCCGGCCCGCTGCCGTCCCTGGCGGCGCGCTCGAGGCGCCGCATGCCTGCAATGGCGGTTTCGAGATCGCCCGAGGGGAGGCGGCGCTCCCGCAAGGCCAGCGCCAGCGGCTCGGCTTCCTGCCGGATCGCGGCCTGGCCGCCGGCCAGGCGCTCCATGGCCTGGCGCAACCGAGGTGAAGGGCCGCGCAGTCCTTCCGGGGCGAACCCGGAGAGTTTACCGCCGCCGGTGGCGCCCCCGGGGTCCTTCCCGGAGGTGTCTTCGACGCTGCCCTGTTCGAACGGGTTGGGCATCAGGCGGGTCGGTGTTTCGCGGCCCTCCTTGCCTTCGGCGCGGTCGGCCGCCATCTGGCCGCTGCTGCGCCCGGTCCGGCCCTCGCCGGACCGGCCGCCGACTTCCTGCTGGTTCGGCAGCAGGTTCCCGGTGACGCCCTTGGCGCTCATACTGGAGATCGGTCCGTCCATGGCGTCCCAGCCCGCGCCCTTGTCGATCGAGTCAAGCCACGAGCTGGTCACGTCCTCCACCTCCTCCGTCATCTCCTCCTCCCGGTCGAGCAGGGCGCCGACGATGTCCTCCAGCTCGGCGGGCAGTTCGGCCAGCGCCGCGTCGGGCGGGGCGGCGGGCTCCTCCATGTTCCATTTCAGGGAATCCGGCGCGTCCGCGAGCCAGCGTTCGAGGTTGTGCTGCAGGTGCCGGGCATTTTCCAGGCCCGACTGTTCCAGGGGCACGGCCAGTTCGGTTTTGCGGGCGTAGAGGGCCTGCGAGGCTTTCTTGACCTCCATGAACACCTTGTTAAACTCCTCGGCCAGGGAGGCGTCGGCGAAATCCTGCAGCGGGAGCTTGCTGAAATCGGTCAGCTTTTCCTCGAAAAACGCGGCCCAGCCGGCCTCTTCCCGCGCCAGGGCCCCGAGGATGGACTCCTCTTCCTTGGTCAGGTCTTCGGGCCCGCCCTCCAGCAGGGATTTCGTCCGTTCGAGGACGCGTTGCTGATCGGCTGCGAACTTTTTCAGGTCGTCCCGCAAGTCCTTGCCGGCCGTTCGGGCCGCCGTCGCCGGCGGCTCGTCGGGCGAAGCGGCGGGCGCGGGCGGAGGCTGGGGCGCGAGGCGGTCGGCGCTCCGGCCGAGGAGGGCGATCAGCTCCGCCAGGATATACGCCTGCCGTTCCAGGATGGGCGCCAGGTGTTGGCGCAGGAGGTCCTCGGATCCGGCCGGCAGGGCGGCGAGATCCTTCAGAACCCACGGGATTTCCCCCTGGGCCAGGGTCTCCAGGCGGCCGGCAATCGCCTTGCCCTCCGGCTGGCGGCCAAACTCGGTGGCCGCGCGCGCGGCGGCATTCCCGGCCTTGGTCTGGGATTCGCCTGCCGCGGACTTGTGGTCCGCCAGCGAGCCCCGGGCGAGAATCTCCGGCAGGTTGGCCCGCAGGTTTTCGGCGATGCTGTTGGCCTTTTTCTGGAGCTCGACCGCCTCGCGGAGCGCAGCCATGGCCTGGGCGAGAGGGGTCTCCGGGGCGGCCGCCAGTTCGTCCAGGGCCTTGATCCGCAGGATGACCGGGCTGGACCGGGCCAGGTTTTCACGCGGGCAGAAATCGGCGGCCCAGGCCTCCAGCACGTGGACGGAGCCCGGCGGAAACGCGGCGGGATCCAGGCGCAGAACCAAGGTTTCCCGGGTCGGCCCGCGCGGCCCCGGCGGTCCCAGGTAATGCCAATCCTTGACCCTCCGGCCGGCGCCGGTTTCCTCCGGCCCGCGGACCGTCACGGCCATCCGGGCGATCCCGTAGTCATCCACCGCTTCCAGCTCCAGGGCCACCTCCGCGCCCGGGGTGACGAAGCGGTTGCGGTCGGCTGTCAGGAAGCCGATGGAGGGCGGGTTATCGATCAGCAGGCTGATTTGTCCGCGGGCCAGGACGTGGGGAACCGGCGTGCCGTGCGCAGCCGCCTCGACCACGTAAGGTCCGGCGGACGTGATGGAGATTTCGGCCTGGTAGCGGGTTCCGGCCCGGGTAAAAGGGGTCGTGGCCTGCCGGGCTTTCCAGGCCAGGGCGTCGCCCGCGGGGCGGATGTCCAGCGCCACCGTCACCCGCGATCCGGGCAGCGCCGCGAGCAGCGCGGGCGGGCCTGGCCGCAGGTCGGGCTCCAGGCCGGTGTAGGCCGGCGGCGTGACCGTGAAGCTGGCGCCCTCGATTTTGGGCGCGGGCCTGACGGCGACGCGGACGCTGCGGCTGTAGGTGTCGCCGGCGAACACGCGAAAGGCGAACGGGCGCCGCAGGTCGTTGAACGCGAAGGTGTAAACGCCTGCGGTGTTTGCCATCGGGCTTTTCAAGACGCCGCCGCCCGCGGGCGAGGGGCCGACGGACGCAGCGCCCTCGCGCCAGGCGATCTCCGGCGCCCGCGCCCACGGCCGGTCGAGCCGGGCGCGGACCCGAAGGCTGTCGCCTTCGCGGACGGCGATATCCCGCGCCGGTTCGATGGCGAGCCGGATCGAACCGGCGGGCGGGATGTCTGCCAGCGGCAGGGCGCAGCGCAGGCAGGCGTTCCAGGCCTGTTCGGGAAAGAGCCCGGCGTAGACCAGCCACAGCACCGCCGCCGCCAGCAGGAAGGCGCCGCGCTTTGCCACTCGCCGCCTTTCCACCAATTCCTCCAGCGTCCGGCGGGCGACCGCGTCCCGGGTGGCCGCGATCACGCGGCTGGCGAGGGCCTGTTCGCCCGCGCTGAAGTTCCGTCGCCGCTCGAACTGGTAGGCGTTGATCAGCGCGTTGTGCGCGATCCCGAAGCGGCGTTCCAGCTCCAGGGCCACCCGTTCCCGGGGGAGCCGGCGTCCGGCGGGGCGCCACAGTTGCCGCATAAAGCCGGCGGCCAGGAAGGCCGCGGCTCCGGCGGCGGCCGGCAGCCGGAGTCCCGGCGGCAGGCGCAACCACTGGTCCAGCAGGCAAAGCGCCAGCCACAGTCCCAGCGCCGCCGCCAGCCAGCCGGCGGCGCCGAGGGCCAGGGCATTCAGCCGCAGCCGGCGCCCGGCGTCATCCAGGGCCGGCGCGATGGCGCTCGGGCGGTCTGGCCGATCAGGATCGAGGTTCATGGTTGGGGTGTGCCGATCACAATCCGGTTGCCTTCCATCCGCACCGGCCAGAGCGCCGGCGCGGCCAGCACCCGGGGCGGCGTCTCGCCGCGGCCGAGGATGCCCCTGAAGAAATAGCCGCGTCCCGCCAGCAGCAGGCGGCCGGTTTCCGCGTCGTGGCGCCAGCGCCAGATTTCGCAGCGCCACGGCAGGTTCCGGTCGGCCGCCAGCGTGGTCGGGCCCTGGCGCGACAGCAGCATCAGCGAGTAGACGTTGCCGCTCGGCGCGTCCCGCAGCACGCCCAGCAGCCGGCGGCTGTCGAAAAAGTCCCGCACCGATCCCAGGGCTTCCTCGAGGCGGGCGCGCAGCGGGTCCCCGGTGTCCGCGGGCCAGCCGACCCGGATGACGTCCCCCTCTCGGACGGCGACGAAGAGGTCGGCGCCGAGAGGCGAGGGCATGGGAAATTCCCCTGCCGCCGTCGGCCGGCTGGCTTCCAGGCGGACGAGCGCGCCCCGGGTCAGCGCGCAGAGTTCGGCCGGGCCGGCGCGGCCGACCGCCGGCCCCGCCGCCAGGACGGCCGTGGCGGGCGCCGGCGCGCCGCCGCCGTTGGCGTCGCCGAAGAGCACCCGGACCGGGTACACCAGCGCGTCCAGCGTCTGGTTTTCCGTTCCGCGCTGCTTGGCCGGCAGGAGGATTTTTTCCGTTTCCTCCGCGGTCTCCAGGTAGAGGACGGTTGTGACCAGGTGGCCGCTGAGCGTTTCGCCGTTCGCCAGCGCCAGGTCGGCGGCGAGGTGGCGGACGGGGTAGGGCAAGCCGTGTTCCTCCTTGACCGCCCGGCCGGCTTCGGGAAAGCGGTAGCTCCTGAGGAATTCCTCGCGTTCCGGGCGGAGCCGGATTTCGCGGACGCGCGCCAGCTCCAGGCGGCGGAAGCCGGATGCGCCGTGCAGCGCCAGGTCCCGGCCCGGCGTCATGGAGACCAGGCCGGTGGCGACCGTGCCGTCGGAGAACTGGACCAGGCCCGGCCGCCTGGCCGCGGCGGGGGTGTCCCCGCGCGCGGGTATGCATCCGGCCAGGGCGGCCGCGGCCAGGATCCAGCTCAGGCTTTGCAGGGTCATGGCAGGAAAAATCTCCTTCGCAGGATCCACTCCGCCAGCAGGCAGGCAAGGGCCAGCAGGAAAAACCAGGGTCCGGTCCGGGTCAGGGGCGCGGCCGACGCCGGGATGCGCTCCAGCCGGCCGCTCTCCAGGGCCGCGACCAAAACGTCCAGGCGGTCGGGTCGGACGCACAGGCCGCCGGTTCGCGCGGCCAGGTCCTGGAGGTATTCCTCGTCGACCTCGAGGCGGGCGCCTTCGGGCAGTCTTGGGCCGACCGTCAGGATTTTCTCGTAGTCCTCCAGGGTGGCGTTGCCCTGGGTCGCCGTCAGCTTGAAGGCGTATTCCCCGCGCCGCTCCAGGGGCAGGCGGACGCTGAACCCGATTTCTCCGCGGCTGGGTTCCACGGCCACCGGGATGGTTTCGTCTCCGCGGGACAGCGAGGCGCGCAGGCGAATGCCGGCGGCATTGCCGGTGGCGACGCGGATGTCGGCGCGGGCCTGGGCGCCCGGCCGGTAGGCATCCTGGTCCCAGGTCACGCTCAGCAGCCGGCCGCCCTCGCCGTCTCCGGCCAGGTTCCGGATCGCCTGCCGCCAGATTTTCACGAAAGCCAGGCCCAGCGGCTTCGAGGCCCGCGCCCATTTCCAGAGGCTGTTGGAGGCCAGGCCCAGCACCTTGCCCCGGCCATAGGGTTGCACCGCCAGCAGGGCGATCGTCCGGCGGTCCAGCCGGGTTTCCAGCAGGGCGGTGGCGCCCGCCCGGAGCGGTCCGGGCACGTTGACGCTTTCGACGGCCGGCTCGGACTCCTCCGCCAGCAGGGTGTCCAATCCGGCGACCAGCGGGTGGGCCGTCGCGCTGGGCGCCACGTGGACCGGGAAGCGGCCGCGCTGCAGCGCCGGCTCATCCGCCGCCACCTGCCACGGCAGGAGGGGCGCCAGGGGGGTGCCGGCGTAACCGCCGTGTCCGAAGGAGTGTTCGCCGCCCAGGAACACGGCGCTGCCGCCCTGCTCCACGTAGGTGCGCAGGGCGTCCATTTGGGCCGCCGTCCATTCCGCGGCCGGGAACGAACCGATCAACACGCAGTCGTAGGCCGCCAGGGTCTCGGCCTCGGCGGGCAGGCCGGCCTCGAGTCCGTCGTCGCCGGGCAGGCGTTCGCCCTGGACCGTGAACTGTTCGCCGATTGTCCGGTAAAGGGCTGTAAAGGCGATCCCCGGGTCCCGCCCGATCTCGTGGCGCAGGGCCTTGAAATCCATGCCCAGTTCCCGGGTGACATACAGCGCATGGATCGCCTTGCGCCGGACGTCCACCGTGAACGACCGGCTGTTGTTCAGCGCGGTCCATTCGCCCGCGACCGGTTCGGCGGATACCTGGTAGAAAGCGCGGCCCGCTTCCGGGGCCGCGACTTTGAACGTCGCGAACGCCCGCCGGGACGACAGGTTGACGCGGGTTTCCGCGAGGGTCCGCATCCCGGCGGGCGTCCGGGTTTCCAGCGCCAGCCTGACGGCGGACAGGGCGGCGGTCCAGGCCGGGTCCGCCCGCGGCGGCACCCGGAGTTCCACGCCGACCTCGAAATCAATCCCTTTTTCGGCGGACGGCGGGTAGGCCGCCTCCTCGATCGCCACGTCGTTCCAATCCGCGCCGTCCCCGCCGATGGCCACGAAGGACACCGGCAGCGCCGGCAGGACGACCGGGTCGGGCCGTTCGTCGCCGCCGTCCGTCAGGATGACGATGCCCCGGTAGGCTGACAGGTCGGCGCGTCCGGCGAGGGTCCGCAGGCATCCGCCCAGGTCGGTGCCCCCGGCGTCCGGATCGGCGTCGCCGGCCGGGTCGGGTTCGGCGCCGCGGATTTCCGTGTCGAACACCCGGGCATCGATCGTCCAGCCGGGCGCCAGGGCCCGCTCCAGCGCGGCGAGGGCTGCGCGCGCCCGCGCCGCCCGCGTCGTGGCGGCGTCCCTGACCGACATCGAGGTCGAGACATCCCGCAGGACCAGGAGCCGGCCGCGGGCGTCCGGTTTTCGCTCGACCATCCAAACCGGATCCATCAGGGCCAGGGCGAGGAGCGCCAGCAAGGCGGCCTTCGGGATCAGCAGCAACCGGGCGCGCCGGGGGGTTGTTTTTACCAGCAGGCGGCGGTGCAGGAGCCAGCACCAGGCCGCAACGGCCAGGATCAGGGCGCCGGTCAGCAGCGGGTCCAGCTGGGGATTCCATTGCATCATGGCGCCGCTCCCGGTGGGGATGAAGTCCCGTCAGGCGGCAGGCGGTGCGCCGGGGGGCGCGCGCGGCCGGATTTGCCTGTGCCCCGCGGCGGGAGGCTGCCGAGCCAGCCTTCGCCCAGCGCGGCCAGCAGGCAGGCCAGGAGCAGCGGGGTGTAGAAATCCACTCCCCCGCGGGCCCGTTTCAGTTCCGCGGCCAACCCGCCGGCGCCGGCATAGGTTCTGACCGTGTGGGGCAGGCCCGCGGCGGCCGGGAGGCCCGGGGCATCCAGGTAGGTTTCGAGCGCCTCGCCGGCGGCGGCGCTGACCGCCGCGTAAATCCGGCTGGTGCCCGCTTCCAGGGTGTAGATCCCGGCCCGGGGCAGGACCGGCAGTCCGCCGGCCGGGCCGGTCCAATCCAAGGAAAGCGGCGCGGCCAGGGAGCGGATGCGGACCGGGCCGTCGCCGGGCAGCAGGTCGGGCAGTCTGTCGCCGGCGGTCAGCGCCAGGTTGCTTCCGGCCCGGCCGCGGGCGCCGAGCGCCATGCCCTGGGCGACGGCCAGAAACCCTGCTTTCAAGGGCAGGTTGCACCCGGCGGCGTCGAAGGCCAGGCCGCTGGCGAAAACCGAGCCGTCGCCGACTCGCCGCTCGGCGAGCAGGGGGCGCCCGTCCTCGATCCCGGCCAGGACGCTGGCGTCGGTGGGAACGCGCAGCGTTTGGAAGGTGAAGGCGCGAAGATCCCGCAGCGGCACCTGTCCGCGGTCATCCCGGATCTCGTCGAACAGCGGCGCCTCTTTCCTGACAATCATCACCCGGGCGCCCGCCGGCTCGGCGCGCGCGTCTTCGGCGGCCAGGCCGATCCAGCCGGGAGCGGCGGCGGGGGCCGGGTCCGCGGCCGCGGGCGCCAGCAGGCAGTTGCCGCCGCCCGCCACGTAGCGCTCCAGGGCCTGCCAGGCGTCGGGCGGCAGGGCGTTTCGCGCCAGCGCGGACCAGGTCAGGACGACCAGGGCGGGCGGGTTGGTTCCCAGCGCGGCCGCGCCGTCCGCCGGCGCGGCGAACACGGGGAACAGGCCGGAGAGGGCGCCGTCGCCGCAAGGCGAGAGCGCCGTCGGCAAGGTTCCGAAGTCGCCCGGCGCGCCGAGGAAGAGCACCGGCATCCTGGCCGAGAATTCCAACGCCAGGGCCGCGCGGTTGTCGGAGAGAAAATCGTCGCCCTCGATCCAGAATGTTTTCCAGTGCTGACCGGGCGCCGTCGCGTTCAACTCCACGGCGGCGGTCGTCTCTTTTCCGGCCGGCAGGCTCACACGGCGGACGACGGTCTCGCCCTGGTCGTCTTCCGAGTGCAGGCGGATGTCGGCGTCAAAGCCGGAGGTGTTGCGCAGGCGCACACCGGCCTGGCCGCGGCGCCCGGCGATCCGGCGTATGTCCGGCCGGGCGGCGGCGGTGACGGAGACGTTCGGGCCGGACCGAGTCCGGGAGGGGATGCGCACGAAATTCAGGCTGGCGCCGGGCGGAACCTGCCAGGGCGCGGCCGGGGGCTTGGCCCATTCGGCGGCCTGCAGGTCCGAGAACACGAGGATTTCGCGGCGGGCGGCCGGCGCCTCCGCGGCCAGGGCCAGGGCCCGCCCCAGGGCCCGTCCGGGCGCGCCGGAGGCCTCGGTGGGCGGGAGCCGGCGCAAGGCGGTCCGGACGGCTTCGGGATCGGAGGTCCAGCCGGACGGCAGGGGCGCGGCGGGATCATCCACCAGCAGCACGAGGGCGGCGGCGTCGCCGCCGGCCAGGCCGGCGGCGGCCGCCTCGGCCGCCGCGGCCGCCGTGAGTTGCTTGGCCGCGGCGTCCGCGCCGGGCGCGCTCATGGAGCCGGAGTTGTCGATCACCAGGATGCAGGCGGTTTTTCCCCGCGGGCCGGGTCCGGCGGCCCGCAGGCCGGCCAGGGCCAGGAGCAGCAGCAGGAGCACGAGCGTCCGCAGGACCAGCAGCAGCCATTGGCGCAGGGTGCGCCGGGCGCTGAGGAGCGGGTCGATGCGCCGGAAGAACATGAAGGTCGAGAAGGTCAGCGTGTTCCGGCGCACCCGTGCGAACAGGTGGAAGAGCACCGGCAGCGCCGCCAGCGGCAGCAGCCGCAGGAACAGCGGGTTGGAGACAATGAGGTCCATGAATGCCCGTCGGTCTTACAGCTCCGTCACCCGCGCGAACAGGCTTTCGTCCAGCGGGGCGCGGGTATCGATGAAATGGTAGGCCGCCTGGCAGGCGGCGCAGCCGAGCCGGAGCTCGTCGAGGTAGCGCCGCACCTCGCGGTCGTAGGCGGCGCGGATGTCGTCGGCGTCCACGGCCAGGCGCGCGCCGGTTTCCAGCTCCCGGAAGTCGGCCCAGCCGCCGGCGGCCAGGCGGATCTCGGCAGGGTCCATGACGTGCAGGACGAGGAGCGTGTGGCGGTCATGGCGCAGGCGGCGCAGGCCGCGCAGGATCTCGGCCGGGGGCTGCAGCAGGTCGGAAATCAGGACCACCAGGCTCCGCGCCCGCAGGAGTCCGGCGGCTTCGTGGAGCGCCCGGTCGATGTCGCTGCGCCCCGCCGGGCGGAGCCGCTCCAGGGCCAGCAGGCTGTGGCGCAGGCCGTCCAGGCTGGTGGCCGGCTCGTGCGCCTGCCGCAGGCCGGCGTCGAAGGTCGCCAGGCGCGGGGTGTCGCCCTGCCGGAGCAGGATGAAAAGGATCCCGGCGGCCAGGTGGCAGGCGAAGTCCATTTTTGACATGCCGCCGGACCCGCGGAAGGCGAGGCTCTCGGAGGTGTCGAGCAGGAGGCAGGCGCGGAGGGTGGTTTCCTCCCGGTAGCGCCGGATCAGGGTGCGGTCGCTGCGGGCGAACACGGCCCAGTCGATCCGGCCCGGCGGGTCGCCGGGGACGTACTCGCGGTATTCGGCGAACTCCACGGACGAGCCGAAATGGGGTGAGGGATGCAGTCCCTGGCGCGCGCCCGGGCCGGCGCGGCGCACCACCAGGGAAGCACGGCGGAGGCGGTCCGCCAGCTCGGGCGGCAGATACTTATAGGCGGCGGCCTGGGTCATGGGCGGCGTCCGGTCAGTAGGCGGGCTCCTGGACGGTATCGACCACCCGCCGGACGAGGTCGTCGGGGGAAACGCGCTCGCTGGCGGCGGCGAAGTTGCAGAAGACCCGGTGGCGCATGACCGGCAGGGCGTAGGCCCGCACGTCGGCGCAGGACACGCTGGCCCGGCCCTCCAGCAGCGCGTGGGCCTTGGCCGCCAGCAGCAGGAACTGGCCGGCGCGCGGTCCGGCGCCCCACTGGATCCAGCGCTTCACAAAGTCGGGCGCATGGGGATCGTCGGGCCGGGTCGCGCGCGCCAGGGCGGCGGCATAGCCGGCGACGTGTTCACTGACCGGCACCCGGCGGACGAGGCGCTGGAGCTGCAGGATGGCCGCGGCGTTCATGATCCGCTCCACCTCCAGCCGTTCGTCGCGCGTGGTCGCCAGGAGGATGGCGCGCTCCTCGCGGGCGTCCGGGTAGTCCACCTTGACGCAGAACATGAAGCGGTCGAGCTGCGCCTCCGGCAGGG
>CAZVVD010000116.1:0-11801 GCA_964630555.1 uncultured Verrucomicrobiota bacterium | reverse complement strand
TCAACCCTCAACCCTCAACCCTCAACCCTCAACCCTCAACCCTCAACCATTTCCCCCATGCCCTCCATCTCCCTTAACGGTACCTGGCAGTTGTCTTACGGGCCCCAACGCCCCGGCGGACCGCGGACGCCGGCCGAGCTCACGGAAGCCGGCTGGCCGACCCTCCCGGCCGTCGTGCCCGGCAACGTCGAGCTCGACCTGGTGCGCGCCGGCGTGCTGCCGGAGCTGTCCTACGCCAACCACATCTATCTTCTGCGCGCCTACGAGGGCCACCAGTGGTGGTACCGGAGGGCGTTCCCGACCCCGGACCACGCCGGCGGCGAACGGGTGGAACTGGTTTTTGAAGGCCTCGACTGCCTGGCCGAGGTGTTCGTGAACGGGGCCTCCGTCGGCGCGGCCGACAACATGCTGGTCCCCCAGCGCTTCGACGTCACCGATGTCCTGCGGGCCGGGAGCGGGAACAACGAGCTGGTTGTGCGCATCGACTCGGCCGTCCTCGCCGGGCGGAAGCACTCGCCCGCGCCGGTCGAGGGCGCCAAGGAAGTGAACTGGGAGTCGCTGGCCATCCGCAAGGCGCCGCACATGTACGGCTGGGACATCATGCCGCGCGTCGTCTCCGCCGGGCTGTGGCGCGGCGTCCGGCTGGAACTCCTCCCCCCGACCCGCTGGGGCGAAGTCTACGCCGCCACGGTGGCCGTGGACCGGGAAAAGCAAACCGCCGACATCACTGTGGACGCCCAGCTCATCACCGAGGTCTTCGACCTCGACGCCTGGCAGGCGCGCATCACCCTGGCGCTGGACGGTCAGACGGTCGAGTCCTCGACGCAGGCGCTCGTCGGAACGCACCTGCGGACCCAGTTCAGGGTCAACAACGCCCGGCTGTGGTGGCCGCGGGGCTACGGCCGGCAGCCGCTCTACGACCTAAAACTCGAGCTGATCGGCGCGGACGGCCGGGTACTCGCGCAACACGCCCAGCGCCTCGGCCTGCGCACCCTCCGCCTTGAGCGGAGCGAAACCACGGCCGCCGGCGAGATCGGCCGGTTCGTGTTCGTCGTCAACGGCGAGAAGGTGTTTGCCAAGGGCAGCAACTGGGTGCCGCTGGACGCCCTCCACAGCCGTGACCGCGAGCACCTGGCGGCGGCCTTCGACATGGTCCTGGACCTGAACTGCAACATGCTCCGCTGCTGGGGCGGCAACGTCTACGAGGACCACGCTTTCTTCGACCTCTGCGACGCGCACGGCGTGCTGGTCTGGCAGGACTTCGCCCTGGCCTGCGCGCTCTACCCGCAAACCGACGAATTCGCCGCAACCATCCGCCGGGAAGCCGAGGCCGTCGTGCGCGCGCTGCGGCGGCACCCGAGCCTGGCGCTCTGGGCGGGCAACAACGAAATTGACGTCTTCTATCTCGGGGGCTGGCTGGCGATGCCCTCGGACCCGAACAAGGACCGGCTCAGCCGCCAGGTCCTGCCGGACGTCGTGCGCCAGCTCGACCCGTTCCGCGACTACCTGCCGAGCTCGCCCTACGTCAGCCCGGCGGCCTACGCCACCGGCAATGCCTATGCGGTCATGCCGGAGGACCACCTCTGGGGGCCGCGGGACGACTTCAAGGGCCCCTACTACACCGGCTCGCGCTGCCGCTTTGTCAGCGAAATCGGCTACCACGGCTGTCCCAACCGCGAGAGCCTGGAGAAGATGATGGAGCCCGGCGCACTCTGGCCGTGGCAGGGCAACGAGCAATGGCTGACCCACGCGGTCCGGCCGCACCGCAGCCTAACAGATTACAACTACCGCATCCCGTTGATGGCCAAGCAGGCGGCGGTGCTGTTCGGGAAGGCGCCGGAGACCCTGGACGACTTCATCCTGGCCTCGCAGATCAGCCAAGCCGAGGCCAAGAAGTTTTTCATCGAGCGCTTCCGTTCCGCCAAGTGGGAGCGCACCGGCATCCTCTGGTGGAACCTGCGGGACGGCTGGCCGGAAATTTCCGACGCCGTCGTGGACTACTACGGCGGCCGGAAGCTCGCCTACGAAGTCATCAAGCGGGTGCAGGCGGACGTCTGCGCCATTTGCGGCGAGGCCGAAGAGGGCCGGCACCCGCTGATCATCGTCAACGACACGCTGGCCGAAGCCCAAGGCCGTCTGAAGGTGACCGAGGCCGACGGCGGGAAGATCCTGTTCGACCAGGACTACCGGGTGGAGGCCAACGGACGCCTGCCTGCCGGGAGCATCCCCCCCGCCGGCCAGGCGGCGATGTGGCTGCTGGAATGGACCGCCAACGGCCAAAGTTTCCGCAACCATTACCTGGCCGGACCGCGCCCCTTCCGCCTGGACGATTTTAAGCGCTGGCTCGGCATCCTGGGAATCCGGCCGTGATCACCCTCCGGAATGACCAGGTTGCGCTGTTCTGCCGCCCGGACGGCCGCGGGCTCGCGCTGGTGGATCTGCGCCGGGGAACCCGCTGGACGCCGGACGAGCGCACGATGGTCTACCGGGGTCCCGGCGATGCCGCCGCTTTCGAGGCCGGACTGGCCCCCCTCGTCCCCGCCGGCGCCGAGATCTCCGGCCCGGCCGCGGTGCGGATTGCCTACCTTGCCGGGCAGGCCAGGTTGTCCATCGAGTACCTTCTCCTGGACGACGGCCTGGAAATACGGCTCGCGACCGGGGGGACGGCTGGCCTGGACGCGGTCGCCCTGCCCGGATTCTTTTTTGCGGCGGGGGAGACGAACCGCCTCCTGCTGCCGCTCGCCCAGGGAGTTCTTTGGGACGGACGGGGCCGGCCCTTCGAGAAATGCTTCCAGGAAGGGCGGCACTGCGGGTTCACGCTGGCCATGCTGGGCTGCCTGGCCGAGAGCGGGGCCCTCCTGACCACCTTCGAGACCCGGGACGACATGGTCCTGTGGACGGGCCGGAAGGAAGGCGGGCGGCCCTGGTGCACCTCCCTCCAGATCCGGTCGCTGGGCGCCCTGCGCTACGAGCGCGTCGCGCGCCTTCAGGTGACCGACCCGGGCATCGTGGCAGTCGCCAAGGCCTACCGGGCGCGGATCAAGGCCCGGGGCGCCTTCCGGAGCTGGGAGGATAAAATTGCGCAGCGGCCGGGCCTGGAACGGATTTTCGGCAGCCTGATGTGCTTCATCGGCTACTGCCAGGACGACCTGGATTACGCCGCCGAATGCAAGCGCCTGCGCGATTATGGCTTTGACCGCGCCCTGGTCTACCCGGCGGCCTTCCGCACGTTCAATAACGACTTCCTGATGGGCGGCGCGCCGCCCATCAGGCTTTCCGATGACGCCATCCGCCGAATCCAAGAGCTGGGCTTCGATCTCGCGCCCTGGACCTGGATCTCCGACGTCAAAACCGACGGGGTCCCGGCTGACCGGTTTGGCCCACTGTTGAGGATGGGCCCCGACGGGCGCCCGGTCCACGGGTGGGAAATGGACAGCCAGCGGTGGCACCGGTGCTGCTGCGCCTGCATGGCGCAGCGCCAGGCGGAGACGGCGTGGCAGCCCAGCGGCCTGACCTGGGACCACTTCGATGTCCTGGCCTCGGAGCACCTGGGCGAGTGCTACGCCCTCGACCATGCCGGACACCCCGGCCGGCCCCTATCGCGGAGCGAGGCCCGGGAATGGATCCGGAAAGCCCTAGCCGCGGGAAGCGCCAGCGGGCAGGCCGTCAGTTCCGAGACCTTCAACGACGCCTACGCGGGAGAATGCGACTTCGGCTCCGCCAAGCTCTGGCCGCAGTACGGCGAGCGGCCTTTCTGGCCGGTGCCCCTCACGGCCCTGGTCTACCACGACAGCCTCGTCCACTCCTGGTGGGAAGTGCACAACTACAACAACGACCGCCACGGGGTGCAGCCCCCCGGGGACTTGTTCCACTACGGCGGCGGGCGGCCCCGTCTCATGGCCGCCCTGGACGCCCTGATGGGGTGTCCGCCCGATGTCTTCCCGTTCGGCGCACAGTATCGCTGGACCGGCAATGGTCCCCACACCGGCCTGTACCGGATTCGATTTGAGGAGCCCGAGGTGCAGATTGCCCTGCGCGAGGCCTTGCCCGTGGCCCGCCTGCACCGCCGGATCGGCAAGCTGGAAATGGTGCACTTCGCCATTCTTTCCGAGGACGGGTACCTCCAAGAATCCGCCTTTGCGGACGGCACCCGGATCGTCGCCAATTTCTCGGGGCGCCTGGCCGCCCCCGTCGCCGGGATCGGCCCCCTGCGGGGCGAGTCCTGGGCCGCGGCGACTTGACGGAACCCCCCGTTTTTCAGAAGGTGGATGTTCTCTCCCGCCGGGACTGCCATTGCCAAGACGGGGCGCCTGGCTGGAGACGGACGCTGGCGGGTTCAACGGCGTCCTGCACGTTGCTGAAGGCGTTGTGCCAGTTCGTGCCGCCGCGGTCGCCCGCGCCCCCCGGGGTGACGTACCATTCACCCGCCGGGCAGGTCGTCCAGGCCAGCAGGAGGACCGTCGCCAGCGGCGCAAGACGGCGCCTCCAATTCGCGCCCATCCAATGACATCCTGGAACGCCCCTGTCCCCCTGTCGCCTCATGCCTCCGCCTCCCGGTCCATGGCAGTGCCGGACGGGACCACGCTGACCATCCGGCCCGCCGGCAGGGAAAGCCGCAGCCTGCCGCCCGACACGTCCTGCGCTGGCAGGCGGGCCAGCCCGGCCTGGCGCACTTCATAAATGTCGGCGGCGGGCACGCCGGCCCAGTCCGGGGGCAGGTCCCAGGCGCGGGCGGCATACCCGTCCCGGCTGAAGGCGATGAGTTCGCGGTGGGGACGCCAGAGGGCCGGCACGCAGACATCCGCGCCGTCCACCAGCACGCGTCCCCGATGCCGCAGGGTACGGCGGCCGGCCCGGAACTCGCTCACCAGGCCGTCCGACAGCTCCAGGGTCCGCGTGCCGCCGGCCTCGTGGACCAGGCGCCGGCGCTCGTGCCGGTTCAGGTAATACCAGGGCAGGGTCTGCAGGCAGAAGGGCTCGCGGAAATCGTCCGCGTCCGCGAGATCCTCGCCCATCATGCTGGTGCCGAAGAGCTGACCGGTCGCGAGTTCAAGCTTGTCCAGGCCCCCGCAGTAGAGCGAAGCCGGGATGTCCATCCAGGCCTGTTCGCACACTTCCGGGCTCTCCCAAACGTTGCCGGCATAGTTCAGCACCCAGGCCATGGGCTGCAGGCCGATGAATCCCTCCCCGGCGCGCATCCGGAACATGAACTCGCTGGTGACGTCCACGCCCTGGTCGCGCCAGTAGCGGAAGATTTTTCGCATGGCCGCCAGCTGCGGCGCCGGGTCCGTGAATTCCGGGGGATAAAAAGCGTCGATGTGGATCGTGCCCTGTTCGCGGATGGGGAGCAGGTCCAGCAGGGCGTCAATCCGCCGGCAGGCCAGCCCGGTCTCCCACTCGCGGGCAAAGTCGATCCAGAAGGCCTGCTCGCCGCCCCAGACCGCCCAGGGATGGCGCCAGAGTTCTCCGTTCACACGAAAAATCACGCCGCGCGACAGGTATTCCGCCCACAGGGGCGAGTTCTCGTAAGCGTCCAGCATGTTAATGTGCAGGCTGACGGTGGTATGGTATTTGCGGCCCTCCGCCATCAGCCAGGCCAGGCTGTCGCGCGCGGTCCGGTCGCCGGGCCGTTGGAGGCGGGGGTTGACCACCGACCAGTCCGGGTATTTGGAATCGTGCCCGTCGTGCTGCCAGCCGATCAGGTAGGTGATCTTGGGAATGCCGCGGGTCACCCGGTCGATCCGCCGGATGCGCTCGAGCGCCTGGATGGCGTCGTGCTTCAGCGCCGGCGGCTGGCCGGTCTTGGGATTGCCCTTGGTCCCGATCCAGATCTTGTCCACCAGGGTCTGGTGGTAGGCATGGCGCCAGGGTCGCTCTGGCCGCCGGGTCGCCCACCAGTCGTAGGGTTCGCCCGGCACTTCGGGTGGCGGATGAAGGACCATTAAACGCATTCATTCCTCGTTCGGGCTCACCGCCGTCCCATAGAAACTGGCATGCTATTATTTCGGACTCATGGTTTACGGACGCCGCGCGGCGAAGAGGCTACACCTTGAGGCGGTAGAGTTCCGCGGGGTTGTCGAACAGCCAGCGCCGGGCGAGCGCCAGGGCCTGCGCTTCCGTGAATTGCCCGCTTTCGATCCGCGCCGCCAGGGCGCGGGCGATGTCTTCCCGGGCCATGACGAGGTGGGCGTAGACTTTTTCCACCGGCAAGCCGTAATCGCCGCCGAAGGCCAGAAGCTTGTTGGCCGGCAGCAGGTCGATGGCCTCGTCCAGGGCCTCGGCCGCCGCCTGCTGGGAAATGACGTGGGTCCAGCACAGGTTGATCCAGACGTTGGGAAAAGTCTTGCCGAGCAACAGGGTCTCGCGCACCCAGGGGAAGCCGAGATGGAAGACGTCGAAACGGGCCCGGGGATGGCGCTGGAAAACGGGAATCAGGTGCAGGGGATCGAGCCTGCGGAAATCGCCCCAGTAACCGGTATGGATGGAAATCGCCAGGTCGAGCTCGGAAGCCATGGCCATGGCCCGGTCGAAAAGGAAATTGCTCAGCGGGATGCGCGGGTCCGCCGGCGTGTCCCGGCCGGCCAGCAGGTCGGCAAAGGCGGACCGGGCGGCCGAAGCGTCGGGATCGCCGACGGGGTAAGCCCACGCCTTGATGGCCGGCGCGCCGCGCTCCTTGGCCTTGGCCAGGAACAGGCGCATGGCCTCAAGAAAGTCATCCAGCGTGCGCGCCTCGAAGCCGGGAACGAAGGGGGGATGGGCCAGGACCCCGGCGTCCTTCGGGTGAAACGGGGCGATGGAGACCACGGGGCGCAGGCGCGGGTTGCCGAAATCCAAGGAATCCCCGAGCTCCCGGACGGACAGGGCGGCGCGGATCCGGCAGGCCTCGCCCAGCACCCGCTCGTAGAGGCCGGGGGTATTGGCCCGACGGATGGCCTCCGACAGGGCTTGGCAGGTGGCAGCGTTGATATCGTCCGCGCCGTAAAAACGCGCAGCGGCCAGGCGGGCGGCGCGCGCGTAGGACGTCCAGCGGATGATTTCCCAGAACGGCTGGAACTCTGCCCAGCGCTCGTCCAGGGGGCGGCGGCGGTCAAAGAGGGAGCGGTACTGATCCTCGCTCATTCCGGCCGCAAGGAGATCGCCGCGGGTGTAGTGGCTGAACAGGGTGAAGACATCCACCTCGGCGCCGGTCCGGTCGCGTTCCGGGCCGAGGTGCTCGTGGCAGTCAATGGTCTCCATTTCGCCCATGGCCCGGAGCAGGGCGGACTCGAGATCGGAATGCATGCGGGTCGTCACGCTATACCTCCCTGATCGCAACACCGAATAACGGAATTGATTTTTAGAATACACGATTTTTGCCGGGACCTCAACCTCCAATGAAACGCTGTTTTGGAGCTGACGGTTGCGAAGAGGCAACGCTCTTTCGCCAGGCCGCATCCGATCCCAAACCGGCAAGGCCGCGCGCGGAGCGCACGGCCCACCCTGGAACGCGGCTCACCCTGGCGCGCGGCCCATCCTTACCAGCGGATTGTGGGGCGAATATAGTCCGCCGCATTCAGCCACCGGCCGCAAGGAACAGCATGAAAACCAGGATCATCCCGGCATCCGCGCCGGGTGAAAAGCATTCGCCGTGTCCTTACGAGATGGTGTGGGCGCGCCGGAAAGAACCGGCGCCCCCCACCCTGACCTTCGAGCGGCTGGCGGCTGGCGGTGGAGCACGGCGCTGAGGCCGAATTGCAGCTTACCCGCGCGGTGGCCCTGGAAGAGGAGGATCCCAGCGACGCCCGCGAACACGTCATCCTGATCGGATGCGACCTGCGCAGCATCCCGGACCCCTTGCGCGATGGCGTCCGAAAGGCGCTGGCCAACACCTTGCCCGAGGTGGAACCCCGGTGCATCATCCTGAACGCCACCTAGTGTAGTGCGTCAGAAGTCCATTTACATATGAAAAGCCGCAGAACCGGCCTCAACCGGTTGCATCTTGCGAAATGCAGGCTGCTGAACGTCTGTTCATAAGCAAAGAACTGTTGGACGCACCACACTAGACGCACAACGCGCTGCCGACGGGGAACTTCGGCATCACGCTGGACGGCATGGCCGAGAACGAATACCAGGCCTTCGCAGTTCCCTCCTGGCGGCGGCGGCGGACACCGGGCGCTTCCACCTCGGAGTCGCCGTTCAGGGGGAAGATCGTGGACCGGCCGCTGCCGGCCCTTTTCCATTCCCCTACCTCCCGCGAATCACCGTCCCCCGGGGCGAGCGCGAGGCTTCCGGCGTATTTCCGTAGGCCCCCAGGTTGACGCGCCCGCCGCTGGGCTTGGGCTCCAGGGCATAGGGCGAAGCTGGATCGCCGGCGTCGATGCAGGGGCTCAGCCGCGCGTCCGGCGTCCAGGCCCCGCCGTGCCACGAGCCGGCGGTGCTTTGGAGGTGGAAGTCGCCGGCGGCGGGGTCCACGAAGAGCGGGTCGGCGCTCAGATTTCCGGAGGCGGCGCCTGCCGCCCAGGCGTCCTGGGAATCGGTGTAGGTGAGGGTAAGGTTCTGGTTGTGCCCGATGCCGCCGCCGGCATTACCCCAAAGGATCGAATTCTTCACGGTCAGCCCGTATGACGTCGGCCGGGCGATACCCCAGCCGACATTGTCGGCCAGGGTGCAGTTGACAAAGGCGCCCGTACCGGTGAAAAAACAGATGCCGTCGCCGGCATTCTTGATGATCAGGTCATTGATCAGCGCCAAGCCGGCGCCAGCGCCGCCAGCGAAGGACAACCCCCGGCCCGCGCTGTTGTTCTGCAGGCTCGAATTCAGGAAGCGCGTGGCACGGCCTCCGCCGACATAGACCAGCTCCGGCGCCGATCCCGCCGGGATGCCATGGGCTGCAAAGGTGCACCGGTCCACCACCGTTGTCCCGCAATTGATGACGTACAGAGCCCCGCCGTTCCCCGTTGCCGCCCCCACCACTTGGTTGCCTTGGAAATCGTTGGATATGACTTGCAGAGACATTAAATTTCCTGCCCACAAAGCGCCTCCTTGCGCCGCATAGTTTCCATTGCCGGCATAACTGTTCGTAAACGTGCAATGCGCGATGACGCCGGTCGCCACGCTTAGATAAGCCGCCCCGCCATAGCCTCCGCCCCAGTCCCTCCCCTTGGCCGAATTGGCCTCGAACCAGCACCCCGAGATCGTCGCCATGGCCCCGTTGCCCACGGCATACACCGCCCCGCCGTAGGCGTTTGCATAGCTCGGACTGTTTCCCACGTTCCCGGCCAGAGTCGCATCCGCCAGGATCAGTGTGCCGTTGGTGACATAGATCGCCCCGCCACAGGCATAGTCGTCGCCGTCGGCCACCGTGTTGGAGATGAGCGCGCTTCCGCTTCCCCGCACGATAAGAGGACAATTTACCGCCGCCACGCCACCGCCATAACCACTTACTTTCGAGCTACGCAAGCTATTGCCACAAATCAAGCTATTGAGAAGCGTAAGCGACCCGCCCACAGTGTATATGCCGCCACCGTAAGCTGCCGTTGTGCAGGTGTTCGTGTTGTCCCGCACCACACAGTTCGTCAGCGTCGCCGCGCAACCCTGCAGCAGCAGACCCCCGCCGAAATTCCAGCCAGAGTCAAACCGCCCGCCACAGAACGTCAGGCCTTTTAGCAAAATCGTTCCCTTACCCAGGGCCTGCAATACCCTCTGCCCGTTCGTGCCCGCATTGTCCACCACCGTCAACGCCGGGTTATCGTTCGTCGCCGCCAGGGTCAGCCCCGGCATCTGCACGGTCAGCGGGAATCTTTCCCCGCTGGCGGCATTGTAGGTGCCCGTGGCCACTTGGATCGTCGCGTCCGCCGCCACGCTGCCCAGGGCGTGGGTGAGGGACTTCCACGCGCTCCCCCACCCCAGCCCGTCGTTCGTGTCGTCCCCGCCCACCGCGTCCACGTAGCCGTTGGTCACCGTCCGGATCTCGGAAGTCGAAACCCCGGCGGCATAATGATAGCCCAAATCCACCGGCGCGTTCGTGTCCCCCGCCCCGTCCGTCCGCGTCGTCCGGTTCGTCAACCCCCAGACATCCGGCGCGTTGCTCCCGGCGTCAATGCAGGGACTGCTCACGACCTGGCCATGCAATCCGTTCGACGACAGGTAATAGCACCCCGCCACCGACGCAAACAGCGGATCGCCCGCGGTATTGCTGGCCCCCGCGCCCAACGCATCTCCCGCCTGCAGGCGGCAATAATCCACCCCCAGATTCTCGTTGCTGGCGATCCCGCCCGATCCATTCCCCCAGGCAATGCTGTTGACCACTGCCCCCGTGCCCCCCAACCAGTTTAGCCCCCACCCCCCATTGTACGTCAGTGTGCAGTTGGCCACGCTAGCAGTCCCACCCGCAAGGCCAAAACCATCCTGACAATTCCTTGCCACGAGACAGTTAAACAGGATCGCGTTGCCAGCGGAGAAGGATATCCCGGTCCCGTTATTATCCAAAACCAGGCAGTTGGTCAGCGCCAGCACGGAACCAGCGGCGCCCGTAAAATTCAGCCCGACCCCGTTGTTATCCAATATCTGGCAGTTTGTCATGAACAGCGCGGAGCCGATGGAAGCGCTGAAGGTCCCCCCTCCGCCGGCAGGGTTGCCTTGGAAGGTCGAGGCCTGAAAACGCGAGGCTCCTCCCCCGCTGATGTAAACCAGCTCCGGCGCCGATCCCGCCGGGATGCCATGGGCTGCAAAGGTGCACCGGTCCACCACCGTTGTCCCGCAATTGATGACGTACAGAGCCCCGCCGTTCCCCGTTGCCGCCCCCACCACTTGGTTGCCTTGGAAATCGTTGGATATGACTTGCAGAGACATTAAATTTCCTGCCCACAAAGCGCCTCCTTGCGCCGCATAGTTTCCATTGCCGGCATAACTGTTCGTAAACGTGCAATGCGCGATGACGCCGGTCGCCACGCTTAGATAAGCCGCCCCGCCATAGCCTCCGCCCCAGTCCCTCCCCTTGGCCGAATTGGCCTCGAACCAGCACCCCGAGATCGTCGCCATGGCCCCGTTGCCCACGGCATACACCGCCCCGCCGTAGGCGTTTGCATAGCTCGGACTGTTTCCCACGTTCCCGGCCAGAGTCGCATCCGCCAGGATCAGTGTGCCGTTGGTGACATAGATCGCCCCGCCACAGGCATAGTCGTCGCCGTCGGCCACCGTGTTGGAGATGAGCGCGCTTCCGCTTCCCCGCACGATAAGAGGACAATTTACCGCCGCTATGCCTCCCCCATAACCGTTCACTTTCGAGCATTTCACTGTGTTGTTGCTGACCACGCTGCTGAGCAGTGTCAGGGAACCGCCGGAACCGTACACGCCACCGCCATACCCTTGGGCCGTGCTGCAGATGTTCGTGCAATCCCGTACTACGCAGTTCGTCAGGGTAACCGCGCAGTTCGTGAAATAAAGGCCGGCCCCGTTGTCCTCCGCGTTGGTAATAAAGCCGCCGCTGACGGTCACAAAGGCCATCGTCACCGTGGACTCGTAACCGCACACGATCCGCATTACCCCGCCGGTCTTGGTGAGGATGCTGTTGGTGCCGCAGTAATCGTTGGACGCGCCGCCGAGCAGGCCCCAGCAGCCGCCCCGCAGGGTCACCCCTGGCTGGTTGGAGATCACGAGGGGCGCGGCGTTGGACCAGGCGCCGGCCTGCAGGTAGACCGTGTCGCCCGCGGTCGCGGCCAGGTCAAGGGCGTCCTGCACGTTGCTGAAGGCATTGTCCCAGTTCGTTCCGCCGAAATCGCCGTCGCCTTCCGGGGTGACATAGAACTCCGCGCAGCGGCACG
>CAZVVD010000115.1:0-11859 GCA_964630555.1 uncultured Verrucomicrobiota bacterium | reverse complement strand
CTAGTGTAGTGTTTCACACAGATGTTGATTTATTCAAAATATTTCTGGCACGTTCGACTTTTGCAAGAATCTGATCGGCTTTTGCTGTCCATTGAAATGTTTCCGGATTCGTGTTGTGAGCAGCGATGTAATCAGTAATTGCGCCGACGAGTTCCTGAACGCTACGGAAAATACCACGACGAATACGCTTATCGGTAAGATCACGGAACCACCGTTCAATGAGATTGAGCCATGAACTACTGGTAGGAATGAAATGGACGTGAAAGCGGGAGTGGCGTTTAAGCCATCGCTTAACCCGAGGATGTTTATGGGTCGAGTAGTTGTCAATAATCAGATGCAGATCCCGGTTGGCGGGTGTCTGTTGATCAATCACGTCCAGAAACTTGATCCACTCCTGGTGACGATGTCGCGGCATACACGTTCCAATCAGTCGCCCTTCAGCCATTTCAATGGCAGCAAAAAGGGTTGTCGTTCCGTTACGCTTGTAGTCGTGAGTGTAGGTTCCGCAACGGCCCGGTTTCATCGGCAAGCCTGGTTGCGTACGATCCAACGCTTGAATCTGGCTTTTCTCATCGGCACAGAGCACCAGTGCGCGTTCGGGGGGATTCAGATACAGCCCCACAATATCCGTGACTTTCTCGACAAATTGAGGATCTCGACTGACTTTAAATGTTCGGAATCGATGAGGCTGCAAACCATGTGCTCGCCAGACACGATGGACCATCGACGGACTCACTTTCGCCTCTTTGGCCAAGGTGCGCACACTCCAGTGCGTTGCATGAGAGGGTTGGGTTTGCGTTGTGTGCTCCAGAATCCGGCGTGCCAGCCGATTCGCCCGGGTAGGCCGGCGGCCAGCGCGGGGAGCATCTTTCTCAATGCCCGGCAATCGACTCGAAGCAAACCGATGTCGCCACAGCCCTACGGTCGGCTTCGACAATCCCGTCGCCATCGCAATCTGCCGGTTCTCTTTTCCCTCGGCCGCCAGCAAAACGACTTGAGCACGTTCCATCAAGCGTGTCGGTGTGCTCCGGCCCCGCGCCCATCGTTCCAAGGTTTCTCTTTCCGTCTCGTTCAGCATGATTTTTGCTGCTACGCGCATGGTATGCCTCCTATTGACCGGAAGCATACCATAGCATATTTATAAGTAAAGCTATATTTGAAACACTACACTAGTTTCCGGGCGCCGGCTGGTCGATCGCATCAACGGTCACCGAAAAGTCAGGAGGAATGATATCCTCCGGCCAGGATTCAAAGATCTGTCTTGTGATGCGGAACACACCGGGCTTCCTGGGTTTTAGGAACCATGTCTGCCGGTCGTAACAATTGGTGGTCGTGACGTTCACATGGGATATAGTCATGGAATGGAATGAGCGGCCCAGGGAGCAATCATAGTCATTGGTTGCCCTCATGATGCGGAGGCGTGAAGTGGAATCATTCCGTCGCTTCCGCCTCCAAGTCTCCTGCACTAATTCAATGGATTCGCCGAGGACAATTCGGGGCCGATCAATTCTGAAATACGAGCCGTCCTCCCCCGTCCATTTTGGCAGGACGTGGATTTTCACCGTCTGAGATGTGAGCGTTTGCCCGTTGAACGAGAGGGTATAGGGACCAAAGCTGCATTCCCCCTCTTGTTGTGGAACAAACGTATAACGGGCATGGAAACCTTCTCCATCCCGGGAGTGAAGCTTTGCGCCATCCGTTCCACCGACAACGCTGTCGACCGCATCACCAATCACCTTAAGCCTCACATCGACTTTGTCGCCCAAGCGGACTGTTCTGACGTCCGTATCAACGTTGAAAACCGTGCCCGTATCCCCAAAGAGAACCGGGACGGCCAGCATCACCCCAGCAGCTATGAATGAGAGCTTACTTTTCACCGCTCTCCCTTAAAGTCCAACATGGACGCGCAGCACGGTTGATCGTGCCCCTGAGCAACGTTGTTACCTGGCCGTCGCATCCCGCTCATCGCAGGACACCCTCGCTCACATAGGTGGAACGAGTTCCCGGTTGACGGATCTGCCCCGCCATGTCCAGTCACTGAATCGAGGGCTGATTGTCGGTCGGACCCGCTGCCATCCGCCGATGCCGGGCCGAGAATTCCGGGGCTTCGCGGACGCATTCGCCGAGGATCTTCATGGCCTGCACGAAATGATGCCGGCTTTCCGACGGGTGGCGGGCAGCGATCCCCGCCGCCGCCTGCCCGACATCCTTCCATCCGGGCGTCGCCAGGTCGTCCGGCGGGATCGCCAGGGCGTCCCAATTATGAAACAGCCTACCCCACTCGCTGGCTAAGGCCTGCTGGAGGCGGTCCTGGTGCGTGGGATACCAGAAGAAATCGTGGTAGAGCACGCTGGCGATGTAGGCCCACGGGGCCAGGACGGTTTTCAGGGACCACTCGACCGGTTTCTTGAGCGGGCCCCAGTAAATCTTATGCTGCATCCGGCTGGCGAAAGTCATTTTTTTGAACGGCCCCTCGAAATGCCAGTTCTCCCGGGCGGCGTCGGCATCGCCGACGATCTCGATCTCGCGGGGATCCCCGCAGCCCAGCCCCTGCTCGTGCGCCAGGCGGATGAATTTTATGTCTTTCAAAGGATCGAACCCCATGAGCTTGGCCGCCACGGCGTCGATGGCCACCTGGTCGGCCGAGGCCAGGAGCACGTTCTTGACATGGGGAATCATGCAGCGCGGGCCCGGCCCGTCGCCGGCAAACGTGCCATCCATGACGGCGAACACGCCGGCATGAATCTTTTTCTGGATCATGAGCAGATCGACCAGGGTCTCGTGGATTACGGGGTGGGTCCAGTGGCGCCGCTCGTTGAGCAGGCCGCCGAAGGCGTTTTTCATCGCGCCGGTGGTAGTCGTGAAAACGTGGGTCTTGATCGTCGGCAGGTGGATGATGGACTCCCCGATGAACCGGCGCGGAATCATGAAGCCCTTCGGGTACACCTTGTTCAGGCAAAGGAACCGATCAGCCAGGTCGCCGACGGCGTCACGGACGTGGATCCATTCGACCTCCGGCTCGTAGAGGTGGATGTTGCGCAGGCCGTGGGCGACCACGACGTTGAGCTGCTTGTTCTGGCGCTCGCCCAGCCGGGAATCGATCACGACGGTCCGGTTATGGCAGGCGTGGATCCGGGAGGGATCATAGCCGTCCCGCTTGAGGGCGCGGATGACGCCGTCGAGCTGCCAGGGCACGGTGGAACTGCCGGGGAAGAAGAAATGCCAGCTGATGTTGATCTTGAGGGCGATCTCCTTGTCCCGCGGCAGAACCTCCTTGTAGCCGGCCAGGTTGACCAGCCGGTGGTAATCCTCCAGCACCGTCGCCGGTGTCGTGCGCAGAATCGCGACCTTGGACTTGGAAACACTCATGGCAAAGGGAGTATAATTCACCCCGGAACGCGCATAAAGCACAAAATGAAACCCGGCTGCCGCGTGCGGACTGCTTGCCTCTGCCCGCGCGCCGGATACCGTCCGCGGGGCGGCCGGTTCACCCGGGAAGCGCGCGGTCCGCCCGAAAACACGACTGCGCTCAGCGCAAGTCGCGCGCCAGGGGCGGCACGGTCACCACCCGGCCGCCGCGGCGCAGGGACTCGGTGGCGGCGCAGCCGACCGCCACGCTCATCCGGCCGGCCACCGGGGTGGACACCGGTTCCTTGCCGCCCAAGATCATGGCGACAAAATCATCGCATATTTCGGGATCGGCGCCCCCGTGCCCGCCGGCCGCCGGCTTGACCTCGTAGGTGCGGTTGGACAGATTTTTCGATTTTTTCGAGCGGTTGCGGGTGAGACAGACGACCCGGGTGCTGTCGTCCAGGTTTTCAATCCGGCCCTCGGTGCCGATAAAGGTGTAATTCCGGAAATAGTCGGGCGTGAAATGGCACTGGGTATAGGTGGCCTTGATGCCGCCGTCCAGCTCCATGATCACCACGCTGTTGTCCTCGACATCCACTTCCCGGCGGAAGCAGCAGAACTCGTGGCCCGGCCAGCGCTGGAACTCGGTGCAGGTTTCTTTTTCCGGGCAGGCATGGCATTCCAGGGAGTTCGGCTTGTCCCCCCCGTAGAAATCCAGGCTGCCGAAGGCCGCCACCCGGCGGGTATATTTCCCGGTGATCCAGTGGATCATGTCGATGTCGTGGGAGGCCTTCTGCAGGAGCAGGCTGGTGGCAGTATTCCGGGCGGCATGCCAGTCGTGGAAATACCACTCGCCGCCGGTGCCGACGAAGTGACGCACCCACACCGCCCGGATTTCACCGATGGTCCCCGCGTCCACGATCTCCTTCATCGCGCGGAAAATGTTCATGTAGCGCATGTTGAACCCGACCATGAGGCGCTTGCCCGACGCCTTCCAGGCCCGCAGGATGCGGTCGCAGCCTGCCGTGGTGATCGCCAGGGGCTTTTCGCAGAAGACATGCTTGCCGGCCCGCAGCGCCGCGACGGCCTGCTCCTCGTGGCAGAAGTCGGGCGAGGTCACGGCCACGGCGTCCACATCCGGGCGCGCCAGCAGTTCGCGGAAGTCGGAGGTCACGAACACGGAGGCGCCGAAGCGCTTCCGGAACTCCGGGAACTCCTTGGGATTCACGTCCGCCCCGGCCACCACCCGGGAGCGCCCCTCCGGCCGATGCCAGTGGGCGGCCAGGCCGCCCCGACCCCCGATCCCGATCATGCCGATACGAACGCTTGTTGGGCGGCGGAGCATACGGCCTTTCCCCGGCGAAACGCCGGCTCGATTCATGACGCCGAGCTTCGGATGGCGGCGGCGCGCCGGTCCAGGGCCGCCGCCTCCTGATCCCGGCCGGTCTTGCGGTACAGCTCGGCCAGGCTCCCCAGGCAGACGGCCACCTCCGGGTGATTCGGCCCCAGGGCTTTCTCGCGGATCGCCAGGGCCCGCTGGTAGAGCGGCTCGGCCTGGACGTACTGGGCCTGGTTGAAATACAGGTCGCCCAGCCCGTTGAGGCTGGTGGCCACCTCCGGGTGGTTCGGACCCAGGGCCTGCTCGCGGATCGCCAGCGCCCGCCGGTAGAGCGGCTCGGCCTGGGTGTATTGCCCCTGGACCTGGTGGAGCTCCGCCAGGCCGTTCAGGCTCGCGGCCACCTCGGGATGGTCAGGCCCCCGGGACGCCTCCCTGATCTTCAAGGACCGCAGGAAGAGCGGCTCGGCCTGATCAAACCGGCTCTTGGCGAAATACAGCGCCGCCAGGCTGTTCAAACTGGCGGCGACCTTGGGATGGTTGGGGCCCAGGGCTTTTTCGCGGATCGCTAGGGAGCGTTGATAGAGCAGCTCGGCCGGCTCGTATTTCCCCTGGCGGTCGTAGACCGCGGCCAGGTTGTTCATGCTGGTGGCCAGGTCGGGATGAAACGCGCCCAGCGCCTTCTCGTCAATCTCCATGACGCGCTTGAACAGCGGCTCGGCCAGGGCGTACTTTCCGCCGCTCAGATACAGCAGGGCCAGGTTGTTCATGGCGGTGGCCGTGGCCGGATCGCCGGGGCCGAGCTGCTTGTCCTTGATCTCGAGCGCGCGTTTTAACAGCGGTTCAGCCTGGGCGAATTTGCCCTGGTTGCGGTACAGGTTGGCCAGGTTATCCAGGCTCGCGGCCACCCCGAGGTGGGCGGGTCCGAGGGTTTTCTCGTCGATGGCGAGCACGCGCTTGAAAATGGCCTCGCCCTTGTCGTACTGGCCCTGGATGCGGTAAAGTTCCCCCAGCTTGTTCAGGATCGCAGCCACCTTGGAATGCTCCGGGCCCAGGGCTTCCTCCTGGATGGCCAGGGCCTGCTGGAAAAACGGCTCGGCCTCGACATACTTGCCCTGGACATAGAAAAAGGCAGCCAAGTCGTTGAGCGCCGAGGCCGTGTCGGGATGCTTGGCGCCGAACGCCTTCTCACGGATGGCCAGGGCCCGCCGGTAGAGCGGCTCGGCCTGGGCATGATCCCCCTGGCCGAGATAGACTGCGGCCAGGCTGTTCAGGCTGACGGCCACCTTGGGATGGTCCGGGCCCAGGGCCGACTCGTTGATTTCCAGGGCGCGGCGGTACAGCGGTTCGGCCCGCGCGTAGAGCGCTTCCCGGCGGTAGATATCCCCCAGGGCCGTCAGGCTCGGGACCGTGCGCGGATCGTGGGACCCGTAGGAACGCTCGGCGGACGCCAGCGCCTTCTTGGCGGCCGCCACCTCGCGGCGATACGAGGCGCTGCCCGCCAGCGACCGCCACCAGGCGTGCCGCCAGGACTGGATCGCCGAAAGGTCAAGGTGCAGCCGCGGACGGAAATGGCCGTGATCGTCGTCCGCGTCCGCGAGTTCATAGGCCGGGGCGCGGGAATAACCGAACGCCTTGCCCAGGGCCGTGTGGGTGAAGAGCGGCGCCAGGGAAAAGGCTCCCAAACCAAAAGACAGGGCCGTGTATCCCGCCAGGGCCAGGTAGCCCCCCAGCAGACCGAACGCGGCCAGGCGGCGCCAGCGACGGTCGGGCAGAGCGCTCCAACGCCTCCTGGCCGCATGCCCGAGGACAACGCCGGCCAGGGCGGCAAAAGGATTCAGGAGCATCAGCAAGCCCAAGGACGTCGCGGCCGCGCTGCCGAGAGCCAGCAACCGGACCGTTCCGGCCGGGCCCGCCGCCGGCGCCGGTTCCGAGGCCGGCGCGGCCTCTGGCGCCGGACCGGGGAGGGTTGGCACACTCAGCTCACCCTGGCAATGGGGACAGGTGACCCGGTCCCCGGCCATGGCCGCCTGCGCATCCAGGTGCTGGCCGCAATGCGGGCAGTTGAACTTGATGCCGGCGCCGGCGGCAGGCGGCGCGGGCATGACAGCCGCCCCGCATTGGGGACAGGGAAGCGAGAGTCCGGCCAGCCCGTCCGCCGCCAGGAGTTTGGCGCCGCAAGCCGGGCACGGTTGCCGCAGGAGCGGGGGAGGAACCGTCACGGCCCGCCGGCAGGCCGGACAGGCCACCCGCCCCCCGACGCCGGTTTCGTCGGCGGCGACGATTTGTCCGCACGGGCATTGGAAATAAACGGCAGCCATGGCCTTCGTTTCGAGCGCGCCCCGCGGCCTTGAACCCCTTGGCCGTCAGGGGGCAAAGAGGGTGTCGCGGACGTAGATCCACTCGCTCTTGGGGTTGATGTAACCGCGCCGAGTTCCCGCCCACACCATGGCTAAGCCGTCCTTGAACCCGCGGGCGCCGTCAAAAACGGGCGCGATGACCACCTGGCCCTGCTTATTCATGAAGCCCACCTTCTCCCCCTGCCACACTAGGGCCAGCCCTTCCTGGAACCGCTGAGGCTTATCGAACCGGGGGGGGATCGCCAGCTTGCCCGCCGGGTCCACGTAGCCCCACTTGCCCCCCAGCATGACCGCGGCCAGGTCTTCGGAAAAATCACGGGCGTCCTCGAATGTCGGCTCGACCGCGAAGGCGCCATCCGGCTTGATAAAGCCCCACTTGCCGTTCAGCCGGACCCGCGCCAGGCCCTCCGCAAAATCGTGAGCCCGCTCGAAACGGGCGGGGATCGCGATCTTGCCTGACTTGTCAAGGTAGGCCCATTTCTCATGGCCCATGAACACCCGCGAGCGGCCGTTGGCGAACGGGTGCGGCCTGGTGTGGCGGTTATTCGGACCATGCTGTTCCGGCGCGCTATGCACCGTGTTGGTGATCGTCAGGACCACTTGCCCGGCGCGGTCCACATACCCCCAGCCGTTGGTCATGCGCACCAGCGCCCAGCCGTCGGAATAGGGCTCGAAGTCCTTAAGTCCGGCCAGGATGACCTTCCCGTTTTCATCCAGGATTTTGACGTTGCCCATGGAGTTGCCGGCGAAAGCGCGCCCCTCGCGGAAGGGCGACCGCAAGGGCTCGCTGCGGATCAGGGCGCCGTCGTCCTTGAGAATAAAGTGCTGCCTCTCGGCGGCCACGCAGGCCCGGCCCTCGGAGAAATCGGTGGCAGTGTCGAACTTCGCCGGGATCGCCACGGCGCCGGACTTGTCCATGAATCCCCACTGGCCGTTTTCGAGCACGCGGTAAAGCGGGCCGCTGATGACCAGGGCCGGCTGCTCGTCCCATTCCGGGGGGAGGTCGGCCACAGCCGCCGTCGCCGCGCACAACCACACGCCCAGGAGACCGAAGCCGCATTGTCCGATATGCATATGGGTTTGCGCCTTTCCAGTTTAGAACCCCGTGGCGCTCCCCAGGAACAGGGTGTCGTCCGGCCGCTCGCATTGCCGCGTCCACTTGGCGGCCTCCGCGTTGATCCACTCCTCGGGATCCGGCTTGAAGGCTTTCAGCAGCCGGAGCGAGTCCGGGCTGTTCAGCTTGCCCAGGCCGATCACGGCGTAATAGCGCACGAACGGGTCCGAATCCGACAGGGCCCGGCCGAAGGCGGCCACCGCCTTGGCGCGCACGGAAGCGTCCGCCGACTCGGCGGCCTTTTTAGTGAGAAACTTCTGCGCGTGTTCCGGCCAGCGCCACATCCAGGGATACTTGTTCACCGTGTTCAGCTTAACTCCGAGCACCCGGGCGGCATAGGACCGGATGTCCGGATCCGCGTCTTTTTCCATGGCCTCGGCCAGGGCCAGGGCGGCCGTGGCATTGGTGAACGCGAAGAGCGTTTCGGCGGCCCCGAAACGGGTGCGCGGGTTGGGGTCCTCGCGCAGCACCTTGACGACGTCCGGCAGCGCGTCGCGCTCGTATTCCGGGAAAACCGCCGGATCGCGTTCCTGGCGGCCCATCCGGATGGCCTCCAGTCCCATCCAGCGGCTTTCCCAGTTTTTTCCGCTGAAGAGCAGATCGCGATACAGGTCCAGATTGCCGGTGTTCTTTTTGACCAAATCCATCTTGTAATACCGGTACCAGAGCAGGAAGTATTTCGCGTAGGTGTTCTCCTCCTCGCGCAGACGGCTGCGGGCCAGTTCTTCCAGGTTCTCCGGCATGGGGCCGGCCCCATAGGGGCCGAAGATCAGCTTGGTCCGCGGCCCGCGCACGTCCTCGGAGGGGTCGCTGACCAGCGTCACCAGCATCGCCTCTTCGACCGCCTCGGGCGCCAGGCGCTTATGGCTCACGAGGATATCGGCCATGCGGTTGCGAACCATCCAGCTGGGATCATTCGTCAGGTAGAGAAACAGCCGCGGCAGTTCATTCGTGCCCGCCGTCATAAAGCTCTTGATCGCTGCCGGGATGAACCTGGGGTTTTCCACGAAATAGACTTTTACGCCCACCTCAAACAGAAGATCGCGGATGGCCTGGTCGTCGGCGGCGAACGCGCCCAAATCGGCCGCAGCCTGGCAGCGGGCGTCCCAATAGTAGGCTTTCCCCTTCCGCGGGTGGACGCCGTGGAGAATCTGGTAGATGGCGTTTTTGCGCTTGAAGTCCCGGACCTCGGTGGCTTCCTTGGAACCCGGCTTCAGCAGCTCCTCCAACTCCTCTTTTGCGGTCGTTTCCGTCACCTCGCCCGGCAACCGGTCGAAGGCCGCCTCGAGCCCGACCTCGTTTTGTTCCGGCCGGGCCGGACCGGTATCCAGCTCCTCCCACTGCGCCCGGAGCGGCCCGGCCGCCGCCAGGACCAGGGCGATCAGGCCGATCCACAGCCGGTTGGTCTTCGCATATTGCCGCCGTCGGGCCTTCATAAGCAGATTCCTCGCTGACCGCTCCTGGGGCTGTTAACCCGCCGTGTAGTAGACCACCACCTTGCCCCTGCCCTGCATGAGACCACCGACCTGCGGGATCAGCATCACCCCGAAATTGGGACAGCGTCCCTCGGCCCAATCCCGGAAAATGCGGGTGATATCCAGCCGCACCTCGCCCTTGGCTTCATCGATCACGGCGGACCCCGTGGGCGCGTAGAGCGGGCCGCGGTCGACCCCCTCCTTGCCGCCGCCGTGCTCCGCCCAGGGCTGGTCAAGATCGTATTCGAACCAGGTCATGTGTTCATTCACCCAGGGCTTCCGCACGGCATAGGCGGCAATATTTCCGCCGTGCCTGGCCGCACCGTGAGGCGCGCGAAAAACAATATAGGCTCTCCGAATCTTGGCGCCCTTGGGCGGCTTCGGATCCTTGAGTTCGACGTGGGCGATGAAATAGCCCATGCCCGCCTCGGTGGGTTCCACATTGCCCTCGTATTCGAAAGCACCGTGGCCGCGGTAGATCGCGCAGCCCTCGTTAAACTGGAGCCACTTGCGGACGTGGTCAAAGTCGGTCCTGAACTCGGCCTCGGAATGGGGAGGAGGCGAATAGCGCTGAATCTCGCCCCGGGCGACCTGAGCGCCTTCCAGCGAACTGTCGGCGATGGACGCCTGGACTGCGCCCTTGAGGTCGCCCGGCAAGTCCAGCTTGAGCGCGCGTTGCCAGCAGTCATGGGCATCCTCGAAGCGCGACAGGAGCGCGCAGGTGTCCCCCAGGGCCTTCCAGGCCCGGCCGCTCTCCGGGTTCCGGCGCGCCAGACGCAGGGCCGATTCCAACGCTTCCTGCGGCATCCCCAGGGCATGGTAGCAGTCGATTTCCAGTTCGCCGGCCGCCAGGTCCGCCGGCGCCTTCTGCAGGGCCTGCTTCGCGGCCGCCAGCGCCGGAGTCATTTTTTTCTCCGCCTTGAGCCGAACGCCCTCGGCCGTCAGCTCGGAAACGGAGCGTGGCGAGGAGCCGTCATCCGGCTTGTGCTGCATGATGACCCGCGCCAATTCCCGGCGCACCTCGTAGACCGCCCGGGGATCGGCGTTGTAGTTCATGCCTCCGTAGCCCCGGAACCGGCCAACCCGCTTCCAGCGCCCCCAGGGCGACGGGTCCTGCCCGGCAATATGCGAACATTTTTCCATGAGCTTGCGCGTTTCCTCGTAGCCGACCGCCTGGACCGCCAGCTCGCAAAGCTCGATATCCTCCATGCCCTCGCGATACTGCTTAAGCTGGAGGTTCGGCGCCCAGTCGTGATCGCGGAGGCCAAAATCCTCTCCCTGCATGCGATAGACGTAGAGCCCGTCGCCGCCGAACTTCGGATACCAGCCCCAGTCGGCGCCGTAGCCGGTGATCCAGCACAGCCAGTTCGCCGCCCCTTCCCGCCAGCCGTACCAGGGCACAAAGCGCTGGTTCATGTGGTCGTTGGCGTCGCCCAGCATGGTGAAGGAGTTGTAGAACCAGTATTCCTCGCCCCGCTCCTGCCGCGGGGCGAACCAAGGGGTCAGGCCGGGCAGCAGCCAGGTGGGATTGGTGTTGTAGGCCGTAATCCAGCCGCGCAGCAGGTCCTTGCTCACCGAGGTCACCATGCACTTCATTTCCGGAATCGCTTTTTTGAAGTGCATGAAGGTGGTCGCCAGGCAGCTCATGACGTTGGGGGCGTCCTCGGGCTCGTCAATTTCGTAATACCAGAGTTTTTCGAGGAAGCCCATGCGCTTGGCGATCAGGCGCAGTTCGCGGAGATACTTGAACTGCATGTCGGTTTTCATCTCGTCCGCGCGTTTCCCGTTGCCGGTGTAGCCGGGCCAGCCGACCTCGAAGGGCAGCGAGCCCGAGCCCACGTACCAGCCGGTCAGCCCCACCTTGGGCACCGGGACGCCGTCCTCGAAGAGGGACCCGTCCACATAGGGACGGACGGTCCGGATGAAATGGTCCCAGTTGCAGGCGTCGAGGGTCTCGTCGCCGTCGTAGTTCGGATCGGGCTCGTAGTAATACGGCCGGCCGCGGATGCAGCCGCGGACGTGGGCGGTGTAGCCGCCAGCGCGGTGGGCGTGGAGCAGTTTCAGCCAGCGGTTGAAACTGGAGGCCCGCTGGCCGGGACCGGCGTCGCCGAAGGTGGTGGCCAGGCTGCGCCGGCGCGGCATGTAAAAATCCCAGACCTCCAGCTCCACCGGCAGGGAGATCTCGGTCCGGCCGTCCACCACCAGGGTGGCCGCGCCCCGGTA
>CAZVVD010000114.1:0-11902 GCA_964630555.1 uncultured Verrucomicrobiota bacterium | reverse complement strand
CCCCCGACGGGGATATCTGGTGGGAGGGCATGACCCCTGAGCCCCCGCCCCGGCTCTCGAGCTGGACGGGCGAGGACTGGACCCCGGGTTGCGGGAAGAAGGCGGCCAACCCCAACGGCCGCTTCACGGTTCCGATCGCCCAGTGCCCGGTGGCGGACCCCGCCTGGGACGATCCCCGGGGAGTCCCGATTTCCGCCATCCTCTTCGGCGGACGCCGGCCCACGACCGTGCCGCTGGCCTTCCAGGCGCTGTCCTGGCAGCACGGTGTGTTTCTCGGGTCCATCCAGTCCTCGGAAACCACGGCCGCGCAAACCGGGGCCGTGGGCGTGGTGCGCCGCGACCCGATGGCCATGCTGCCCTTCTGCGGCTACAACATGGGCGACTACCTGGGCCACTGGCTGCGCCTGGGGGCCGGGGCCGCGCCCGGCAAGCTGCCGCTGATTTTTTACGTCAACTGGTTCAGGAAGTCGCCGGAGGGCCGCTGGCTGTGGCCGGGATACGGCGAAAACATCCGGGTCCTGAAATGGATTTACGCGCGGGTGACGGATCGCGCCGACGCCGTGGAAACCCCCATCGGCTTCGTGCCCCGGCCGGAGGCCGTGGACCTCGGCGGGCTGGACATGCACCCGCAGGACCTCGAAGCGCTCCTGCGGGTCGATCCGGCCGCCTGGCGCCACGAGGTCGCCGACATCCGGAACCATTACGCCCGCCTCGGCGGCCGTTTGCCGGGCGAGCTGGTGAACGAACTGGACGCCCTGGAGCGCAAGCTGGACGAAAGCAGGTAGCCGGGGATAAGATCGGCAACAGCCTGCAAATGGCAGGGTGCGAACGCCTTTGGTTTCACGCCGTTGTGGACGGCCGGAGGCATCAACCCCCGCGACCTTGTGTCGCGGGTCAAGGAGACAGGTTGGGATAAGCGCGCTATTCCCAACCTGTCTCCGGCCCTTGCCGCGCAAGGCGGCAGGAGGCCAACCGATAACGAGAATTGCTGAAGGATTCCTGTTGCGATGGCTTCCCTCCACGGGTATGATACGAGCGGTTGAATCGAGAATGGAGATGTCATGAAGCAGAACATGGGTCACTGGATCGTCGCCGGCGTCGGCCTGCTGGCCGCCGGCGGCTTGTTCCTGGCCGGCTGCGAAGTGGACTCGGCCTCCTCCACCATCTACATTTCGCCGGATTCAGCCTCGCTCTCCGAAAAGGAGCAGTCGGTGGAGCTGACCTGCAAAGGCGGCTACGAGTGCACCTGGTCGCTGGCCACCGAAAGCTGGGGGACCCTCAACACCCGCCGGGGGCTTTCCGTGGTCTACACCAGCCATTACCAGCCGGCGGCCGGCGAAACCCCGGCTGTCCAGATCGTCACCGTGGCCTCCCGCTTCACCAGCATGTCCGGACTCGATTCCGCCGCCACCCTGGCCGGCGCCACCAATACCCCCTCCACCAATATCCAGTACGCCACGGCCTACATCAGCCACCTGCCGGCCAAGACAACCACGGCGGTCACGGTGACGTCCCTGCCGGAAGCCGCGGCCGCCGCGCCGTGACGGAATCCGCGCGGCCGATCGCCGGGGCCATGGCGGACCGGAAGGCGTCCTGCCGTCCGCGCTATTTCGAGGCCGCTTTTCGATTGCCCTGCCCGGCGAACCCGTGTATTGTGGCCTGCAAATCCACAGCAGCGTCCCATGGGGAGAACTGGCGATGGGCATGACCCTGACAGAAAAAATCCTGGCGCGCGCCGCCGGAAAAAGCGCCGTCCGGCCCGGCGATAACATCTGGGTCAAGGTGGATATCCTCCTGACCCATGACATCTGCGGACCCGGCACGATCGGCGTCTTCCAGAAAGAGTTCGGGCGCCACGCCCGGGTTTGGGACCGCGAAAAAGTGGTCATCATCCCCGACCATTTCATTTTCACCCAGGACGAGAAGGCCCGCCGCAACGTGGACAGCCTGCGGACCTTCGTGCGCGAACAGAACCTGCCCTATTTCTACGACCCGGCCGACGCCAGCTACCGGGGCGTCTGCCACGTGGCCCTGCCCCAGGAGGGGCACGTCCGCCCCGGCGAGGTGATTTTCGGCACGGACTCGCACACCTGCACCCACGGCGCGCTTGGCGCGTTCGCCGCGGGCATCGGGAACACCGACGCCGGCTTCATCCTCGGCACCGGCAAGCTGCTGATCAAGACGCCCCCCACCCTGCGCTTCACCCTGGAGGGCCGCCGGCCGGACTATATCATGGGCAAGGACATCATCCTGCGCCTCATCGGCGACATCGGCTTCGAGGGCGCCACCTACTGCGCCATGGAATTCCGCGGCCCCGCCATCGAATCCCTCGCCATCGAGGAACGCATGACCATCTGCAACATGGCGGTCGAAGCGGGCGCCAAGAACGGGATCATCGCCCCGGACGCCGCGGCCCTGGATTACGTGCGCCGGCGCACGACGAAGCCGTTCCAGCCGCTGTTCGGCGACCCGGACGCCGCGGTCCAGCGGGATTTTCGCTACGATGTGTCCAGCTTCGTGCCCTGCGTGGCCAAGCCGCACGCCCCCGACCAGTACGCGCCGGCCTCCGACCTGGACGGCGTCAAGCTCGACCGCGCCTACATCGGCTCCTGCACCGGCGGCAAGCTGACAGACTTCGTCGCCGCGGCGACCATCCTGAAAGGGCGGAAAGTAACGATCGACACCTTCCTGGTGCCGGCCACCCGGGAGGTGGCCGACGGCCTGCAAACCGAAACCATCGGGGGCACGCCCCTGGCCGAAATCTTCAAACAGGCCGGCTGCCTGGACATCGCCCCGCCCTCCTGCGCCGCCTGCCTGGGCGGGCCGGAGGACACCTTCGGCCGGACCCGCGGCCGGGAGACGGTCATCAGCACGACCAACCGGAACTTCATCGGCCGGATGGGCTCCAAGGAGGCCCCGATCTACCTGGCCTCGCCCCTCACGGTGGCGGCCTCGGCGGTCACCGGGCGGATCACGGATCCGAGGACACTCATGTAGGAATTGATGATTGCTGATTGTTGATTGCTGATTGAAGAAGGGACGGAAACCGCACAAGCGGTAACCATCACAATGAACCAAGATGAACTCAAGCAAAGGACCAAGCGGTTTGCGCTGGATATCATGAAGTTAGCCGGAGAATTGCCCAGGACCTTGGTCGGCGGCATTATCAGCGGACAGCTTGTTCGCGCCGGCACGTCCGTCGGGGCCAACTACCGGGCGGCCTGCCGCGGCAGGTCTTGTGCTGAATTTGTGGCCAAGCTGGGAACGGTAGAGGAAGAAGCTGACGAGTGCGGGTATTGGCTCGAACTCATCGTGGATGGCAGATTGATGCCGGCGGGCATGGTCCAGGCGTTGCACCGGGAAGCCAGTGAATTGGTCGCCATCATGGCTGCCTCGATAAAGACGGCAAAAAAGAATTGAACAGGTCGCAAGGATTAACATCCCATGACAGGCAAAACATCACCTAGCGCGAGTCAGCAATCAGAAACCGCTATTCCTCAATCCGCAACCAGCGCTCCGCAATCAGCAATCAGCAATCACAAATCAGCAATCATCACGGGCCTGGTGTTCGTCCTCGGCGACAACATCGACACCGACCAGATCATCCCGGCCCAGCACCTCAACCTGGTGCCGACGATCCCGGCCGAGTACGAGAAGCTGGGCGCCCTGGCCCTGAGCGGCCTGCCGTCGGGCACCCCCCCCCTGGTCTCCTCCGCCGCGGGCGCGCCGCGCTACGCCATCGTCATCGCGGGACGGAACTTCGGCTGCGGCTCGTCGCGGGAGCACGCCCCGATCGCCCTGGGCGCCGCTGGGATCCGGGCCGTGGTGGCCGAGTCCTACGCCCGTATTTTCTTCCGCAACGCCATCGCCACCGGCGAACTCTACCCCTGCGAATCCGAGCCCGGCCTGCGCGGCGCGTTCCGCACCGGGGACACCGCCGAGATCCGGCTGGACCGGAACACGATCACCCACCGGGGATCCGGGAAGGAGTTCCCGCTCAAGCCCCTGGGCGACGCCCGGGCTGTGGTGGACGACGGCGGCCTGTTCGCCCACGCCCGGAAAACGGGCATGATCTGACTTCGCGATCAGGGTTCAACGGTTCACGGTTGACAGGTTCACGGTTTGGATGTTCGTTCCCTTCGGCGGAGCGGTTAGAAAAACTTTTGAAAATAATCTTCAACCGTTGAACCGTGAACCACTGAACCTTGAACCATCCCTGGTCTTTTAATGAAAACCACTGTCATAGCGTTCGCCAACCAGAAGGGCGGCGTCGGGAAAACCACCACGGCGGTCAACCTGGCCGCCTGCCTCGCCGAGCGCGGACGAAAAGTGCTCCTGGTGGACCTCGACCCGCAGGCCAACGCCACCAGCGCCCTGGGCGCGGACAAGACCAAGGACCGCAGCGCCTACCAGCCTCTGCTGGGCGAGGGCGAACTCCGCGACCAGATCATCCCCTCCGCGGTCAAGCACCTCGACCTGATCCCCTCGGAGGTGGACCTGGCGGGCGCCGAGGTGGACATCGCCCGCTCCGAACGCTACCTCCACCGTTTCCGGGAAATTCTCGCCCCGCTGCTGGAGCAGTCGCCCTACGACTATCTCTTCGTGGACTGCCCGCCCTCGCTGGGCATCCTGACCTGCAACGCCCTGACGGCCGCGCATGCCCTCATCATCCCGGTACAGTGCGAATACCTGGCCCTGGAGGGGCTCGGGATGATCACCCGCCTGGTCGGACAGCTCAACACCAGCGGGGCCAACCCGGGCCTGGCGCTGGACGGCATCGTCATGACCATGTTCGACAGCCGCACCAACCTGGCGTCCCAGGTGCTGGAGGAGGTCAAAAAGCATTTCGGTGACCGGGTCTATGAGACGCGCATCCCCCGCAGCGTCCGCCTCAGCGAGGCCCCCAGCTACGGGCGGCCCGTGATCGTCTACGACCCGAAATGCTCCGGCGCCCAGGCCTACCGCGCCCTGGCCCGCGAGTTCATCCGGCGCCATAAGCCGGCCCCGGCGGCGATCCCACCGACCGTCCCCCCCGACGCCGCGGCGGCTACCCCGCTGTCCGCCGTCGAACCCGCCGCCCGCCACGCGCCGTCGGCGGCCGATTCCCCGCCGCCGCCTCCGGATATGGGCCAGGCAACTCCGGCAACGGAGCCTCCATCCCCGGCCGGCAACTGACAACCGGAATGCGGAGTAAAAGGCCCCCCTTGCCTTAGCGAATGCTGAACACCATGCCCCGGTATCCTTGCATCAGCTGGCATCCGAAGAGTTCGTCGTAGCCATCGTAGCTCCCGCCGGTGAACTTCACGCCCTCGACCCGCGTGGTGAAGGCCGCCACTTCAGACCAGCCTTCCCCCTCGCTGTTCGTGCCGTGGCATTGGTAGTAATAGGGCGTCCCCGGAACCAGGTTGCTCACCGCCGCCAGGAACCCACCCAGGGAAAGCGCGCCAAACGCATTCGTGTTCGACCAGGCGTTGGTGTCCTGGCCCCAGTACAGCGTCACCTCCGCGTTGTTCCCGGCCAGCAGGTTCCCGTTCAGCGTGGCCGTGGTGTAGCTCAGCGGCGCCGCCCCCGCCCCCGTGTCCAGCTCCGGCGTGCCCAGCGTCAGGAACCGGGCCGAGGAGTCCGCCCAGCCCTCCCCCGCCGCGTTGGTGGCGTAAAAGCGGTAGTAGTAGGCGGTGTTGGAGTTCACGGCCACCTGGACCGTGAAACGCTGGCCGTCCACCCCGCTCCCGAAGGCGTTCGTGCGTCCCCAGCTTCCCGGGTTCGTTCCGCCGTCCGCGTCCCCCCAATAGACCGAAACCGTCGCCGGCGTGTTGCCCGTGGCCACCAGCATCCCGTTCAGCCACGCGGCGTCGGCGGTGACCCCGGTGGCCCCGCCCAGGTTGTTCACCTGTGGCCATCCGATGGCCGCGGTTGCAAGGAGCCTGTCATAGCCGTCGTAGCCGCCGCCGTTGAATTTCACGCCCTCGACCCGCGTGGTGAAGGCCGCCACCTCGGACCAGCCCGTGCCGTCTACGTTGCTTGCATAACAGCGGAAGTAGTAAAGCGTCTCGGGTGTCAACTGCGTGGCCGCGGCCCAGAATGCGCCCGTGCCGCGCCAGCCCAGGCTGTTGCTGCCGGCCCAGGCGTTCGTATCCTGGCCCCAGTAGACGATCAGGCTGTTGCTGGCCGCGCCGGCGCCGAGATTCCCGTTGAGCGTGGCCGTGATGTGGCTTAGCGGCGCCGCTCCTCCGGCGGCATCCAGCACCGGGGGCGCCGCCCGCAGCGCGCCGGCCAGCAGGGCGGCGACAGCCGCCGGCAAAGACCCATAGCGTTTCATGCGCATGCGGCCAGATCCCCGCCCGTCATGGTTCACCCCCGGCCATCACGCCGACACCGGCATGTCAAGGCAGCAAACCGGTAAGATAGTAATTATCGGCGGCGGGGGCCGGGTTTTCAATTCCAAAAAAAAATCGACAAGTAAGCCCTCAGTCATGCAGGGATGGATCCGGGGTGCCCTCTCGCCTGGGCGAAGCCGCTGCGGCGAAGCCTGGCACCCCGGCCTCAACAAAGGCCAGCCTGGGGGTAGGCCGGCTTCAATTCCGCCCCCGCGTGACTGAGAAGATGTGAAAAAAATATCTGCAGACGGTCGCGACGGAGCGCGACCCTCCATTTCCGAAGAAATATCGAGTGGAGGGCCACGTTTCATCGTGGCCGTCAGATTCTTTCACAGCTTCTGAGGTCTTACATCGACAAACCAAAGGGAGAAAGCAGGGACGCCGTCCGCAGCTCACGACGGCGCAGGCGCGCGCGGCGACCCGACCGCGGCATGGAGGTAAATAGGCGCCAGGGGTTCCGAGGGCGCGCCGTCGCGGATCCGCCGCCAGGCGGCCTGCCCCACCGCCCGCGCCGAGGGCCAGCGGGCCTCGCCGATCAGCCGGACACCGGCGGGGACGCGCTCGCCCAGCAGCGCGCCCAGCCGGTCCCAGTCCGGCGTGACCCACGCCGCGGCGCCCGCGCCGGCCAGGCTGTCCGGCGGGCAGAGCAGCCAGGAGGTCGTGGGCGCGCAGCGGTCGCCCCGGGGCGCGAAGGCCCGGGCCCAGAGCTGGCCGCGCCGGGCGTCGCCGATGACCAGGACCGACGGCGCGCCAATCTCGGAAAGCGTCTCCGCGGCCAGGGCCTCGGCGCTGCTGACCCCATGCGCCGGACGCCGGTCCGGCAGGGCCAGGCCCAGGGCCGCGGCCAGGGCGATGCGCAGGCCGGTGTAGGAGCCCGGGCCGAGCCCAACGGCCAGGCAGTCCAGTTGCGAAAAAACGACCTCCGCGTCCGCCAGCAGCCGGGGCAGCCGGTCGAACAACTGCTGGCTGTGGCGCCGGTCGTCCATCCAGGCCGTTTCCGCGAGCAGGCGGTCGTCGCGCAGCAGGGCCAGGCTGCCGCGGGCGGTGGATTGGTCCATGGCCAGGATCAGCATGGCTTACTCTCCAAAGCGAGCTTGTGCCCGCAACCCAGCGAAACATACCCCCACGATCCGTCGGCTGACGGACAGGACAACCACGTATAAAGCCTGGGGATAATCAGGGAGAGCCGCACAACGGGGGGCTTCCTCCCCAAACACATCTTTCAGAATGATCTTTAACCTTGGAGAATGCTTGCTCTGTCCCCTTCGTGGTTGTCCCGAATTCGTGGGGAGAATACACGAATTCCTTGTCAACCGGGTATTTTTTAGCAGTTCATTGGGAATAAGGTGTTAAGGCGAGCTTACGCCCTCAACCCAATGAAAGTAAGAAAACAACCACGGAGGCACGGAGAAAACAAGAAGAGCCTCCGTGGTTAATCCTTTTCTTGTTTCTGATCGCGGTTCACGCCCAACCGGTCCCGCAAGCGGGATGGGCTCCAAAACATACGCGCAAAAGCATGACTGTTCACGGGAAAGGATCTACCGCCGCAAGCGCACGGTCTTGATCTCGAACGGCCGGAACACGAGGCTGATCTTCCCGTCCCGCAGCGCGCGCCGGGCGCCCGGCTTGCGCTCAAGCATGTCGGTTTCCTCGGCCGACCGGAACGGCAGGGCCGTTTCCAGGACGCAGCGCGTGGCGGTGCGCAGGGTCTCGTAGAGGCGCAGGACCACGTCGGGCGAGCCGTCCTCCGCCGGCTTGACCGTCTCCAGCATGATGTTGGGGGCGTCCAGCCCGAAGAGCGACTGCTCCCCGTTTCCGCCGGCCACGGTCAGGACGGGCGCGTTCAGCTCGTAGGCCTCCTGCACCAGGCGCGAGTCCGCCAGGCTCCCGTTCCAGGCGTAGAAGGCGTAGGTGAACTCCTGGCGTCCGAGATCGGCGGTCATGTCCGGCATGAGCGGCGCGCGCAGGAGGGTCAGGTTGATGCTGTTGTCGCAGACATCCACGCCGTACTTGCAGTCGTTGAGGATGGCGACCCCACCCCGCTCCTCGCACAGCGCCGACCACTTCTGGCAGGCCACCTCGTAGCGGTCGGCGTCGAACTGGCGCGAGGCGTGGGTTGGCCGGCGGATGTGCCCGAACTGGATCTCGTGGAGGGCCTCGTGGCTGTGGACGTTGACCGGGAAGGCCACCTTCAGCAGGCGGTGCCGCTCCCGCCAGTCCACGACCGTCCGGAACTCCAGGCGGCGGCTGTGGGGGCGCAGGATGATCTCCTGCTCCAGGGCGGAGGCGCTCAGGCGGCGGGTCACTCGCAGGACGGCCGCCAGCGGACCCCGCGCCGCGACCCGGATACGAACGGGCTCCGTCAGCGGCACGGGCGAGGCCTTGTACATGCTGTCGATGTCCCAGGCCTCGGCGGTCGAGGGCACGTCCTTGTACATTTTCAGGCTGTTGCAGGGGCCGGCGGCCCACTGGCGCCCGCTTTCCTTGTCGAGGATGGCCGTGATCTCGCCCCGGGCATTGAACGTGAAGCGCACCAGGGCGTTCTCCAGCCGGTCCTCCGACACCTCCAGGCCGGACGCCGGCGCCGGGCGGCCCGACGACGGGCGCAGGGAGGTCCAGCCGCAGGAGGGCGCCATGACCTCAGCCTGGGCCACCCCGCCGATCACCTGCACCGGCAGGGGCCGGCCGTCCCGGCCGCAAGCCCCGGTCATGCCCGGCGGCAGGGACACCAGGGCCCGCCGCTCCCAGGGCAGGGAGTTGAACACCGTGATCCCCCGCCCGCGTCCGGCCAGGCGCGCCGCCGCTTGGCGCGCCGTCGCCCCGGCGAAACGCAGAACCTTATCGTAGGCCGCGTTGGCCTCGTCGTAGACTCGCCGGATGGACGAGCCCGGGATGATATCGTGGAACTGGTTGAGCAGGACCTGCTTCCAGGCGGCGTCTAACGGGGCCAGGGGCAGCGCGGCACCCCGCAAAGCGCGCGCGGCGGCCGACCACAGCTCGGCCTCGCGCAGGGCGAACTCGCATTTGCGGTTGAGGCGCTTGGTCCGCGCCTGGGAGGTGTAGGTGCCGCGGTGGCACTGGTAGTAGAGCTCGCCGACGTAGCGGGCGGCGGGCGGCCCCTCCTTCTCCAGGTTTTTGAAAAACTCGATGGGCGAGGCCATCCGGGTGCGAGGCAAGCCTTCGAGGTTCCCGGCCCGCCGGAGAAACTCCAGGTGGTCCCGGGTGGGGCCGCCCCCGCCGTCACCGTAGCCGAACGGCAGCAGGCGGGCGCGAATGCCGTCCTTCTGCACCCGCTCGCTCCAGCGCTGCTGGAGGGCCTCGGGGGTGGTCAGCGACGAGTAGTCGTTGCAGAAGTGGGCCAGCACCTCGGAGCCGTCAATGCCCTCCCAGGTGAAGGTGTTGTAGGGGAACGGGTCGCCGCCGTAGTAGTTCCAGAAGATCTTGGCGGTCGAAAAATACTTCAGGCCGCAGCCGCGCATGATCTGGGGCAGGCTGCCGGAATAGCCGAAGACGTCGGGGAGCCAGAGCAGTTCGCTTTCCACCCCGAACTCGTCGCGGAAAAAGCGCTTGCCGTGCAGGCATTGGCGCACCAGGCTTTCGCCGCCGGTGATGTTGGTATCCGGCTCGACCCACGTGCCGCCCTCGGGCACGAGCTGGCCGCGCCGGGCGGCCCGCCGCAGGCGGGCATACAGTTCGGGGTACCGCCGCCGGGTCATCCAGAAGAGATGCGGCTGGCTCTGGAGAAACTTGAACTCCGGGTACTGGGCCATCAGCGCCAGCTGGGTGCCCAGCGTGCGCGCGCATTTCCGCTCGGTCTCGGCCAGCGGCCAGAGCCAGGCGACGTCAATGTGGGAATGGCCGAAGGCGCAGAGCAGCGGGCTGGTCGAGCCGTTGACGCATTCCAGCAGCGGCCGCAGGCGCGCCCGGGCGGCCCGGATCCCCCGCAGCATCTCGTCGTAGGGCGCCTCCAGGTCCGCCAGCAGGGTCAGATCCCTCAGGCCGGCGTCGATCTCGGCCACGCGCAACTGGTCCGGGGGCAGGGTGTTGCGCAGCCCGTGGAGCATCTCGGCGTCGCACCAGAGCTGGTAGACCTCCTCCTCCCAGATTCCGAAGGTGGAAAGGCCCACCGCCGCCTGCCGCGCCGGCGGTTCCGGGATTGTGATCTTCCCATGGGGCGTGGCCGGGCCGCCGCCGAGCGAGCCGAAGGCCCCGTGGCCGGCGTAGGATTCCGCCATGATGGAAAAGCGCTGGCCGGGCCGGCCCCGGAGCGCCAGGGTCAGGCGGGGATGCTGGCCGTCGCGTCCACCGGCCTCCTGCCCGTTGACCCGCACGCGGGCCTCGCCCCCGACGTCCAGCGCCAGCTCGATCCGGCGCCCCCGCGCGGCCGCCGGCAAGACCACCTCCGTCTTGAACCAGCCGTATTCCCACTTCCCGCCCCAGCGCGTCCCGGGCCGGACCGGCCGGAAGCTCCGCGCCAGGGCCTGGGCCGGCGTCAACTGCTCCCGGGTCGCGAACCCGGCCAGCTCCAGCGTCCCGAGCGGCCGGTAAAAGTTCTCCCGCAGGCCCTCCCGCCAGCGCCGGATGCGCGTGATCCACTCGTTGTTCAAGGCCATGGCGTGTCTCCTTGTTGCTGCGCCTTTCGACGGCGGCGCCCATTTCCCGGTTGACTTGCCGCGCCGCGCGGGCTAGAAGTAATGCCGCCTTTCCCGGAAAAGTAAATCACAAAACGGCGCCGCCATGTTGAAGAGCTACATCCTGTCCGACAACAAGGTCGTCGAGACCGAGGACCACCAGGGCAAGATCCTGCTGTACATCAACCCTGACGAGGCCGAGCGCCGGCATCTGCTCGAGGACTACCAGCTCGACGAGCACACCCTGAACTCGGCCCTGGACCCCGACGAACTGGCGCGCCTGGAGTTCGAGCCGGAACACGTCGCCATGATTTTCAAGCGGCCGAAGAACTATTCCTCCAAGGACCAGTTTCTTTTCAAGGTGGCCTCGGTGGGGGTGTTCCTCTTCAAGGAGCGGGTCGTCGTGTTGCTTTCCGAGGACGTGCCCCTCTTCACCGGGAAGATGTTCCAGCGCGTCACCTCCTTCCAGGACGCCTGCCTGCGCATGATCGGCCGGACGATCTACCATTACCTCGAGCACCTGAAGGTCATCAACATGATCACCGACTCGCTCGAGCAGAAGATCAACACCTCCATGGAGAACAAGTACCTGCTCAACCTGTTCACCCTGGAAAAGAGCCTGGTCTTCTACCTGAGCGCCATCAACTCCAACGCCATGCTGATCGAGAAGATCAGGAACAACGCCGGCAAGCTGGGCCTGACCCCGGACAACGTGGAGCTGCTCGACGACATCACGATCGAGAACACCCAGTGCAACAAGCAGGCCGAGATCTACTCCAACATTCTGGCCAGCCTGATGGACGCCCGGGCCTCGATCGTCAGCAACAACCTCAACTGGCTGATCAAGACGCTCACCATCATGTCCACGGAGGACATGGTGAACTGGACGTATCA
>CAZVVD010000113.1:0-11928 GCA_964630555.1 uncultured Verrucomicrobiota bacterium | reverse complement strand
CAGCCCAGATTGCGAATCCCCGCCCTGCCCGCCATAGCCGGCGCCGGCGCCATACGAGCCTGAACGACCATGCCCGTGCCCGGGGCCATAGCCGTTGCTGTTGATCCCCTCTCCACCCGCGTAGCCCCGGTAATCGGCGTTCACCGTGCTGTTGGTCGAGACCACAAAATCGCGGACGACAAACGCGTCCGGCGTATCCCCCGAGGTCGTGTTGCAATAGGAATACATGGTCGATGTCCCAAGGATAAAATCCCGTATATTCGTGAAACCGGCACCCGGGTACACATACAGCGAGGAACTACCCATCACATTCGCGTCCCCGCCGCCCATATCGATTAAAGAATCCTCGTACAGAATAATCCTTGAACTCCCGTTCGCTGACAGGTTGCCGTTGGTCACAAAGGCGGATGCCGCGGGTTCCAGCGTCAGGCCCGAGCCCGACGCCAGCGCCAGGCTAGCGCAGGACAGAACCCCGGTGCTCCCCAGGTCAATCCCGGCCCCACTCCCTGAAACCTGGATGGCGTTCGTGACGTTTATCCGGAACCCCGGCCAGAAGACCGCCAGCGTGTTGACGTTGGTCAGGGTCCAGTCCCCGGGGCTCCAGTTGGTGGTCATCAGTTCCAGGCCGCCGGTCCACAATTCCGGCAACACGCCCTGGTACTGGCTCAGCCACAGGGTCCCCGGCCGGCCCGCCTGGTATCCGCTGCCGCCGGAGGCCTGGTATTGGATCATGCAATTCGTTGCCTGGCTGAACACTACGGCTATCCGTCCGCCGCCGCCCCCGCCGCTTTTGCCCGCCACCCCGTCACCCCCGCTGGCGCGAATCGTCCCAATGCCTTCAATCGTTTCGCATGCCAGGTAAATCCCGCCGCCCGATCCGCCGCCATACCCGTCACCTGTCCCCGTCTGGCCCCTGGCCGACAGCGCTCCATTCACGATGATCTTCCGGCTCGCCAAGATACAAACGTATCCGCCGCCCGCACCCCCTGCGCCCCCGCCATACGGCCTGGCGCCGCCGCTCCCGCATTCAACCGGGGCATTCGATGGCCCGTACACGTCCCCGCCCACGAGCCCGGCGGACGACGAATCCCCGCCGCGGCCGCCATAGCTGGCGCCGGCGCCATACGAACCTGAACGACCATGCCCGTGCCCGGGGCCGCAACCATTGCTCAAGGCGCCGCTTCCGCCCAGGTATCCGGCATAATCCACGTTGATCGCCGCCCCGGTCGCCACCGTGCAGTTCGTGCAGACGATCCGGACACAATGATCCATCAGCCACCCGTCCGCCTCGTTCGTGTCCGTGTTGGCGGAGTGCGTGATCTTCCCGCTCGGCCCCGCCACGGTCAGGTTGCTGGCGGTAAGGATCGTGTTCGTGCCCTGGAACGTCAGGGTCTTGTTGGAGAGGGTCAGGCTAAGCACCGTGACGCTGCCGGTGAGGAGCGGGCCGCCGGCGCCGTTGGTGACGAAGACGTCATCCCCCGTCCCCGGCAGGGTGTTCCCGACCCAGTTGGTAGGATTGAACCAATTCGAGTCCGCGCCGCCCCCGTCCCAGGCAGCCGTACCGGCGCGCGCGGCGCCGGACAGAAGGAAGGCGAAACAGAACAGGATGGCGGCAAGACATGCTTTCATTATTTCAAACATACCACGGAGACAGGGAAAAGAGAATTAACAACTTGGACCTTCCAAGACATGAAGAAGCTACACCCCGTCGTGGGACGGTATAGATTTTTTAAAAGATAGCAGGATGGCGGGATAAGTTCAACCCCGAATCGCCGGCCGGCAAGTCGCATCAAGGACTGCGCCTCCTGCCGCCTTGTGCGGCAGGGGCGATAGATTGGCAGGAAAAGCGTGCTTTCCCAACCAATCTTTTCACCCGCGACACAAGGTCGCAGAGGTCTAAAGAGTATAATGAGAATGATTCAACATTTCGTAAATCGCCGGCCGGATCAAATTTTCCGAGGCAAGAGCCAGCGCCGCGGCGGGATCAGCCCTGCGCCTTCTCGAGCAGCTCGCGGGCGTGCTTGAGGGTGACGCTGGTCAGATCGCGCCCGCCCAGCATCCGGGCGATTTCGTCCACCCGGCGCTCCGGGGTGAGCCGCGCGATGCCGCTGACGGTCCGCTCGCCCCGAATGGTCTTGCTGACCGCAAACTGGGTCTGCCCGTGCGCCGCCACCTGGGGCAGGTGGGTGATGCAGAGCACCTGGCGGCGCCGGGCGATCGCGGCCAGCTTGGCGCCGATGGCCTGGCCCATCTTGCCGCCGACGTTGACGTCGATCTCGTCGAACACGAGGATGGGAATCCGGTCGTGCTCCGCCAGCACGGTCTTGATGGCCAGCATGACGCGCGACATTTCGCCGCTGGAGGCGATGGCCCGCAGGGGCCGCCCCGGCTCGCCGGGATTCGGAGCGAACCCGAACTCCACAGCATCCAGCCCCGAGGCCCGCGGCTCGGCTTCCGCCAAGACCACGGAAAACGCGGCCTGCGGGAACCCAAGGTCGCCCAGCTCCTTTTTGACAGCCTTCTCCAGGCGCCGGGCCGCCGACTGGCGCTTGCCCCGCAAGGCCAGCCCCTGCTCCTCCATCCGGGTCCGGGCGGCCGCCAGTTCCTTGTCCAGCCTGGCCAACTGCTCCCCGCGCGTCTTGAGGTCATGGAGCTTCTGCCGGGCCTGATCGAGGAAGGCCAAAATCTCCGGCACCGTGGCCCCATATTTGCGCTTCATCTTCTGGTAGCAGGCCAGGCGGTCGTCCAGCCATTCCAGGCGGGCGGGATCGGCTTCGATCGTGTGCAAAAAACTGTCCAGGCTGCGGGAGATTTCCTGGAGTTGCGCGGCGGCGGCCTTGGCCTCGGCCTTCCATTCCCCGGCCGGGCCGGCCAGCTTCGCCAGCTCGGCCAGGGCCTGCTGGGCCGACGCCAGGGCGGCAAACGCGCTGGACTCTCCGTCCGTCAGGGCCTGGCGCGCGGCATCCGCCAGCTGGAGAATGCGCTGGGCATTTCCCTGCAGGGCCTGTTCCCGGGCAACCGCTTCCTCCTCGTTCTCCTTCAGGTCGGCGGCCTCGAGTTCCTTCACCTGGAAGGCCAGCAGGTCGCTCTCGCGGGCCACATCCTGGTCATTGGCTTCCAAGGCCTTCCGTTTTTCCAGCAACGCCTGCCAGGCGTCGTAGGCGCGGCGAGTGGCCTGCCGCACGCCGTCCAAGTCGCCGCAGGCGTCCAGCAGGCCGAGCTGGAACTCGGGGCTGAAGAGCGACTGGTGGTCGTGCGGCCCGTGCAGGTCCACCAGCAAATCGCCGATGGCCTTGAGGACCTGGAGGGTGGCGGGACTGTTATTGACGTGCTGGCGTCCGGCGCCGGTTGCCGAGACGACCCGGCGAAGCACCAGGCGCCCTTCCACGCAAGGCTCCAGGCCCGCGCCGCGGAGCAGGGCGTCAACCCCCGCGGTCTGCCGCAGGGAAAAATCGGCCTCGATGGCGCACTGGGTTTCGCCCTCGCGGATGAGATCCTTGTCGGCGCGCTCGCCGAGCAGCAGCCCCAGGGCCCCGACGATGATCGACTTGCCCGCGCCGGTTTCGCCGGTGATGACGTTGAGCCCCGGCGCGAACTCGACCTGGAGGGCGTCCACCAGCGCCAGGTTCCTGATCTGGAGCGACTGGAGCATGGTCAGCCTAATGGCCGCTATGCGGACAACTCCCATGCGGGCAGGCAGCGCAGGCGGCCGAGGGCTCGTGCTTCCCCGCGCCGGCGGAGACCGCCACGCTGAAGCCGGAGAGCGCTTTCTTCAGGCGCTTGCCGGCGCAGCGGGGGCATTGGGCCGGCGCCTCCCCCGCCCGGCGCTGGAGATGCTCGAAGCGTTCGCCGCAGGCGGCGCATTCATATTCGAAGATCGGCATACTGGATCCCCTTCAACGAGGCCCCGCCTCGGGGCCTCATTTCACAGGCTGTTGACGCTGCATCCCTTCCGGCAATCGCAGGGGCCGTCCTGGATCTTGCGGATCACCGCCGGCAGCAGGCGGAGGACGTTCGCCGCATTGGTGGCCATGGTCTTCAGGATCAGCTCGAACGTCACCGGCTCCTTCGATTCGTGCCAGCAATCGTAATCCGTGCTCATGGCGATCGCGGCATAGCAGAGACCGGCTTCCCGGGCCAGGACCACTTCCGGCACCGTGCTCATGTTGATGACGTCCCCGCCCCACGCCCGGAACATCCGGCTTTCGGCCTTGGTCGAAAAGCGCGGCCCCTCGATGGTCACCACCGTGCCGGCGGAATGATGGGGAATCTTCAGCTCGGCGGCGGTTGCCGCGCAAAGCTTCCTGAGTTTCGGGCAGAACGGCTCGGCCATGGGGATGTGACAGACCGTGTTGCCCTCGTAAAACGTCTGGGCGCGGCGGGTGGTGCGGTCGATGAACTGGTCGAGAAACACGAGATGGCCTGGCTCGATGTCCTCGCGCAGGCTGCCGCAGGCGGTGGTGGCGATGACCTGCCGGACCCCCATTTCACGGAACGCCCAGATGTTCGCCCGGCTGTTGACCCGCGAGGGCATGATCCGGTGGTCGGCGCCGTGCCGCGGCAGGGCCACGACGTCCATCCCGCCCAGCTTCCCGGTGATGACCAGGTCCGAGGTGGCGCCGTAGGGTGTGTGCAGCTTGATCTTTTCAACCTGGGTCAGGTTCAACTGGTCGTCCAGCCCCGATCCGCCGATGATTCCGACTTTGGCCATGTTCTGACCCCCTCCGCGCGTTGTTCGCCGACACCCGGCAACGGGTTTTTCAACGAGGTGCCATCACAGGAAAAACCGGAAATGGCGCATCCATCCCGTCTGGGATATTTTATACAGCGGTCACGTGGAAGCGGGAGACGGGGATCGAACCCGCGACGTTCAGCTTGGGAAGCTGACATTCTACCACTGAATTACTCCCGCATCAAAAAGCTTTTTTGGGTTCGGCAAGCCTGTCTGCAAGACCAAAGAAATCAACGCCTTATGCCAATGCCTGGCTTCGATACCGCCGTTTGTCCCATTCATGCGGTCAACGGGATAGGTGCAAATCCCGCAAATCTGATATGCAAACCGCGCAAAACCGGACCGCCCAACCCCCGTAAAAAAGTCGTATCCAATGCTATCAAGATAGCCAGCACTGTCAACGGATTTTCTTGAAAATGTCGCCGAATTGCCACGGCAGCCGGCGAAGTTTTAGGTTCAGCGGGTGAGTGCGGAAGCCGAAAAAAAGAAAGCCCAGCAATGGAGGCAATCCAACGTCCTTAGTCGCTACGAGGAAGCCATCTCCCTTGCCGGGCTTTCAGCAGGCAATGTACCCCACCCCCAGGGGATCGTCAACTCGACTATTGCGATTGACTGCTTCATCGCCATAGGTAGAATTGAAAACACGCCGTCGACCGCCGGTATATTTTACGTGAACGCAGCCGATCCGCTTTCCGGCGGCACGGGGCACACGATCCGGGTTTGCATGCAAAAGAACATCCGAGTCGTGTTTCAGGCCACCTGGCGGCACTGGCTGAAGTGAGAGAGCCGGTCAACGATGATGACCGAAAAATATGAAGCCTTCGGGAAAAGTTAAAGCAGACTCGGTGCATTCACCGGACCGCCTGACGCCCTCGGATATCGAATCGCTGCGGGAGGACAGGCGCCACTTTCATCAATGGGCGAAAGGGCGCTTTCTTCACCTGCGACCGAACTCAATGATGCCGACCCTGGAAAAAGCGATTGAAATCGCGGCGCGGGCGCATGCCGGGCATAGGGACAAGGCCGGGCAGCCCTATATCCTGCACCCACTGCGGGTCATGCTCGGCGTCCATTCGGAGACCGCCAGGATCGCGGCGGTTCTCCACGATGTGGTCGAAGACACAGCCACCACGATGGCTGACCTCCGCAAAGAGGGATTTTCGGGCGACGTGCTGGCCGTCGTTAACGCCCTGACGCACCGGAAGCAGGAGAGCGAAGCTTACGCGGCATATCTGGCGCGGGTTAAAAGCAACCCGACGGCCATCGAAATCAAGTTGTGCGACTTGCGTGATAATCTGGACCCCGGCAGGCTGGCCTGCGTGACCGCAGCCGACGAACAGCGGTGCAAGAAATACCGCAACGCCTGGCAGTTCCTCACCGGGAATATCTGGCCGGCCTAATAACCCCGGAAATTGCCTCAATAGGCTTGCACTGCCCTTTGCCGTTATGGGAAACTGTATAGTTTTCTCAGGTTCTCAGCTGGATCAGCTTCGGGAGAAATACGAGGCCGTATATCTCGTCCGCAACCCGCCTTCGGCGGGAAGTCCGTCCAATCACCTCTTTTCAAAGCCGGGATCAAATGCCTGGGATGGGAGTCGAACCCATACGACCTTGCGGTCAACGGATTTTAAGTCCGTTGCGTCTGCCATTCCGCCACCCAGGCGAAGATTTCCTTGAGGAACCATAGCATAGTTGACGGGATTTATACCACGGGAAAAAGGCATGCAATCGGTTTCCGCTTTCTTTTCCGAAAGCTTTCTGCTACTGTGCTGTTTTATTCAGATGTTGATTTATGGCTTGTCATGCTGGGCGTCGCGAAGCATCTCAATGATAACGAGGTTCCTCGCATGGGCTCGGAATGACAAAGCCCTTTTTGCACGCATTTTCCAATATCATAAGTTCAGTTAATTTTGAAACACTAGACTCGATTGCCGACTGGTTTGAACAGGCTGAGAAAAGTCGTCAAGGCCACGGAAGACTAAAAATGCCGACGCTGGAATGGGCCAATCGGTGACACGGCCATGCGGATGATCTTCAAGTCTATTCCCGATTCTGAACGCACTGCGTCCAGAATTGAGCTGGACGCATTACCGCCTGCTTCTGCGGCTGGATGACGTCATCGCGCGCGAGTGGCACCCGAATGAGGCGTCAACCCAAAACCGGGGCACACGGGCGCTGGAACGGCAAGATCGGAGGCCATCAGATGCGAAAGGCCCATCCTGAAAAGAAGGGGTGATGAAGAGTTCCTCAAAGAAGGAAGGCTGTTTGACAAGGCCACCCTTGATCCGGAAGCGGGTCAAGGCGATCACCCCGAGCAACTTCGCCGCCTACGGCCGGCTGATCGATACGCCCAAGAGCCGGGCCGGCCTCCCCCCCGGTTTCATCCCGGGCATGGGTCACTGGACCATCCGCGGACCTACCGAAATCGCCGCATGCAGCCTGGAAAGGAGCCGGAACCCTATTGGGGCCATGGAGCGCCACCTGCATACCCCGGAAGTGTTCATCGTCGTGGAAGGCGAAATGATCGTGGGCCTTTCCAGGGAGGAACATCAACGGTCCCGGAAAACACAGCCGGTCGCGGAGGCCGTCGAGTTTTTCCTGGTGCGGGAGGGACAGGGCATCATCATGCGCCCGGGCCTGTGGCACATCGTGTTTGTCCCCCGCACGGCCAGGCGGTGCTGTTTCTATATTATCTTCGCCAAGGATACGGCGGCCAACGACTGGTTCATGCCTCCGTTCCGCCACGGGAAACAGGTGTGGCCCTGCTGGAGCGGAAAGAAGTGACCATCAATCACAAGGAAAGGATTGAAGATGAAATTCTCATGCCTGCCGTACGCAATGGTCAATTTCTCGGATGAAACCTCGGTCAGCCACTGGTGCCGGGTGGCCCAGCGCGCGGGGCTGGACGGCATCGAGCTGATGTACCCGTTCCCGATTCCCTGGCACATCGTGCACCGCACGGAAAAGCTGCTGGCCAAGCACCGCTTGCAGGCATCCATCATCACCATCCATAACTGCTTCATGCAGCTGACGCCCGAGGGACAAAAAGACGAGCTGAATGCTGTCACCTCCTTCCTGGAGCTGGCCAACGCCCTCGGCGCCGGGATGATCCGCGTCATCACGGGCTGGTGGGAGCCCTCCAACCGGGAAATCAGCCGCGCCCGCGCCCTCGCCGGCGCCCTCTCGACGATCCGGATGTGCCTGGAGCCGGCGGCCAGGCTCAAGGTCGTCATGGCGCTCGAAAATCATCCCGGCATGGGCGTGAGCCACGGAATCATCCACGACGTCTTTGCCGCGGTGCCGTCGCCCTACCTGGGCTGGAACTTCGACATGGAGAACGCCTACCGTGTCCCTGGCCAGGACGCCTTCACGTTCCTGGACGACCCCGTGATCGCCCGGCGGATTTGCTACGTCCATGCCAAGAACTTCAAGAATACCCCCGGCGGCTGGAACCAGGAGATCGCCCTCGACCAGGGGGACCTCGACGTCGTCCGCATGCTGACGGCGGTCAAGCGCCTCGGCCACGACGGGTGGCTCTCCTTCGAATACGCGTGCAAGGACGCCAAGCACATCCTGCGTTCGGCGCGCTATCTCCGGAAAGCCTGGGCCAAAGCCTGACCGGCGGAGCGGAAAACATAGGCGCAGCGCCTTGGCCCAGCCAACGGCCGGAAACACGGTGGTTGCGGATTCGAGCCACGCCTCCAGTTCCAGCAGCGAAAAGCTCCACACCTCGGGCGCGGACAGCGCGTTGACGGTCTCCATGCCGGCGGCGGCGAATGCATGGCCGCTGCTGCCCAGGAGTTTTGACCAGGCGTCGTCATGGGGCGTCAGCGAACCCCACGCGCCGCTACCGTCGGTGCGGTGGCGCCGGGCCATGTCGGTGAACCACGGGAGGCCCACGCCGCGCGTGCGGAACGAACGGGGAACAGGTCGGCGAGCCGATCGCAGACCGGGCGCCAGCGCCGCAGGAACGCGGCCCGCTGGGGCTCATCGTCGGGATCGTTGCCCATGAAATCGTAGAGACTGAGATTCAGGCCGGAAGCGCCCAGGACGTGGGCCAGGGCCATCTGCGCTCCGGTCTGCCGGAACGACTTATTCCAGCGCCCGCCGGTAGGGCCGCGAATGGTCCAGCCAGCGACGCTTCTCCTCCAGGCTCTCGTAGCCGCCGTTGAGCTCCACCCCGTTGGAGAAGAACATGATCTCGTCAGTGGGCGCCGCCCGCACCAGCTGCAGGCGCATCGCGGCCACCTGGCCGGGATCCTGGTGCAGCCCGAACTGCATGCGCGAGATGAAATAGCTGCCCATGCCTGCGTCTGCCGCAATCACTTGGCGCTATGTTGCTTCAAGAAATTGGCCGCGCCGCGATTGCCCATCTCCCTGGCCTTCATCATGGCCGTCCTGCCCTCTTTATCCTGGGCATTGACATCGGCGCCGTTGTCGATCAGGAACTTGATCATGGGCAGTTGGCTGGATTGCTCCTCGAATTCGACCGCCATCATCAAGGCCGTGCGCCCCTCTTTGTCCTGGGCATTCACCTCCGCCCCCTGGGACAGCAGGAACACCATCTTGTTGAGATATTTCCCCTTGTTCTTCTCGTGCGACTCGCCGGCGATGATGGCCAGTTCCACGTCCATCATCAGCGCCGTTGCGCCGGAGTTGTCAGCGGCGTTCACGTCCGCCCCGGCCGCCAGGAGCGCCTTAACCATCTCCAAGTCGTGGGTGTGCATGAGCATCGTCCGGCCGTTGTGATCCCGGGCATTCACGTCCGCCCCCATCGCCACCAGGGACTGGAGGATGCCCGGATGCTGCGCATGCATGAGGGGCGTCTTGCCGTTCTTGTCCGGCGAATTGATATCCTCACCCTGTTCGACATGTTTTCGCGCATCGCCCAGGTGGCCCTGCCGGACCGCCTCGTGAAGGGTCGGATATGTGAATTTCGCATCGCCGACAGACGGCGCGGCCGCCACGGGCGCCGCGGCGGCCGGGGGTGGCTTGGATGCGCCAAACACATTGGTTTCCAGGGCCGCGCTGACGGAAGCTTGGGTGGCGGAAACGCTTGCCTCCTTGGCGGGCCGCAACCATCGCAACCCCGCCAGCACACCAAGAATGCAAGCCAGGACAACAACCGCCAATCCGACCGTCCGGATGCCTTTCCTTCCCCCACCGGCCTGACGCCGGGGAGCCTCCGCGCTTGCGGCCGCAGGCGCAGCGGCGGAAGGCTTCGGGGGTGCAATGGCTTTTCCGACACCAGCCACTTTTGGACCAGCTACGGCCGCAACGGTCGAAAGAGGCTTCGGAGTTGCTGTTGGTATCGCCTTTGGCGCAGGCGCTGAACTTCGTTGCACCGGCACCGCCGCCTTGGCCACTGCCGCCGGCTTGGGCTCCGGGGCCGGCGCGGACGCCGGAGGAACCGGCGCTGGCGGTTTCACCGGCGCGGACGCCGCTGGCAACGGCACAATCGGTTTCGGCTGCGCTTCCGGACGGGCCGCCGCCGGCGCCGCTGCCTTGGGCTCCGGAGCCGGAACGGACGCCGGAGGAACCGGCGCTGGCGGTTTCACTTCCGCAGGCGCGAACGCAGGCGGCGGAGCCGCTGGCAACGGCACAATCGGTTTCGGCTGCGCTTCCGGTCGGGCCACCGCCGGCGCCGCCGCCTTGGCCGCTGCCGCCGGCTTAGGCTCCGGTGCCGGCGCGGACGCCGGAGGAACCGGCGCCGGCGGTTTCACTTCCGCAGGCGCGGACGCAGGCGGCGGAGCCGCTGGCAACGGCACAATCGGTTTCGGCTGCGCTTCCGGTCGGGCCACCGCCGGCGCCGCCGCCTTGGCCGCTGCCGCCGGCTTAGGCTCCGGTGCCGGCGCGGACGCCGGAGGAACCGGCGCCGGCGGTTTCACCACCGCAGGCGCAGACGCAGGCGGCGGAGCCACAGGCGACGGCACAATCGGTTTCGGCTGTGCTTCCGGCCGGGCCACCGCCGGCGCCGCTGCCTCGGCCACTCCCGCCGGCTTGGGCTCCGGGGCCGGCGCGGACGCCGACGGAACCGACGCCGGCGGTTTCACCACCGCAGGCGCGGACACAGGCGGCAGAACCGCTAGCGACGGCGCAATCGGTTTCGGCTGCGCTTCCGGCCGGGCCGCCGCCGGCGCCGTCGCCTTGGCCACTGCCGCCGGCTTGGACAAATCGGCGACCGGGCTGGCCTCAATCAGCGGCAACGCCGCCATGACGCTTCGCATGACGGGCGGAACAACCGCTTTAATGGCAGGGCCGGCGGGAGCGATGGCCACGGTGCGGCCGCACAGCGGACACTGGATGGTCGTCCCCACCATATCGGGCGGGGCGTCCATTGGCTGACGGCAGCCGGGGCAGGCGAAACGGACAACCTCGCCCAGCGTCTCTTCGCGCGGAACAAAATGCCGCGCGCCGCACGCCGGACAGGCGACTTCGTTCCCGGCCAGCCGATCCGAAGCCAGGATCGTTTTCCCGCAATGCGCGCAGGCAAAGAGGAATGCCGGCGGCGGCGCCACCGCGGTCTTGCCGCAACGGGAACACACCACCGTCCGGCCCACGCCAACCTTGTCAGCTAAAAGAAGATGGCCGCACTCGCATGGAAAAATGATGTCGGGCATGCTCAGTCAATCGTTCCGGCAGCGCTCACCAGGCCGTTCACCGGATCCAGCTTCCGGGCGCCGTCGTGCAGACCGATTCATATAGCACTCTGGCGAGGTTTGCAAGCGAAAGGGGCAAGGGTGTCGGAATAAAAAGCTTGCGTTCAGGCGGGGCCGGCGGCATCATGCCGACGCGAATCGAGTTTGCGCCGTTATTCTGTCCGGGGAGTCCGGATACAGGCGATGCGAACAAGGAGCGCGCGATGACACGAGCTGGACACGTTGGCTCCATGGCCTTTTTATGTCTGGCGGCGGCCCTCAGCGGACTGGTCACCGGCTGCGAGCACAATGCCGAGCGCACCGAGCCCGCGAACGTGGCCGGGCTCTGGACGGTGAGCGGCATCTGGCCGGGAAAATCCGAGGTGGAGTTCCAGCAGGACGGCAAATACGTCACCGCCCTGGTCGCCAAGCCGAACACCTACCTGAACTTTTCCGGCGAAATGCACGGCGACCAGCTGGAGGGCGTTTTTGTCCAGACCAGCGCCAACCAGCCCATCACGATCGACGCCACCGTTTCCGGCGACGGCATGCGCGGCT
>CAZVVD010000112.1:0-11971 GCA_964630555.1 uncultured Verrucomicrobiota bacterium | reverse complement strand
GGCGGCGGGCGACCCTATGGGGGGGGATCGGGCGGAGCGGGCGGGGGGTACATCCGGGTCGTGGCGAGTCGCACCATCAACGTGAACGGCACGCTGACGGCGAATGGCCAGGCGGGCGGAGGCGACGGGGGTGGCGGTGGGTCCGGGGGCGGAATCTACCTTCTTGGCGAAACGGTGGAAGGCGCGGGACTCATCCGGGCCAACGGGGGCGCCGGGTATGCCGCGCCCAACAAGGGCGGCGGGGGCGGCGGCGGGCGGATCGCGGTGCGCTATGTCTATAATAATTTTTATGGCGACTATTCGGCGACCAACGGCGCTGGTTATCAGCCCGGCGGCTCGGGAACGGTCTATTGCGCCTTGCAGGAGGGCTACCTGGAGTTGCGGATCAAAGGCAGTCCAGCGCAGCGCGGCATCCCGGCGCCCCTGAACTACGGATCGAGTGGCGTGGCGTCGAACGCCGTGGTCACGAACAGCGTGAACAGTCCGGCCGACGAAGCCGATGGCGTTCGCTATGGCTGCATCGGCTGGACTGGAACCGACAGCGTGCCTGCCAGCGGACCCGGCACCCAGGTCTGGTTCACGATGACGAGCGATTCAACTCTCACCTGGCTGTGGACGAACCAGTACCATCTTACGACAACCTCAGGGCCGAACGGCGGCCTGGAGGCCGATAAGACCGGATGGTATACGAACGGTACGCAGGTGGTCGTCCGGGCGAACCCGTCCGGCGGCTTTCACTTCACGTTTTGGTCGGGGGATGTGCCCTTTGCTGACCGTGCCAGCAATCCCGTGACGCTGACCATGGACCAGGTCCGTTCGATCCAGGCGAATTTTGCGTCCGACACGGGAGGCGACAAGGTCTGGGTGGGCGCGAGTTCAAACTGGTACAGCGCCGAGCATTGGTCGCCGCCGGGCGCGCCCGGGGAATTCGATGCAGCCAGCATCACCTCCGCCGTGACCGTGACGCTCTCGGACTGCGCCTCCGTACTCTCGCTGCTGGTTTCCAATGCGACCCTGACGTTCCAGGGCACGAACACGATCCTCACCGCCAGCAACCTGACGGTGGCGGGGGCCAGCGGGAAGATCACGCACGCGACGAACACGGACACGAATGGGGCGGACGGGTGGCTTCCGGATAACCGGGTGTGGATCGTGTGCACCAACCTGGAGGTGTCGTCCGGCGGCGCCGCGATCAACGCGGATTATGCCGGGTACCCGAGGGGGCCTGGTTCCGGCAACGGCTGCGGGCCGGGCGGCGGGGTTGGCGGCAGTTATGGAGAGGGCGGAGGCTATGGCGGCCAGGGTGGAGCGGGAAGCGATCGGTCGGGCGCCGGATTTATTTATGGTTCCAGCAATGCGCCGGCGGACTGTGGTAGCGGGGGCGGGAGCACGACCCGCAATCCCAGCGGCGGCGCGGGGGGCGGCTGGATTTGCATTGAGGCCAGCGGGAGGGTCGCCCTCGACGGGGTCGTGACGGCCAACGGGCAGGCGGGGGGCGGCGACGCGGTGGGCGGTGGCTCGGGCGGGGGGATTTTTATCGCTGGTGACACCTTCGCCGGCTCGGGATTGCTTAGCGCCAGGGGCGGGAACGGAGGCGGGTTGCCTGATAAGGCGGGCGGCGGAGGAGGCGGACGCATTGCTGTGGCCTTCAACCAGGCGACGAACTGCGCGGTCCGATACGAGGCTTCCGGCGGCAGCGGATACCAGGCGGGCCGGCCGGGGACGCTGTGGCTGAGCCAGTACCAGGGCGTGTTGCCGGAATTGTGGACCGGCGGCCTGGAACTGATGACCACCAACTGGAGCCCCGGGGACTGGACCCTGACCAACGTCAACACGCTGGCGGTCTTATGGCCGGGTTTCCGGATGAACGTCACGAACGCCATCCAGGTTTCGGGGAACAGGGCCGGGATTGAGCTGGGGAGCAACGGGGTCCTGTCCTGCGCCAGCCTGGCGCTGGCGTCGGGCTCGAGCCTGACTCTGAAACCCGCGGCATCCGCCTTTGTGACCAACGGCAACCTGTCAGCGAACGGGAGCTCATGGGTCCGGATGCGCCAGGATGCGTCCATGGATTTGGGCGGCAGGGATGCCAGTTTCATCGGCAATTCAACGCTCTACGTGTACGAGGGCGCCGGGTTCACCAATATCCAAGATTTCATTTTGGGAACTTCGACCGTGTATTCCTATTGCAACCCCACGTCGGGGATTCCGCCCGATGCGTTTGTGGTGCGGGATTTCATGGGGTCGCTGAACAGCACGGTCAACGCCGATTACGGCGGTTATGCCGGCGGGACCACCGGGCATGACGATGGGTATGGTTCGGGGCATGGATATAGAGGCGGCTATGGATCGGGCGCCGGCTATGGCGGGCAGGGTGGAGACTCGTCAAGCGGGCGTCCGGGCGGCGAATCGTATGGGTCGTCGAACGCTCCAGCGGACTGTGGCAGCGGTGGCGGCGGCGGGTATTTTGGGCCCTTGGGAGGAGCCGGGGGTGGTTATATCCAAGTGATCGCGAGCCGGACAATAACCCTTGATGGAACCTTGACGGCGAACGGCCAGACGGGGGGCGGCGACGGCGGCGGAGGCGGATCGGGCGGTGGCATCAATCTCCGGTGCGAGTGTATCGCAGGAACCGGACTGATCCGGGCCAACGGGGGCGACGGGGGTGCCGCGCCCACCAAGGGCGGCGGCGGCGGCGGCGGCCGGATCGCGGTCCGTTGCGTGTATAATCATTGGCTGGGCGCCTGCGCGGCGACCAACGGCATCGGATATCGGAACGGGGAACCCGGCACCATCTATTGGCGCATCCAGGGGCCGGGGACGGTCATCCGCGCGCGGTGAGGTGGAGGGTGGAAGGTTGAAGGTGGAGGAAGAACGACGCCACGCCGAAGGCGACGCCAGATGGCGCTTCGCCGTTCATCCGGGAGCGGCGCGGTAGCGTTCCATGAGCCGGAGGATTTCCGTCCGGATCGCGAAAAGATCCTGGCGGAAATGAGCCAGCTCTTTGGCCGGCGCCGCGGATTTGACGGAGGGTGTGTCCGCCAGCCCGATGGCCTTGTGCAGATAGGTGAGCGCGCGCTTCAGGCAGGCTACCACGAATCCGCCCTCGGGCGCCGTGTCGTAGGCCAGGGAGTTCAGCCCGCCTGCCAGCTTGGCTCCCGTCGTCTGCGTCTGGAACAGCATCTCCTGGACCTCCGGGCTGCCCGGCTCGCCCAGCAGCCCCGCCTCGTCACAGGCGTGCCACATGGCCATGACCACGCCGATGGTGCGCAGGACGAGCGGATGCTGGAGGTGGCCGTGCTCGTCGCGCACCCAGTCCACGCCCTCGGTGAGCGGGTTGGGCGTCATGTCTCCGTCCTCGTCCTCTTTCCAGGCCGGCGCTTCCGGCGGTTCATCCTCTTCCGTGCCGGGTAGCCCGCGCTCCCCGGCTTCCAGGGCTTCTTCGATCGTGTCCCAGCCCATCTCGCGCGCCACCAGCTTCTCGCGGTCGGGATGGTCCTCGTATTTTTTCAGCAGTTCCATGTAGCGGTCGGTGCGCTTGTCGCTCTCCTTCATGAACTTTTCCCACTCGAACTCGTTCATCGGCTTGGACGGTTCCGGGGTCCCGGGGTCCTCGTCCCCGCCGGAGTCCTCGTCCGGGCGCGGGCCGGCGAGGTTTTCCAGGAAAGCGCGGAGGGCCTGCCGGTTGCTTTTAAACTGGGCCTGCTCCTCTTCCGCCGTCATTTTCCAGCCGGGCGCTGAGACCGTGACCTGGTAGTCCGTGCTCTCGATGACGACCCGGCCGTTGGCCTGGCTGAACCATTCGATGGTGAGGCAGTTGCCCATGTGCTCGGGGAACTTCTTGCCTTCCCTGGAAAGCCGCATCATTTCCTCAATGGGCACGTCCGGGACGCGGACCTTCCGCGAGCCGGTGATGTCGCCCACCGCTCCCCGCTGGCAGGCGTTGAGGTCCACGGCGTCCCCTTCCTTCGGCGCCGGATTCGTGAACTGCACCAGGCAGCCGGCGAGGTCCCGCCAGGGATTGCCCTCGAGTTCCAGGCGGATGGGGCCGGTGCGTCCGGCCAGCCAGATGCGGCCGGTCACCCGGCCCCGTTCGCGGCTGTCGAGTTCGCCCCTCACCACGCTGTGATCAAGGCGCCAGGCCATTACGGGTCCTTTCCCATGCAGGCTATGTTCGCAATACGAAGAAAATCAACCGCGGATTACGCGGATGGGCACGGATACGGTAAACAAATTAGATCAATTTGAATGGACCTATCCAGTTTTAATCCGCGACCATCAGCGCTATCCGCGGTCAAAACACCTTGGTTCAACGGTTCCGCAGGGCCGTGGGGTTACTTCCCATTCCAGCGGCTGAAGTTTTCAAGTACCCGGAGGCCGATGCGTCCCGATTTTTCAGGATGGAACTGGGTGGCCACCAGGCTGCCCCTTCCCGCCGCCGAGGCGAAGCGGATTCCGGCATAGTCGGTTTCGCCGAGAATGTCCCCGGCCCGGTCCGGCGCCGGGTAGTAGCTGTGCACGAAATAGAACTCGCTCCCGTCCGCGATCCCGGCGAACACGGGGTGGGGGCGCGTGAACGCCACGGCGTTCCAGCCGATCTGGGGCACCTTGTCCCGCGGATCGGCGGCCGCGAAACGCCGTACCCCCCCGGGAATCAGCCCCAGGCCCCGCACGCCACCGTCCTCCTCCAGCGCGTCGAAGAGAATCTGCATGCCCAGGCAAATGCCCAGAAACGGCGTGCCGCCCTCGGCCACGGTCTGCAGAACGCCGGAAAGGCCCAGGGCGTCCAGGTTCCGGCGGGCGGCCCCGGCCGAGCCCACCCCCGGGAAGACCACGCGGTCGGCCTTGAGGATCTCGGCCGGAGCCTGGGTGATCCGCGCCGGGATGCCCAGGTGCTCGAAGGCCAGGCGCACGCTGGCCAGGTTGCCGGCCTTGTAATCGATGATCGCGATCATGCGGGTGGCGCCGCTTTTTTTTCTTTGCTTGCCGCCGGTCTTGGTGTCTAATGCGAACCGAGCCCGCAGCCCAAAGAGTGCAATCCAAATTCCCGCTTGCCGGCCAGCCGCCGGGCAGGACGGACGTCAATCCAAGGAGACACGGTCATGGAAGCCGAAGTCAAAGTCGATGCCGGACTGGCCCAGAAGATGGGGCTTACCGCCGATGAATTCAAGCGCATTATCGCGCTGCTGGGGAGGAAGCCGAACTTCACCGAGCTGGGGGTTTTTTCGGCGATGTGGTCGGAACACTGCAGCTACAAGAATTCGCGCAAGCTTTTCAAGCTCTTCCCCACCCGGGGCAAGCGGGTGTTGGTGGGCGCCGGCGAGGAAAATTCCGGCGTGGTGGATATCGGCAACGGCCTGGGCGTGGCCTTCAAGATGGAATCGCATAACCACCCTTCGGCCGTGGAGCCGTTCGAGGCCTCGGCCACGGGCATCGGCGGCTGCCTGCGGGATATTTTCACCATGGGTGCCCGGCCGGTGGCCGGGCTGGGCGCCTTGCGGTTCGGCAGCCTGGAGTCGCCCAGAGTCAAGTGGCTGTTCAAGGAGGTGATCCGGGGACTGGCCCACTACGCCAACGCCGCCGGGATCAACGTGGTGGGCGGCGACACCTATTTCGACGCGTGCTACGAGGGCAATCCCCTGGTGAACGCCTTTGTGGTCGGCCTGGTCAGGCGTGCCGACATCGTCCGGGGCGCCGCCTCCGGCGTGGGCAACGCGGTCTATTACATCGGCAAGGCCACCGGCCGGGATGGCGTGGGCGGCGCCAGTTTCGCCTCCAAGGAAATCACCGCGGAATCCAAGGCCAAGAGCGCGGTGGCCATCGGCGACCCGGAATTGGGGCGCCGCCTGCGGGAGGCCTGTCTCGAGCTGATCGGCGGGAAACTGGTCGTGGGCATGCAGGATATGGGCGCGGCCGGGCTCACCTGCTCCTCGTGTGAGACGGCTTCCCGGAGCGGGCTGGGCATCGAAATCGACGTGGCCCTGGTTCCCCGCAGCGAAAAAGGGATGAGCCCCTACGAGGTGCTGTTGTCCGAGTCCCAGGAGCGCATGCTGGCCATCGTGTCAAAAAAACAGGAGGCGCGGGTGTTGCGCATCCTGAAGAAGTGGCGGGTCGCCGCGGTGAAAATCGGCCGGGTCACCGGCGACCGGCTGATGCGCGTTAAGGACAACGGCGCGGTGGTGTGCGAAATTCCGCCGGACGCTCTCACGAAGCAGGCGCCGCTCTATGACCGGGAGCGCCGCCGGCCGGACTATTTGAAAACAGCCCAGTCCCTGGATTGCGCCGCGCTCAAGCAACCGGCCGACTGCAACCAGGCGCTCTTGCGCCTGCTCGACTCCCCCACGATCGCCAGCAAGGAATCGGCCTGCCGGGCGTTCACGCATCGGGACAAGGCCGCGGTGGCGGTGGGACCGGGATCGGATGCCGCGGTGATCAGAATCCGGGGCACCCGGAAGGCGCTGGCCATCAGCGTGGACTGTAACGGGCGCTACTGCTATCTCAATCCGCGCCAGGGCGCGATGATGGCGGTGGCGGAGGCCGCGCGCAACGTGGTCTGCAGCGGCGGCCGGCCGCTGGCGATCACCGACGGGCTGAATTTCGGCAACCCGATGAAGCCGGGCAACTACTGGCAGTTCGCCGAGTGCATCGCCGGCCTGGCCCGGGCCTGTCGGGCGCTGGATACGCCGGTGGTCAGCGGCAACGTGAGTTTTTACAACGAAAATCCCAAGGGCGCGGTCGATCCGACCCCGCTGGTGGGCATGGTCGGCTTGATCGCGAATGTGGGCCGGCACGTGACCCAGGAATTCAAGCGCGCGGGCGATGCCATCGTCCTCCTGGGCGCCCAGCGGGCCAGCCTGGCGGGAAGCGAGTACCTGCAGCTGGCGCACGGACTGAAGCGGGGCAATCCGCGCATCAACCTGAAGCTCGAAAAAGCCGTCCAGCGGGCGGCCTTGGAGGCGATCGAGGCGGGGATGATTCGTTCGGCCCACGATTGCGCGGAGGGCGGCCTGGCGGTCGCCTTGGCCGAGGCGTCCATCGCCAAGGCCGGCAAGATGCTGGGCGCGGAGGTTCGGCTGGACGAGTTGGCTGCCGGCAACCGCCGGCTGGACGAGATTCTGTTCGGCGAAGCGCCCTCCCGCATCGTGCTGTCGTTGAAAGCTGCCGACCTGGCGGCCTTGGCGAGGATCGCCAAGAAACACGCGGTGCCCTGCCAGGTCCTCGGCCGGGTGGGCGGCGGAAGGTTGACGATCCGCGTCCGCGGCCGGGCCGCCATCGACCTGCCGCTGACGAAACTGAGCCGCGCCTGGCGGGAGGCAATCCCTGCGCGGTTGAAAAACGTGGGCTAACCCGCCAGGAATTCCACGGCATTGCGGAACAATTTCAGACCCGCGCCCTCCGCCGGTAGCGTGCCTTCCAGCCTCTGCCGCTGCCAGTGGGGATGGTTTTCCGGGAACAGGTAAGCCTCAGGGTGGGGCATCAGCCCAAAAATCCTGCCGCTGGGGTCGCACAGGCCCGCGATGGCGTTCAGCGATCCGTTGGGATTGGCCGGGAATTTCTGGGTTGGCTCGCCGCTCGCGGGATCGATATACCGGCAGGCGACGCCATGCTCGGATTCGATCCGCGCCAGCAGGCGCTGGTCGCGGGTGAAGATCTTGCCCTCGCCGTGCCGGATGGGCAGGTCCATCCGCTCCAGCCCGCGGGTGAAAACGCAGGGCGACCCCTTCTCGAAGCCCAGCGTGACCCAGAAGTTCTGGAACGCGCCGCAGTCGTTGTGCATCAGGGTGACGGTCTGCGTGAAGTAGTCCTTGTCCAGCCCGGGCAGGAGCCCGAGCTTGACCATGACCTGGAACCCGTTGCACACGCCCAGGATCAGGCCGCCGGCGCCGATAAAATCCTCCAGCTCGTCCCGCAGGCGTGACTTCAGGTGCAGGGCCAACACGCGCCCGGAGCCCAGGTGGTCGCCGAACGAAAACCCCCCGATCAACATCAGTGCCTTGAACTCGCGCAGGCGGGCCGGGGTCTCCAGCAGGTCGTGGAGATGCACCCGGCGCGGCGCCGCGCCGGCCAGCTCCCAGGCAACCTGGGATTCGGCCTCGCAGTTCACGCCGTAGCCGGTGATGATCAGAACGGGCGGCTTAGAATGCTGATTCATAACAAATTTCGCGGTGGGGCGAAGCCTCAGGCTGAGCCGCAACAGAAAGGACGGCTCGGTCCGGCCTTCGTAGCCGTAGGCCTTGCTAGGGCGGAGTAGGCCAGAGACGCCTCGCCCCACCTAAAGACACACGCATTAGAGTGTGGCTTGCTCGAAAAAATCACGGTCCTAAATCCCATGCAAGGTTCCCTTGAACGCCTTCCTCAGCGGCGCCAGGTCCGATTCGACCAGCCGGCGCCCCTTGGGTCCGGTGATTTTCAGGATCCTTTCCCGGGTCACTGTTCCGACCCGTCCGCAAGGCAGGCCGCGGAAAATCCCTTCCAGTTGGCCGGCGCGTTCCGGCGCGATGGTGGCCACGAACCGGCTGTTGGACTCGGAGAAGAGTAGGGCGTCGTCCGAAAGCGCGCCCTCCGCTGGGGCCCCGGCCAGGTCGACCTCGGCGCCGAGGTTGCCGCCGAGGGCCGCGAGTGCGCAGGCGACCGCCAGGCCGCCGCGGGTGGGGGTGTGCGAGGAGCGCAGGAGCCCGGCCTCGGCCGCCCGGTTCATGGCGGCGTAGAGCGCCAGGGCGGCCGCGGTGTCCAGGCGCGGGACGTTTCCGCCGCACCGACCGGGCGCGCCCTGCCGCTCCGCCAGCAGGCGGTGGAAGGCCGAGGCGCCCAGTTCGTTCCGCGTCAGGCCGATGACGTAGATTAGGTCGCCGGCCTTCTTGACATCCATGGTCACGGCCTGGCCGATGTCCCGGAGGGGGGCGAGAGAGGAAAACAGGACCGTGGGCGGGATTGAGATCTTCCGCCCGCCGCGGGTGGAGTCGTTCGAGCAGCTGTCCTTCCCGGATATGCACGGGACTTTGTAGGCGGTGGTGACGTCGTAAAGGGCCTGGTTGGCCCGGACCAGTTGGGCCAGCTTGTAGTGTCCATCCGGTGTTTTCTCGGAAAACACCGGGTCGGGCCAGCAGAAGTTGTCGAGCCCGGCGATGAGGCCCAGCCGGCCGCCGGCGCTGACGATCCGGCGGACGGCCTCGTCGATGGCCGCGGCCATCATCCAGTAGGTGTCGAGGTCGGAATAGAAGGGGTTGATGCCCTCGGCCAGGAGCACGCCTTCCCGGCTGCCGTATTCCACCCGCATCAGGGTGGCGTCGGCGGGCAGGTCGCTGAATGCCCCGACGTAAGGCTTGATCGCGCTCAGGCCCTTGACCTCGCCGTCGTATTGGCGGCTCTTGAATTCCCGGGAGCATATGTTCAGGCTGGCGAGCAGGTCGCGGAGCGCGCGGGTCCGGTTCCCGCCGCGCAGGGGCTTCGGGGGCGGAACCTGCGGCGGGGTCCAGCGGGCCTCCAGCGACAGGACCGGACAGCCCTTGTAAAGGAAGTTCATGTCCAGCCGACCCACGACGCGCTCGCCGTGCCGGACCAGGAAGCAGCCCGAGTCGGTGAACGTGCCCAGCACGGTGGCCTCGACGTCCCGGCGCCGGGCCAGGTCCAGGAAAGCGGGGACCTGGCCGGGCGCCACGGCCAGGGTCATGCGCTCCTGGGCCTCGGAGACCAGGATTTCCCACGGCTTCAGCCCCTGGTATTTGAGCGGCGCGCGGGCCAGGTCCAGCTCGGCCCCGCCGCTCATCCGGCCCATTTCGCCGACCGAACAGCTCAGGCCGCCGGCGCCGTTGTCGGTGAGGCAGCGGTACAGGCCGAGATCGCGGGCCTCGATGAGAAATTCATACATCATCCGCTGGATGATCGGGTCGCCGATCTGGACGGCCTGGACCGGCGATTCCGCCCGGAGTTCCTCGGACGAAAAGGTCGCGCCGTGGATGCCGTCCTTGCCGATCCGCCCGCCCAGCATGACGATGGCGTCGCCGGGCCGCACTTCCTTGCGTTCCGAGGGCCTTCCCTGGAGCGCGACCGGCAGGGCGCCGACGGTGCCGCAGAAGATCAGCGGCTTGCCGATGAACCGGTCGTCGAAGAGTTCCCAGCCGCGCATCCAGGGGATGCCGCTCTGGTTGCCGCCCTCGATGACCCCCTGGTGCACGCCGTCGCGGATGCGGCGGGGATGCATCAGGCCTTCCGGCGGCTGGCCGTCGAAGAAGGGGGAGCCGAGGCAGTAGCCCCAGACGTTGCACAGCAGCGCCGCCCCCATGCCGGTTCCCATCGGGTCGCGGTTGACCCCCACGATGCCCGTCATGGCCCCGCCGTAGGGGTCCAGCGCCGAGGGGCTGTTGTGGGTTTCGACCTTGCACACCAGGTGCAGGCGCTCGTTGAAGCGGATAATCCCCGCGTTGTCGGTGAAGACCGAGACCAGCCAGGGAACCGACTCGGCGATCTTGCGCGTGGCCGCCTTGATGTAGGTATTGAAGAGGGAATGGATCGTCCGCTCCCGGCCCTGTTCGTCCACGTAATGGATCCGCGCGGCGAACACCTTGTGGCAGCAGTGCTCGGACCAGGTCTGGGCCGCGCATTCCACCTCGACGTCGGTCGGCGGCTCCGGCAGGCCCAGGGATTGGCGGGCGGCGCGAACCGCGGGCGAGGCGAAGTAATCGCGGACGGCCCGCATTTCGTCGAGGCTGAGGGAGAGGATGCGCTCCCGGCTGATGCGCAGCAGGTCGGCGTCCGAGCCCCGGAGGTCGAACGTCCGCACCTCGGGCGCCGGCGGCTCGCGGATAGCGGGGACGCTTTCATCCACCGGGTGCGCCGCCCACTCCGCCTCCGAAAAGACCTGGATGGACTCGATCAGGGGATTGGCCAGCAGGTCCCTGGCCAGGCGTTCGATCTGCCCGCGCGTCAGGTGTTCCGCGTTCTGCTCTCTGTCCTCCGCCATCTGAGGCTCTGATCTCTGACCTCTGCGCCTCCGATCACTGGTCTCTGACCTCTTCTTGAGGGGGGCGCGCACGAAATACTGGATCGCCGTGTAGACGTCCTCGCCGGGCTCCAGGGTCCGGCCGAGCGCGTCGCCCAGCGCCGTGCGCGCCGTCCGGCCGACGTTGTCCGTGACCCCCGGCTTGAACCCCACCTCGATCAGCCAGTCGAATCCGGCCTTCGCAGCGGCCGCTTCGGCAGAGCGGGCCCGCGGCGGGCGCAGGCGCCCGGCGGCCGAGGTTTCGATGACCGGGTCCGTGAACGCGGCCCGGACCGCCTTCATCTCGGACCGGTCCAGCCGGGCGTCGATTTTATACACCGTCCGGGTCTGGACCGACTTCAGGTCCAGGCGGAGCGCCCGGGCGGCCCTGGCCTTGACGCCGTGCCCCCGGGCGTCATGGACGCCGCGCTTCAATCCGATTTCTATTCTCAATGCCATTCCAGTTGATGACTGTTTGCCCGCCTCGGGCGGACAGTCATTCCCACTCGATCGTGGCCGGTGGCTTGGAGCTGATGTCGTAGACCACCCGGTTGATGCCCCGGACCTCGTTGATGATCCGGTTGGAAATGCGCGCCAGCAGGTCCGCGGGCAGGCGCGCCCAGTCCGCGGTCATGCCGTCCAGGCTGGTCACGGCGCGCAGGACGGCGGTGTTTTCGTAGGTGCGCCCGTCGCCCATGACCCCCACGCTGAAAACCGGCAGGAGCACGGTGAACCACTGCCAGAGGCTGTGGCGGCCGTCGTAGCGCTCCATTTCCTCCTGAACCCGCAGGTCGGCCTGCTGGAGGAGCCTGACCCGGGTGGCGTTCACCTCCCCCACGATGCGCACGGCCAGGCCCGGGCCGGGGAACGGCTGGCGGTTGACGATGGCCTCCGGCAGGCCCAGCTCGCGGCCCAGGGCGCGCACCTCGTCCTTGAACAGCTCGCGCAGGGGCTCGATCAGCTCGAAGGTCAGGTCCGGCGGCAGGCCGCCCACGT
>CAZVVD010000111.1:0-12199 GCA_964630555.1 uncultured Verrucomicrobiota bacterium | reverse complement strand
GCTCTTGCCGCTGCCCGAGACGCCGGTCACGCAGACCAGCAGGCCCAGCGGCAGGTTGACGGTGATGTTCTTCAGGTTATTGGCGCGCGCCCCGACGATCGTCAGCCAGCCGGCGGACGGCGCGCGGCGCCGGTCCGGGATTTCGATCCTGAGGGAACCGTCCAGGTAGCGCGCGGTGAGCGAGCGCGGCGCCGCCGGCAGGTCCCGCGGCGGGCCCGCGAACACCACCTCGCCGCCGTGGCGGCCCGCGCCGGGTCCGAGGTCCACCAGGTAGTCGGCCTGGCGGATCATGTCCTCGTCGTGCTCGACCACGATCACGGTGTTGCCCAGGTCCCGCAGGCTCTGGAGCGTGCGCAGCAGGCGCTGGTTATCGCGGTGGTGGAGCCCGATGCTGGGCTCGTCCAGCACGTAGAGCACGCCGACCAGGCCGGACCCGATCTGGGTGGCCAGGCGGATGCGCTGGGCCTCGCCCCCCGAGAGGGTCGCGCTTTCGCGGTCCAGGGTCAGGTAGTCCAGGCCGACGTCGGCCATGAACTTCAAGCGCTGGGTGATTTCCTTGACCACCTCGCGCGCCACCCGCTGCTCGTGCTCGTCCAGGGGCAGCCGGGCGAAAAAGGCCTGGGCCTCCCGCACCGGCAGCCGGCAGACCTCCACGATGGACTTGCCGCCGACCGTGCAGGCCAGGATCTCCGGCTTCAGGCGGGCGCCCTGGCAGACGGCGCAGGGGCGCCGGCCCATGTACTGCTCCAGGCGTTTCTTGGTGAACTCGCTCTCGGTCTCCGCGTGGCGCCGGGCCAGGTTGGGAAGCACCCCCTCGAACGGCTTGTGGTACTGGCGCCAGCCTCCCCCGCGCCAGAAGCCGAAGGCCAGGGCCTCGTCGCCGGAACCGTGCAGCAGGATGCGCCGGATGCGCTCGGGCAAATCCTTGAAGGGCGTGGCCAGGTCGAACCCGTAGTGTTTGGCCACCGCCCGCAGCAGGCCGTTGTAGTAGATGATCAGCCGCCGCCCGCCGCGGCGCCAGGCGTGGATGGCCCCGTCCTCGATCGACAGGGCCTTGTCCGGCACGACGAGGTCCTCGTCGAACACCAGGCGGATGCCCAGCCCGGCGCAGGCCGGGCAGGCGCCGTAGGGGCTGTTGAACGAGAAGTGGCGCGGGGTCTGCTGCTCGAAGCTGATTCCGCAGGCCGGGCAGGCGTGCTTCTCCGAGAACAGCGTTTCCCGCCAGCGCCCGCCCTCCTCGTGCAGGGCGATCATGAGGCCGTTCCCCTGGCGCAGGGCCAGCTCGGCGGAGTCGGTCAGGCGGGGACGGATCAGCCGGGTGATCACCAGGCGGTCCACCACCACGTCAATGCTGTGCGCCTTCTTGGGGTCCAGCTCGGGGACCGCCTCCAGCTCCAGCAGGGTTCCGTCCACCCGGGCGCGGACGAATCCCTGCCGGCGCAGGCCTTCGAAGACCTCCTCGTGCCGGCCTTTCCGGGCGCGGACCAGGGGCGCCAGGAGCGCCAGCTTCGTGCGCACCGGGAGGAGCAGGAGGCGCTCGACCATTTCCTGGACCGTCTGCCGGGCCACCCGCTGGCCGCAGGACGGGCAATGCTGGCGTCCGACATGGGCGAAGAGCAGGCGCAGGTGGTCATGGATCTCGGTGCTGGTGGCCACGATCGAGCGCGGGTTGGAGCCGGCGGTGCGCTGCTCGATCGCGATCGCCGGGGCCAGCCCCTCGATGAAATCCACTTCCGGCTTCTGCATCTGGTCGAGGAACTGGCGGGCGTAGGCCGAGAGGCTCTCCACGTAGCGGCGCTGGCCCTCCGCGAAGAGCGTGTCGAAGGCCAGCGAGGACTTGCCGGAGCCGCTCAGGCAGCCGCACGGTGATGTTCTTCAGGTTGTGCTCGCGGGCGCCCGCGATGGTGATCCATTCGCCGTTCATACGCTGGATTCCGGCAGCCAAGCACACCACGCCAACCCAGCACTATACCAGGCCGGACCCCGGACCGCCAGAACCGATCGCGCGATTCTTTGTTTCGGGAACCGGGCCGGATTGTTGCCTTCATGAACGGCGAACAGCGGCGCTGGTTGTGCCGCGCCAGGCCTGCCCGCCGGCCAGGCGGAACGCGGGGCGGTCATTTCCCCTTGGCCAAGCGCGCGCCTTCCTCGGCCGGCACGTCCAGGGGCGTGTGTTTCCGGATATAGGCCAGGACCGCTTCGCGGGTGTCCAGGTCGGTTTCCTCCAGCCGGGATGACGGCCGCTCCGCAATCTCCCGCAGACGCGGGAAGCGCCCGCCGGCCGAGGCCAGGTCGTGGCTGTTGAAGGCCACCCGGAGGCGCCGGTCGGGCTCCGGCTCGCGGCCGTCCGCCAGGCGCAGGCGGCTGACCCGGTCGCCCTCCGGCCGGGAAGGGCGCAGGTCGTAAACGATCCCGTACACGCCCCGGAACTGCTCCGATTTCAGGAAGCGGCTGTTTTCCTCCAGGATCTCCCGCAGCTCGTCCGGCGTCAGCGCGGCCACGGCAAGCGTGTTCTCGTAGGGCACGATCCGCCAGAGGTCGCGCATGCGGATCCGCCCCCGGCGTAGGGCGGCCTCGGAGAGCGCCCCGTGAAACACCACCTCCGCCCCCGTCGCCTCCGCGATCGCGCGGGCGATCAGGGCCTGCACCCGGGACTGGCCGGGATAGCGCGACGCCGCCTCGTGGTCCGCGGCGGCCCGCCCGACCTCGCGGTCCAAAACCTCGCGGGCCCCGGCCAGCGCGCCGGCGCAGGCGCGGGCAAGGATGGGGTCGGGCGCGACCCCGGGCCCGGCGGCCAGCAGCTCCGACCGCCGCCAGGTGACGCGGCGCCGCGCCGGGTCCACCCGCAGGCTGACTTTCGCCAGCCAGCGCCCGTGGCACTCGGGCTGGACATAGAGCACGCCGTTGACCTCCGCGCTTTCCACGGCCTGGTGGGAGTGCGCGCCCAGGATCACGTCGAATTCCGGGAACGCCCGGGCGATGGCATTGATCTCGTTGGCGGGGTTGTCGCCCCAGCGGCGCCAGCCCTGGTGGGCCGCCAGCACGAGCACGTCCGGCTGTTGCTGGCGCACGGCCGGCAGGATGCGCCGGAGGGCCGCCACCGAGCCCTGGAACTCCAGGCCGTCCAGCAGCCGGGGCCGGATCCAGGAAGCGGTCAGCGGATTGGCCAGGCCGACCACGGCCACGCGCACGCCCGACAGCTCCCTGATCAGGAACGGCTGCCACGGCGGCGCGTCCCGGCCGCCGCCGGCCGCCGGGCGGAGATTGGCCGCCAGCACGGGAATGCCCCCCTGGCGGTAGAGGCGGAGCAGGTTGGCGGCCCCCCAGTCGAACTCGTGGTTGCCGGGCACGAGGGCGTCGTAGCCCAGCATCCGCACCGCCGACATGACGGTGTCGCCGCGGTCCAGGTAGCCGGCCGCCGTGCCCTGGAACAGGTCGCCGCCGTCCAGGAGCAGGAGGTTGGGCTCCTGTTCCCGGAGGGCGCGGATCAGCGCGGCGCAGCGCAGCAGGCCCCCGGAAAGCGCGGCGTCCCCCCCGGCGGCGGTTGCCTCGAAATGGCCGTGCAGGTCCGCCGTGTAGAGCAGAGTGAGGGATACCTCGGCGGCGATCCCCCTGGCCGCCAGCAGGCCAAGGACGGCAAACACGGCCGCGCGCCGCCAGGCTGCCATCCTCACCCGCCAACGGATCGTTTGCGCTTGCTGTTCCACTCGCCGCCTGTTAGAGTTAAACACCAATTCCAAAACGCGCCCGGCGGGCCGGCCCGCCCAACAAAATGGCATTCCAAATTGTAGGGCGGGAACGTCCCGCTTGCGGGATTTCCCGCCGATTCCAAAATACACGTGGCGGGCCGGCCCGCCCAACAAAACACCTTTAACAACGAGTGCGCACGAGGCCTACTATGTATTCCGTCATGCTCAAGTCGAAGCTGCATCGGGCGCGGGTGACCCAGGCCGAGCTGGATTACGAGGGCAGCCTGACCATTGACCGCGACCTGATGGAGCGGGTGCGGATCCTGCCCTACGAGAAGCTCCTGGTCTCCAACCTCGCCAACGGCAAACGGTTCGAGACCTACGCCATTCCCGGCCCGGCCGGCTCGGGCGTCATCTGCCTCAACGGCCCCACCGCGCACCTCGGGGCCGTGGGCGACCAGCTGGTCATCCTGACCTTCGCCGTGGTGCCCACGGACGATGCCCGCCGCCAGCGGCCTTTGATCCTGGTCCTGGACGAGCACAACCGGCCGGCGGGCCCGCTGAAGGAAACCTGAAGGCCTGTCGCCCCGGGCGCAACAAGCCATCAGGACGCTGCCCGTTGCGCCGCCGGGGGGCGCGCAGGGTCCGCCCGGGCCGGAGTCGCGCCCCCGTCCGGTGAGGTTTTGCCTTCCGGCGCCGGCCCCTCAAGGTCCAGCCCGGAGACGTGGCCGGCCACCACCGCCTGGGTGATCCGGCATTCCCGGACGTTTTTCTTGAGCGGCGCCTCGTACATGATGTCCAGCATCACCCGTTCCAGGATGGCGCGCAGCCCGCGCGCGCCCGTCTTCTTCCGGACGGCCAGGCGCGCCAGCTCCTGGAGGGCCGAGGGGGCGAAGGTCAGCTTGATCCCGCCCATGGCCATGAGCTTCTCGTACTGGCGGCACATGCTGTTGCGCGGCTCGGTCAGGACGCGCACCAGGTCGCCTTCGCCCAGCTCGTCCAGCACAGCCACGACCGGCAGGCGCCCGACGAACTCGGGGATCAGGCCGAAGTGGATCAGGTCCTCGGGCTCCACCGCGCCCAGGACCGAGGCCGGGGCGCCGCCGCGCGGGTTCCCGCCGGACGCCGCCTCCCCGCCGCCCCCATTCCGGAAGCCGACCTGCCGCACGCCGCGGCGGCGGCCGACGATCTCCTCGAGCCCGACGAACGCGCCCCCGCAGATGAAGAGGATGCCCTCGGTATTGATGCGGATGAACTGCTCCTGGGGATGCTTGCGGCCGCCGTGGGCCGGGACGTTGGCGACGGTGCCCTCGATGATCTTCAGCAGGGCCTGCTGAACCCCCTCGCCGGAGACATCCCGGGTGATGGAGACGTTCTCCGCCTTGCGCCCGATCTTGTCGATCTCATCAATGTAGATGATCCCCCGCTCCGCCCGGGCCACGTCCATGTTGGCCGCCTGGATCAGGCGCAGCAGGATGGTCTCCACGTCCTCGCCGACGTAGCCGGCCTCCGTCAAGGGGGTGGCGTCCGAGATGCTGAAGGGCACATCCAGCACCCGGGCCAGGGTCTGGGCCAGGAGGGTCTTGCCGCTGCCGGTGGGGCCGATCAGGAGGATGTTGCTTTTCTGGATGTCCACCTGGGCCAGGGGATCGTCGGGCTCAAAATGCCGCTTCTGGTCCAGGCGCTTGTAATGGTTGTGCACGGCGACCGCCAACACCTTCTTGGCATACTCCTGGCCGATGACGAAGGCGTCGAGATGCTTCTTGATTTCGTGCGGCGGCGGCACGCGCAGGGCGGCGGCCGGCGCCGCGCCGCCGGTTGGGGATTCCCGGATGATGGCGGCGCACATCTCGACGCAGGCGTCGCAGATGTGGACCCCCGGCCCGGCGATCAGGTGCTTCACCTGGTTCTGGGGACGGCCGCAAAACGCGCAATGCTGAATCTGCTTTCGTGCCATGATGTTCCCCCCGGCGGCGCCCGGCAACCGCTCCCAACCTCCCGGCGATACCCGGCGCCCTACTTCTTCCCGGCCGGCTCCTTGCGGCTGACGATGACCTCGTCCACCAGGCCGTAGGCCTTAGCCTCCTCGGCCGACATGAAGTAATCGCGGTCCGAGTCCTTGGCCACGGTCTCGACCGGCTTGCCGGTATGGCGGGCGATGATCCCGTTGAGCACGTCGCGGATGCGCAGGATTTCGCGGGCGTGGATGCCGATGTCGGCGGCCACCCCCTCGGTGCCGCCGGCGGGCTGGTGGAGCATGATGCGGGCATTCGGCAGGGCGAAGCGCTTGCCCGGCGTGCCCGCGGCCAGCAGGACCGCCCCCATGCTGGCGGCCTGGCCGACGCAGTAGGTGGCGACGTCGCACTTGACGAACTGGAGGGTGTCGTAAATGGCCATGCCGGCCGTGACGGACCCGCCCGGCGAGTTGATGTAAAAGCTGATTTCCTTGCCGGCGTCCTCGGCCTGCAGGAACAGGAGCTGGGCAACCACCAGGCTGCTGACCTCGTCGTTGATGGCGCTGCCCAGGAAGACGATTCGGTCCTTCAGCAGCCGCGAATAGATATCGTAGGCGCGTTCGCCGCGCCCGGTCTGCTCCACCACCATCGGCACCAGCATCTGATTCTTTATGGTCATAGGTTCCTCGCTCTGATGATCGATTGGCATTGAGAGAAACAGGCGCCCCGCAAACATCGAAGCGAAATCAATCCCGGCCGTCTTTGATTTTCAATATCCCGCCTTCAACGTTCGATGTTCAATGTTGGATGTTCGTATGGACCAGCCTCCGCGGCCGGTCACTTGCCCATCAGGCGCTTGAAAAAGCCTTCCTCCTCGCCGACCCTGGCGTTCGTCAGGATCAGGTCCAGGGTCTTGTTCATCCGGACCTCGTGGCGCAGGGACTCGAGTTCCTCCTTCTCTTCGAGCGCTTTCCGGGCCTCCTCGACGGTCACGCGCGAACGCGCCGCGATCCGCTGGAGCACGGAAGCCACCTCGGTCTCGTCCACCGCGACCCCTTCCTCCTCGGCGATGCGGTGCAGGATGTAGTCCAGCTTCACTTTTTCGCCGGCCGATTTCTGGGCCGCCGCCAGGATCTTCTCGCGTTCCTGCTCGACCCGCTCCCGGGGCACCCCCCGCACCAGGTTTTCGCGCACCGTGGAGGCGAAGAGCCGCCGGGACTCCTCCTCCACCACGGTGGCCGGCAGGTCGAGATCGGCCCGGGCCAACAGCTGCCGGCAAATCTCGTTCTTCAGCCGCTCCCGCTCGCGGCGTTGGGTTTCCTCCTCCAGGGCCGCGCGCAGTTTGCCGCGCAGGGCGTCCTCGCTCTCGGCCTGCAACTCCTTGAGCAGGGCGGCGTCCAGGGTCGGGCGTTTCTTCCGACGGATCGCCTTGAGCGTCACGCGGTAGCGGGCGGAGCGGCCGGCCACCGCCTTGACCTTGAACTCGGCGGGGAAAGCCACGGCGACCTCGCGCTGCTCGCCCGCGGCCATGCCCAGCAGGCCGGTGTCGAAACCCGGCAGGAAGGCGTTCTCGTCGGCCATGACCCAGAAATCTTTGCCCTGTCCCAGCCCGGCCGCCAGTTTTTCCAGGCCGCCTTCCGGCTGGCCCTCGCAGGCTCCCTCGTAATCGATTTGGGCCAGGTCGCTCTTCTGGACCGGCTGGCCTTCGACCAGCTCATACTTGGAAAACTGGTCGAGCATCTCATCCAGGGCCTGCTGGACCCGCTCGTCGCTCACCGCCATGGGCTCGGATTTCAAGGCCAGCCCCTTGTACTTCGGCAGCTTGAACTCCGGGGGCACGTCCAGGGTGACCTTGTAGGTCAGGGCCTGGCCCTTGGCCAGGTGGCTCTCCAGGTTCAGGATCGCCACGGGATCGATTTTTTCCTGCTTGAGGGCCTCGGAATAGGATCCGGCGATCAGGCGTTCCTTGACTTCCTCCTCGATCTCCTTCGCGAAATGCGTTTCCACCAGGGACCGGGGCGCCTTGCCCTTGCGGAACCCCGGGATCCTAACCGCGCCGGCCCAGGCGGTGATGACCTGGTCATATTCCTTGGCCACGGCGTCGGCGGGCAGTTCCACGCTCAACAGCTTCCGGCACGGTCCGGCTTTCTCCACTTTCACTTTCATAGGCGGTGTATCCTTCCCGGCGCCAGCCGGCGATCGGGGCGCCAAAACCGTATTTATACCATCCGGCGCCGCCGGACTTCAAGCCCGGATACGGCAGCCCGGATACGGCGCGGGGATTCCTCGTTATTGATGGCGGTTTCCGGAGGATAAGGAATTAAGGCAGGCTTACGCCCGCAACCCAATGAAAAAAGAATACAACCACGGAGACACGAAGACCCCGCTTCGCCAAGGCGCTTCGCAGGGCAGACAACAAGAGGAGCCTTTGTCAAATTTTGGATTGGCGAAACGCCAATCCCAAATTTGGCAAAACGGGTTCACTTTGGAGACGGAGGGGAGATGGGTAGGCTCCCTTCCTGCTCCAAAATAAACGTGGCTTGAAATCGGTTTTTTGCTGTGCAAAAACACGATTTCAAGCCATCTCTTCTTCTCCGTGCCTCCGTGGTTAATCCTTTTCTTGCTTCTGATCGCGGTTCAGGTCCGAAAGCGTCTAATGGCGCAGGCGCTAAAACTCGACCTTGGGCGCCGTTTTGGCGTCCGCGGCCGATTGGAAATAGGCGTCGCGTTTGCTGAACCCCCGGAAAGCGGCCACTGCGCTGGCGGGAAACTGGGCCACCGCGATGTTGAACGCGCGCACCGCCTCGTTGTAACGCTGGCGCTCCACCGAGATGCGGTTCTCGGTCCCGGCCAATTCGTCCTGCAGGGCGATGAAGTTCTGGTTGGCCTTCAGCTCCTGCCGCTCCTGCTCTGAGAACACGCCCGCCTTGTCAATCACGCGGGTTTGCGGCCGCTCCCGGCCGAGCCGTTCCAGCAGGTCGTCAAAGTCGGCGGCCGGCGCGCCGCCGGCCAGGACAATTCCCGCCAGGACACAGATCCCCAGTCGCCGGCCCAGTAGGCGCGCCATCCTATCCACGTCCGTGCCTCCCGCATCAAAGGACGCCAATCCGCGGGGCATTCTCACCGATCGAGGCAGGAATTCAACACAAAAGAAACGGGGGCGGCCTGCTTGACGGCCGGGCCGGGATTGACTAAACTAATACGGCAATGGAACGACGGGGTTGCGCTTGCCCCTCCGGCCGGCCGTTTGACCAAGGAGGTTGCGTCCATGTCGCGCTTCTCATCCACGCCCCGCCTGGTCGGGCTGATCGCCGCGCTGGCCGGCGGCCTGTCCGCCTCGGGGTTGGCCCAGCCTTCGGCGCCGACCAATCTGACCGCCAGCCCGGGAATTTTTCCCGACCGGGTGGCCCTGGCCTGGGATGCGGTGACGAACGCGGACGGCTATATCGTCTACCGCGGCCCGAGCGCGGACACCAACACAGCCGGCGCCATCGGCTGGCCGGCCACCCACAGCTTCGACGACACCACCGCCGGGCACAACACGAATTACTTCTACTGGGTCGCGGCATCCAACGCCGCCGGGGCCGGCGATTGGAGCGCATCCAACAACGGCTTTCTCGGGCTCTCCGCCCCCGCCGCCCTCGACGCCAGCGACGGCGCCTACACCGACAAGGTCGCGATCGCCTGGACCGATTCCCCGGGCGCCCTGGGTTACGCCGTCTACCGCGGCCCGAGCGCGGACACCAACGCCGCCGGCGTCATCGCCTCCGTGGCCTCCACCAATTACGACGACACCAACGCCGTGCCGGGCACGAACTACTACTACTGGGCGCAGGCCACCAACGCCCTGGCCGTCAGCGCCTTGAGCGTTTCCAATATGGGCTTCCGCGGCCTCACCAACGCTCCCTTGGCGCCCGCCGCCCTCGCCGCCAGCGGCGGCGCCCATACCGACAAGGTCGCCGTGACCTGGTCGGCCGCCGCCGGCGCCTTCGGCTATATCGTCTCCCGCGGCACCAATGACGTCGCGGATGAGGCCGAGGCGATCGGCGCCTCGGCCGCCACCGGCTGGGATGACACCTCGGCGGTTCCCGGCCGGGTCTATTATTACTGGGCGGCGGCCTCCAACAATTACGGCGTCAGCGGCCTCAGCCCCTCCAACACCGGCTGGCGCGGCCTCGCGCCCCCGGCCTTCGTCGCCGCCAGCGACGGCGCCGATCCCGACAAGGTCACCGTGACCTGGGGCGCCAGCGAAGGCGCCCGTTTGTACCGGGTGTTCCGGGCCGAGAGCGGCGCCACCGGCGCCCCCGGCCTGATCGGGATGGCCGTCAGCACGAACTTCAACGACACCTCGGCGGTCCCGGCCCGGGTCTACTGCTACTGGACCCGGGCGGTCGCGGCCTCCAACATCTACAGCGAGTTCAGCCCCTCCAACACCGGCTGGCGCGCCTTTGCCCCCCCCGCCTCCCTTGCCGCCAGCGACGGCGCCTATACCGACAAGGTCGCCGTGACCTGGTCGGCCGCCGCCGGCGCCGCCGGCTACCTCGTCTACCGCGGGTCGAGCGCCTCGACCGGCGCGGCCAGCGTCATCGGCGCGTCCGCCGTCACCGGCTACAACGACACCGCCGTCGCCGTCAACCAGACCAATTACTACTGGGTCAGGGCCACCAACGCCTACGGGCAAAGCGGCTTCAGCCCCTCCAACACCGGCTGGCGCGCGACGCCGCCACCGCCGCCCGCCCCCGCCTCCCTTTCCGCCAGCGACGGCGCCTACACCGACAAGGTCGCCCTGACCTGGCCGGCCGCCGCCGGCGCCGCTGGTTACCTCGTCTACCGCGGATCGAGCGCCGACACCAACGCGGCCGGCGTCATCGGCGCGTCCGCCGCCACCAGCTATGACGACCTGACGGCGGTCCCGGGAACCCGCTACTATTACTGGGCAAGAGCCACCAACGCCGGCGGCGCCAGCGCCTTCAGTCCGTCCGACACCGGCTGGCGCGCCATTGCACCGATCCCGGCGCCGGCGGACCTGGCCGCCAGCGATGGAACCCACTGGGACAAGGTAGCGCTCGGCTGGGCCCCCGCAAGCGGAGCCACCAGCTACCGCGTCTACCGGAGTCTGACCGACGATGCGGACACAGCTGCCCAGATCGGCGCCACTGCCACCGCCGCCTATGACGACACCGGGGCCACGAACTGGCCGGAAACCGACCTCTATTACTGGGTCCAGGCCGTCAATGCCCATACCGCCAGCGCCTTCAGCGCCTCCGCCCGGGGCGTCTGCGCCGCCAACCCGGCCATCAAGGTGCCGCTGGCCGGCGACTTCGACGGCGACCTGAAAAACGACTTGGCCCTCTACCAGCAGTCCTCGGGCGCCTGGTCGGTCAAGCTCTCGGCCAGCGGGTATGCCGCCGCCGCGGCCGTCCTGGGCGGGCTCGGCTATACCGCCCTGGCAGCGGACTTTGACGGCGACCGCAAGGCCGATCCCGGCGTCTACCACGCCGCCTCCGGCGGGTGGCAGATCATGCTCTCCGGCAGCGGCTACCTCCTCGCCGCGCTGGCGGAATTCGGCGGCGCAAACCAGGCCGCCGTGGCCGCCGATTTCGACGGCGACCTCAAGGCCGACCCCGGCGTCTATAACACCGCCACCGGCGGCTGGCTGATCAAGCTCTCGGCCAGCGGCTACGGCGCCGCCATGCTCACGGGCTTCGGCGGCAGCGGCTGCGCGGCCGTGACCGTGGATCTCGACGGCGACGGCAGGGCCGATCCGGGCTTTTACGAGACCGCCACCGGCGGCTGGACGGTGATGCTCTCCGGCAGCGGCTACACCCCGACCCAGATCACGGACTTCGGCGGCCAGGGTTACCGGGCGGTCCCGGGCAAGTATGACCACGACACGCGGGCCGACGCCGCGATCTACGAGGACGCCACCGGCCATTGGGAAGTCATGCTCTCGGCCAGCGCCTTCATCACTGCCCTGCTGCCCAACTTCGGCGGCCCGGGTTTCGCGCCGGTGGCAGGCGACTTCGACGGCGACGGCAAGGTGGACCCCGCGATCTACGAGGCCGCCACCGGCGTGTGGTCGGTCAAGCTCTCCGGCAGCGGCTACGCCACGGTCCAGGCCCAGCAATAACCCCTGCACAACTGCCCGGGAAAATTGGCAACCTATGCTTACGATAATAGACGACAACCTGCTGACACCGATTGGGTTCTACGTCTATGCGCCGGCTTCCGGTCCGGCCTACGCCTACGACCCCCTCACGCACAGGACGCAACTGCGCACCGTGTTAACCGCCGCCAGCCCCGGTCAATATTGTGTTTCCACTGACAATACAGGCCATAGCGTCACCGCCTGCGCCGCCGCCACAACGGCAATCTGCACCTACACCGCCACCGCTCACCCCCTCCCCGCGTATAGGATCAGCGTTGGGACTGCTTCTACGCCAGCCATGGCATATTACGGCTACCGGTATTACTCCCCCGCGTTGGGCAGGTGGCTCTCCAGAGATCCGATCGGGGAACGAGGCGGGCAGCATCTATATGGATTCGTGGGGAATG
>CAZVVD010000110.1:0-12240 GCA_964630555.1 uncultured Verrucomicrobiota bacterium | reverse complement strand
CCTAAACTTCCCTCAGGTGCTCTCCCGCCGCGGGCGAGCACCTGAGTAGTTACGTTTTTCAAAGCTTTTGAGGCATGACGGCGCTTGGCGTTTTGACACTTGCTCTTGAATCGTTGAGGGGCTATAACGCTGGCTTTCATTCAACCCTTCGGGCGAGGAAACACCCATGAAAAAACTGCGGGCGGTCCTGGTCGGATGCGGGGGGATCAGCGGCGCCTGGCTGGGGCCTCTCGGCAAGCGCAAGGATGTCGAGGTGGTCGGGCTGGTGGACCTCCGGCGCGAGGCGGCGGAGCAGCGCGCCGCCCAGCACGGCCTGGCGGGCGCGGTGATCGGGACGGAGCTGGCGCCCATGCTCAGGAAGGCCGCGCCGGACATCGTCTTCGACTGCACCCTGCCGGAATCCCATGTCTTGGTCACCCTCGCGGCCCTGCGGCACGGCTGCCATGTGCTGGGCGAAAAACCCCTGGCCGACACCATGGCCAACGCCCGGAAAATGGTGGCGGCGGCGAAGAAATCCGGGCGGATCTACGCGGTCATGCAGAACCGGCGTTACCTGTTTCCCATCCTCGCCATGCGCCGGTTCCTCGACAGCGGCGCCCTAGGCCGGATCACGACGGTCCACTGTGATTTCTTCGTCGGCGCCCATTTCGGCGGATTCCGCGACCGCATGCGCCACGTGCTCCTGCTCGACATGGCCATCCATACCTTCGACCAGGCCCGCTTCCTGACCCGCGCCGCCCCCCTCCGGGTCCAGGCCTTCGAGTGGAATCCGCCGGGCTCCTGGTATGCCCACGACGCCTCCGCGGTCGCGGTTTTCGAGATGACCGGCAACAAGGTTTTCTGCTACCGGGGCAGCTGGTGCTCCGAGGGGCTCAAGACGACCTGGGAAAGCTCCTGGCGGGTCATCGGCGACAAGGGGTCGGTCACCTGGGACGGCGGAAAGCAGTTCCAGGCCCAGGCCCTTGCCGGAAAAGAGGGCTTTTTTCGCAAGCTCAAAGACCTGGCGGTGCCTTGCGCCGCGCCGGCCGGGATGCTGGAAGGCCACGCCGGGTGCATCGACGAGTTCCTCCGCTGCGTGAAGTCCGGCCGGAAGCCGCAGACAATCTGCACGGACAACATCCAGAGCCTGGCCATGGTGCATGCCGCCATTGCCGCCGCCGGGAAGAGGCGCACCGTGGCGTGCGGGTAAGTGTTCTTTTGTAAACCCTGAAAAGGAGACCCCATGAACAGCAGCAAGACGTCGCGGCAACCGGACATCCGGATCGGAACCCTCGTCGGGGCCGGGATGAAGTCGCCGGAATATATCCGCCAGATCCTGCCCCACGGCTTCGAGTCCTTCAGCCTGACCTTCTGGCAGACCACCAAGGGCATCGAGTGGAAGCGGCTGGCCGACGGGGTCAACGAGGTCCTGGCCGGCAGCGGCGCGGTGATTTCTTCCCTGGCCGTGTTCGGCAATCCCCTGGAAACGAAGCCCCTTGACAAGGAGACTGTCAAGGGATGGCAGGATGCCATCGACCACGCCCGCCTGTTCGGCTGCGACATCGTCGCCGGCTTCGCCGGCCGCCTGCGCGGGCGCCCGATTGACGAAAGCATGCCGCGCTTCAAGCAGGTGTTCGGGCCGCTGGCCAAGCGGGCGAAGGACAAGGGCGTGCGGATCGCGTTCGAGAACTGCGACATGGGCGGGACCTGGCAGACTGGCGACTGGAACATCGCCCACAACCCGGTGGCCTGGGAAATGATGTTCCACGCCCTGCCGGATTCGAACCTTGGGCTGGAGTGGGAGCCCTGCCACCAAATGGTCAACCTGATTGACCCCATGCCCCAGCTTCGCGAGTGGGTCAGGAAAATCTTTCACCTGCACGGTAAGGATGCCACCGTCTACTGGGACCGCGTCCGGAAATACGGCATCCACACCTCGGTGCACGAGGATATCGCCCACAAGACGGGCTCGCAGGGCACCAAGCCCTTCGCCTACCACCGTACTCCCGGCTTTGGCGACAGCGACTGGACCGCGATCATCTCCGAGCTGCGCCTGGCGGGCTTCAAGGGCGCGATCGACATCGAAGGCTGGCACGACCCGGTTATGCGGGGCGAGCTGGAGATGACCGGCCAGGTGGCCGGGCTCAACTACCTCAAGCGCTGCCGCGGCGATTTCATTCCCAACCCGGTGGTCTGAGCGGACCACGGCAATGTTCACCGCATAGAACGCACACAAAGTCGATGTCATTCCGTCTATGCGATCTATGCGACCTTTGCGGTTAATCTGGGATCGTTGTCCTGCGCTCGTCCCATGTCCGGCAGGCAGTGCGGTTCCCGCATTGGTCTGCATTCTGCTCGCCGTTTCCGCGCCGGCCCTGGCGCCGGTGACCAACGCCCCGGCGGGCGGGCAGGGCGCCGCCGCCGAAACCCCGGGGGTTCCGGGATCGGGCGGGCGTCCGCCGGGGAGCCTCGTCACCCTGCGGGCGGGCTACCGCTGGGATGTCCCCGTGGATTTCACCGACAAGGGCGACATCTCGGTCCAGCACGCCGGCGGCGGCCTGACGACGGGGTTCCCGGCGGGCCGGTCCGTGTTCTGCTCGCTCGACCTGGACCTGGACTACGTCTCCTACGCCTTCTCGGTGGAGGACGACAGCCCCTTCGCCTCGCCCGGCCTGATGCGGCACGCGGCGGATGTCCGCCTCAGCCCCATGCTCGCGGGCCGGGCCGGCGGCCGCTGGGGCTGGATGGCGCGAGTCACCGGGGCCTTCACCGGCGAAACCGAGGCCGACGCCTGGAAGTCCTTCAGCCCCGGCGGCATGGCTGGGATGGTCTATACCGCCAGCCCCGGGCTGAAATGGACGTTCGGCATCGTGGCCAGCTCGCTCCTGGCGGACGTCCCCCTGGCGTTCCCCATCGTCGGCTTCGACTGGGCGGCCAGCGAGCGCCTGCGCCTGGCCACCCGCGGCCCCGGGCTGGACGTCATCCTGAAGCTGGCCCCGGAGACCACCCTGGCCCTCAAGGGCCGCTGGGAGTACCGCCGCTACCAGCTCGCGGACGAGGACCCCGAGCCCAACGGCATTTTCCGCGACCAGCGCATCAACGCCAGCCTGGAGCTCAGCCGGCGCTTTTTCCGCCGGCTGGAGGCGACCCTCGAGGCCGGCACCTCCCTCTACCAGCAGTACCGGCTGGAAAACAGCGACGAGGACACCGTCGCGCGGATCAACACCGATCCCCAGGCCTTCCTCGGGTTCCGGCTGGCCTGCGGCCTGTGAACGCGGGAGTTGCGAACGGGGTCAGGAAAAAAGGCGGGGTAAATATTTTTCGGCCGGCGGTACGCCGGCCCTCCCATGCCATGGAATATCCGTGTTGACAGGAACCCCGGGAGGGTCCGCACGCCTGCGGACCGCCAGCCGCCGATTCAGAGGCCTTTTAACCCGGGCGATTTTCTTATTGCCATCTGGCCGGCTTTGAGATATAGTATCTTCATATGCTTTACATAGCAACGCAAGGCGCTCTTCACAACCCAGGAGGCTCGATCATGAGAATCGTCGTGCTGGCGGCTTGCAGCGTGATCCTCGCAATGGATGTTCGGGCGCAGGTGGGTTCCTCCATCAGCGCCGACGGCACGGCGCCCAACGCCAACGCCATGCTGGACGTGAAGTCGCCGGCCACGGGGGCGGGCAAGGGACTGCTCATTCCCCGGGTGACCGCCAACCAGCGCACCAACGCCAGCGCCGCCGTCGCCGGCGGCCTGCTGGACAACTCCGGCAACCTGCGGGGCGGGGCCGCGCAGGGGCTGATGGTCTACCAGACCGACGGCGCCCAGGGGCTGTATTTCAACACCAGCGCCACGACTGTCCCGGCCTGGGTATGCCTGGGCAGCTCGCCGGCCGACTACCTGCCGCTGGCCGGGGGCACCATGCTGGGCCCGCTGGACCTGGGCGGCCAGGGGGTCAGCAACGCGGTGGGTGTTGATTTCAGCACGGAGGGCGTTCCCGTCGGGCGGGGCGCCGTGGTCGCCGACATGGGCACGGCCGTGGGCTACCAGGCGAACGGGGCCAACGGCGTGGCCGTAGGACAATATGCCAACGGCGCGGCCTCTGGCACGGCCGTCGGTATGCACGCCAACGGCAGCAATGTCGGGGTGGCGGTGGGCTACGGGGCCATCGGTACCAATTACGGCGCGGCGGTGGGCTTTAACGCCAACGGCGCGGCCAACGGCGCGGCGCTGGGCGCACAGTCCATCGCCACCGCAGACGGTGTGGCAGTGGGGCGAGCCGCCAACGGCAGCGGATCCGGAGCCGCCGTCGGCTATTCCGCTAAGGCGGCTCAAGGCGGCGCGGCCTTGGGTTACAACTCCCAGGCCAGCGGCAATGGCGCGGCCGTTGGTCAATCGGCGCTCGGCACGAACGTGGGCGCGGCGGTCGGCAACAATGCCAACGGCGTAGCCAGTGGCGCGGCGCTGGGCTACAATGCCAATGGCTGGTTTTACGGCGCGGCGGTCGGGCGCGATACCGACGGTAGTGATTATGGGGTGGCGATCGGATATCGGGCCGCGGGGAGCAGCGGGAATGTGGCCATTGGCGCGTTCGCCGATACGGATGGCGGGACGGCGCGCATCGCCATCGGGTATGGGGTGACCAACCGCATCAACAATACCGTCTGCCTGAGCGGCGACCTCTACCTCGACGGCGGGTTGAGCGTTTATACCAATGGCACTCCGGGAAGCGCCGGCTGGGGGGTGAAAGCCTTCACGATCCCGCACCCGCTCGACCCGGCCAACAAGGTCCTGAGGCACTACTGCCTCGAGGGGCCGGAAGTCTGGAACGTCTACGCCGGCAACGCGCAACTCGTGGGGGGCCAGGCCGTGGTGGAGCTGCCGGACTACTACGCGGCTCTTAACCTGGCCGGCTCCGAGGTCTATGCCCTCACGCCGGTGGGAGCCTTGGCGCAGGTAGCCGTGGGCGCCGAGGTGGACGGCAACCGCTTCACGATCATTGGCGACCGGGATGTCAAGGTCTCGTGGACCATCAAGGTCCTGCGCAATGATCCGGGCTGCATCGAGGACCTCAAGCTGCGTCCGGTGGAGCAATTCCGGGGCGACATTCCGGCGGGACACTAACCTCCTTTTTTCGAGGCCTTGCCGAATCAGGAGGTGTCCCATGAAATACAAAAGTTTTTGCGGATGCGCGGCGGCGGTCCTGGCGGGATGGGCCGCTAGCGTCGGCGCCGCCACCGTCCGCGTGGACGGCGGCGCCTGGCATGCCGCCAGCACGCTGGTGGCGGCCAACTTTTCGCTTGGGGCGGCGGGGACCCTGCTTGGCAACGGCGAGATCCGCGCGCCGGCGATCCTGGCCGGGACGGTGCAGCCGGGCTGCGTTGTGGGCGACGGGGGAACCCTGTCGTTTTCCGACCAGGTGACGTTCAACGGGGGGGTGTTCCTCTGCCACGCGGCCTCGGTGACGACCCTCAACCGGATCAGCGCGGCCGGCTCGGTCAGCGGGTCCGCCACGGTGCGCATGAGCCGTGCCGCCGGCGCCACGCCGCTCCTCCAGGCCATCATCCGGGGCGGACCGTCCAGCGTGTATTCCTCCTTCGCGGTGGAACCCTCCGGCGAATGGGTGCTCGGCCAGTCCGGGGCGCTGGACCTGCTGGTGTCATACGGCCAGCTTCCGCCAGCGCCGCAGGGCGTGACGGCCTCGGACGGCCGCTACGCCGACCAAGTGGCGCTCTCCTGGAGCGCGGCGAGCGGCGCGGCCGGTTATCAGGTCTGGCGGAACACGGCGAACGATTCCGCCTCGGCCTCCCTGCTCGGGACGACCTCGGAAACCAATTGCACCGACGCCGGCGCCGTCGCCGGGCAGATCTACTATTTCTGGATCAAGTCCACCAACGCCCTCGGCGTCGGCGCCTTCAGCCAGTCCGATTCCGGCTGGCGGCGGACGACAGGGTATTCCCATTACGCGGACACGGACCTTGACGGGGACGGCAAGGCCGACCTGGTTCTTTTCGATCCCGCCAGCGGCGCCTGGCGCGCCAAGCTCTCCTCCCTCAACTACGCCGAGGTCGCGGGGGTGCTCGGCGGGCCCGACAGCACGCTGGTTCCGGGCGACTACGACGGCGACCGCCTGACCGACCCCGGCGCCTACACGGAACTCACCGGCCTGTGGACCGTCATGCTCTCTTCCATGGGCTACGGTCAGGCCACCGCCACCCTGGGCGGCCTCGGGTATGCGCCGGTGCCGTCCGACTTCGACGGCGATGGCAAGACTGATCTCGGCGTGTACCAGGCGGCCACGGGCGGCTGGACGGTGAAACTCTCCGCCAGCGGCTACGCCGAGGCGGGCACGACCTTCGGCGGGGCCGAGTGCCTGCCGGTGCAGAGGGATTACGACGGCGACCGCAAGGCCGATCCCGCGATCTACCACCTCACCAACGGGAACTGGCGCGTGATGCTCTCGGGCAGCGGCTATGGCATCGCCACGGCCGCTGGGTTTGGCGGCGACGGCTATGCGCCTGTCCCCGGCGATTACGACGGCGATGGCAAGACCGATCCGGGCATTTATCATGAATCCACGGGAGCCTGGTATGTGATGCTGTCGGGCAGCGGGTATCTGATTGCGACAGCGACCCTCGGAGGATCAGGTTATGCGGCCCTGCCAGGGGATTACGATGGCGACGGCAAGACCGATCCGGGCGTCTACGAGACCGCCACCGGCCGGTGGGCCGTGATGCTCTCGGGCAGCGGCTACGGCATGGCCATGGCGGTGTTTGGCGGCGAGGGTTATGATCCCGTGGGGCTGGTTCCGGAATAAACCCCGGAATGCTATTCCACAGGATGTTGTCGGGCGGGCATGCCGCCTGCGGCCTTGCCCACCGTCCGATCCTGCCATCAACGTTCGATCTCGACCTCGAATTCGTTCTGCAGTTTGAGGGCCTGGCCCGTTTCCGGCAGAAACAGCCAGGCCGCCAGGCGGCGCCTTCCCGGCGCCAGGCCGGCCGCCGGCAGGCTCAGCCGCCAGCCGGAGGCGAGCAGGGCGGGGTTGCCCAGGTGCCGCGCGACGTCTTCCCGTGGTTCGCCCGTCCCCGCGTAGGCCAGGAGGTTCGTCCGTTCGTCGGTGATCAGCACCCAGTCGCCGGGCCGGCCGGTCGCCGGGTTTCGCGCCCAGCCGCTTCCATGCACCCGGCCTTCCGCCACGCCCATCTGGTCAACACAGCCGGCCAGGACCGGGGCGGCTCCGGCGAAGGCGATGGAGGGAGGCGCCAGCGGATCAATGGGCGGGGAAATGAGCAGCTCCACGGCGCCGAGCGGCGCGAGCAAATCGCCTTCCCGCAGGATGGCATAGGCCTCGAGGCGCGCGGGTCCGGTTGAAAACTTGGCGGCTGGCAGAAGCGCATGCCATGGGGCGGCCCTGAAGTGGGCGGCCTGTCCGACCCGGGCCCGGGCCACGATGACGCCTCCGGTGTCCACCAGCAGGACGCCGCGCGCCCGGCGCTGGAGCCCCGGATCGCAGGCCTGCCCCTCGAGAATGAAGATGTTGGGCCGGAAGCCGGCGGCCGGCGGAGTATTGGAGCGCACGCTGCTGATGCTCCCGGCCGCCACGGGAATAACCTTGTAATCCGTGAAAGGCTTCTTGTCCCTGAAAAGCGACAAGCCGCGCCGGGCCAGGAAGTCCATGCGTGGCTTGAGCTTGGCGGCGTCCGGGAAACTGCGCGCCAGCAGGGCCGGGTCGGGCGCGAAACAGAGCAGTTCGTCGCGCACTGCCTGCAGGGAATCGTGCTTGGCCTGCCAGGACTCCAGGGCGGCGGACGAGGACCGGGCGAACAGGAATCCGCCGGCCGCCAGGCCGAGCAGCAGCAGGGCCTTGAGCCCGGTCCGGACGCGGCGCAGGGCCGGGCCGGCGGGAGCGCGCCCTGCGAATTCGAGGAGAAGGACCGCCAGGGCCAGGTTGGCCACCCAGAACAGGGTCGAGAGGGTGGTGTAGCGGCTTTCCAGGGCATGGGGAATGCCGTTGCCGGAGCGTCCGACGGCGATCGCCAGGGCGCCCAGGGCGGCGTAGCCTCCCAGGGCCAGCCAGAAAGAGAGCACCCGGGCCGTGGGCGGATCCCGGAACACGGCCACCAGGGCGGCGGCGCCGAACAGCAGGACGCCGGCCGCCCCGGCCGCCACCGGCGCCCAGAGCGGCAGGTCCGGCGCGTTGGCGAGCGCACCGCCCAGGAGCGCAAGAAAATATCCCAGGAACGGTCCGGGGTGTTCGAGAAAATACTGGAGCGGCGGCATGCAGCCCGGCTTGCGGTAGCCGACGTAAAAGAGCGCCACCGCCAGGGCGGCCCAGGCGGCCCAGGCGATCCAGGGCGCCGGCCCGGCTCGGCGCTCCTCCCGCAGCGCCGCCGCCAGCGGCAGGAGCCCGACGACCCAGAAGAGCATACCGTTGGAATAAGAATACATGGCCACCGTGCCGGCCAGCAGGGCGGTCCAGAGACGCGGCCAGGAAAACCCGGGTTGCGCCAGCAGGGCCAGCCCGCCGACGGCGGCGGCCAGGCTCAGCAACCCGCCGAGGGTGAAACCGAAACTCCAGTTTTCATGCTGCAGGACTGAGAACAGCAGGCAGGCGAAGACCATGGCGATCCAGCCCGCCGGCGCCCGGCCGAAGCTTTGCCGGAAGGCGGCGCGCAACTGCCGGTTCACCGCCAGGAAGACCAGGCCGGCCAGCAGCACCACGCCGCCGACCTCGGCCAGGATGTTCCAGTCCGTGAGGTGGGCCAGCGGGAGCATGACCAGCCGGGGAAACAGCATTCGGCTCTCGTTGTGCTGGGCGACCAGGTCGCGGAACGACAGCTGGCCCTCGTAGGACTTTTGGAGGACGAGGGCGAAATCCCATGCGTCCAGGTAGGGCATGTCCATCGCCAGGCGCGCGATCCAGAAAAGCAGGAAGCCCAGCGGCGCCAGGGCCAGCAAAGTCCACAGAGTGTTGTTACGCCTCGAAGTCATAAGGGGGGGCGTGCTATCGGAAGCATCGTTGCCAGGGCGTGATTTGCCGTCATTTGGATTGGCCTGCGGAAGACACTGAATGACACGGAAAATGGCACGGTTCAAGACAGCAGGCGCCACGCTACGAGCGGCGCCAATTTTATTTTTTTCCGGTGACGGTATCAATCACGGCGGCCTGGTCCTGTTCGCTCAGCGTGTTGTAAAACGGCAGGCGCAGGATCCGGTCGCTGACCGACTCCGTCACCGGGCAGTCCCCCGGCCGGCCGCCGTATTTCCGACCCATCTCCGAGAGGTGCAGGGGCAGATAATGGAAAACGCCCAGGATGCCCCGTGCTTTCAGGGTGGCGATCATGGCCTGGCGGGTGGCCAGGTCGGGAAAGAGCAGATAAAACATGTGCCAGGGCTGCTCGCAATGGGACGGGATCACGGGGAGGCGGACGCCGCGGCGCTCCGCCCAGTCCGCCAGGCCGGCCCGGTAAATCTCCCAGATGCGCCGCCGCGCCGCCTGGATGTGCTCCCGGGCTTCCAACTGGGCGAAGAGAAAAGCCGCCAGCAGATCGGACGGCAGGTAGCTGGAGCCGAGGTCCACCCAGGAGTACTTGTCCACCTGGCCCCGGAAGAAGCGGCTGCGGTTGGTGCCCTTCTCGCGGATGATTTCGCTGCGCTCGGCAAAGCGCGGGTCGTTGATCAGCAGGGCGCCGCCCTCGCCGCAGGTGATGTTCTTGGTCTCGTGAAAGCTCTGGGTGGCCAGGCATCCGAACGAGCCCAGCGGCCGGCCGCGGTAGGTCCCGAACAGGCCGTGGGCGTTGTCCTCCACCACGGCCAGGCCGCGCCGGCCCGCCAGCGCCAGCAGGGCGTCCATCTCGCAGCCCACCCCGGCGTAATGGACCGCGACGATTGCCCGGGTTTGCGGGGTGATCAGACGTTCCAGTTGGGTTTCGTCCAGGTTGAGGGTGTCCGGGCGGATGTCGACGAACACGGGCCTGGCCCCCCGGAGCGCGAAGGCGTTGGCGGTGGACACGAAGGTGAAGGAGGGCACGATGACCTCGTCGCCCGGTCGGAGCTCCAGCAGCAGGGCAACCATTTCCAGGGCGTGGGTGCAGGACGTGGTCAGCAGCGCTTTGCGGGCGCCGGTGAGCTTTTCCAGGACCTCGCTGCATTTCCGGCTGAAGGGGCCGTCGCCGGCAATCAGGCCGTTGGCCACGGCCTGCGCCATGTAGAGCTGCTCGTGGCCCATGAAAGCCGGCCGGTTGAAAGGGATGGAGTACATGCAAGGGTTCAGGGTTCAGGGCTCAGGGCTCGGGGTGGAAGGGCGAAGGTGGAGGGTGGAGGGTGGAACGGAACCAGTGCAGGGTCGTCACCGCGCTGCGCACGGTGAACCCCAGGCGCAGGGTGAGCTTGATCCCGCCGAGGTTGTGGAGCGACACCCGGGTGACGGCTTCCCGGTAGCCCCGGGCGATGAGCTCGACGAACAGGAGCTGGTACATCAGCACCCCCGCGCCGGTCTTCTGGATCGCCCGGTCCACCGCGCCGAGGGTGACGTCCATGAGGCCGGGCGAGGTGTCGCGGCACTGGACGAATCCCAGCACCTGTTTTTCGCGCAGGTCCTCCAGGACGAAAATCGGCTCCCGGGCTGCAAAGCTCCGGCCCACCCACCGGCGGAAACGCTCGTCGGCCTTGCCCGGCGGCAGGTTGGGGTCCAGGTGGAAGCGGTCGGCGGCGAACGCGCCGACCGCGATTTCGGCCACGCGCGGCTCGTCCGCCGGCGCCGCCATCCGCAGGCGTTCGCCCGCTTGCGGGCGCCTGATGACCGTGGCCAGCCGGGCCAGGCGCAGGTGGAAATCCACCAGGGTCTCGACCGGGTAGAACCCGTTGGCCGCCAGGGCCTGCGCGCGGGGCACGTCGCCGGGGGCTAGCTTGGCGCAGACCAGGCAGGCGCGGGCGGAGGGCAGGCCCGCCAGCCAGGCCGGCAGGTGCAGCGCCAGCGCGGCTGGTTCGGCCTCCCCGGCCTTCAGATCGTAAAAGGGGAATCCGTAGAGGTCGCTGTCCCACGGGACCAGGGCGTAGCGCAGCGGGCCGTCGGGAGCCGGGAAGGCTTGGAATGTCAGGTCAAAAGGCATGGCGGCGCAAGGTCATTTTTGATTTTAGATTGCTGATTGAATGAAAAGCCGCCAGTGGAATCGGTGAATAGACTGTCTGACCTCTGAGGCTCTGATCTCCGGGGCTCTGCCCTCGGCGACCCTATTCTCTGTCGCCGGAACTTGTCGGCTTCTCCTCCCGCACCACGTAGGCCGGGCGTTCCATCAGGCGGAAGTGCATCCGGGCCAGGTATTCCCCCATGATGCCCAGGGCGAAGAGCTGGGCGCCGGAAAAGATTGCGATGATCGAGGCCAGGAAGGGGAACCCCGGGAAACTGTAGCCGAGGATCAGGTAACGCCCGATGACGTAGACCAGGACCCCCAGGCCGAAGAGGGTGAAGCAAAACCCGATCCAGCTGGCCAGCCGGAGGGGCAGGGTGGAAAACCCGGTCAGCACGTTGAACCCGTGAACCACCAGCTTGCGCAGGGAATAGCTGGAGGCGCCGGCGGGACGGGCGTCGTGCCGGACCGGCGCGGCCGCGAACCGGGTCGTGCCCCAGGCCAGCAGGACGTCGAGCATGACGAACGGACCCTGGAAGGCGCTGAAGGCGTCCCGCAGCTGGGTGCGGAAGGCGCGGAACGCGCTGATGTCCTCGGCGAACCGGATGCCCATCACCCCCTGCGTCAGGCTCCGCAGAATCCACGAGGACACGACGCGAAACGGGCCGTGCCGCGGCTTCCGGGGGGTGCCGTAGACCACGTCGTGGCCCTCCGCCAGCTTGGCCAGGAGCACCGGGATTTCCTCGGGCGGGTTCTGCAGGTCCGCGTCCAGGGTGACGATCAGCTCGTGCCGGGCCGCGCGGACGCCGCAGAGCAGGGCGTTATGCTGGCCGAAATTGCGCATCAGGTTGAGGCCCCGGATGCGCGGGTTGCCGCGGGCGAGTTCGCGGATGATGTCCCAGCTCCGGTCCGGGCTGCCGTCGTTGATCAGCAGGATCTCGTATTCGGCGCCCAGCGGGTCCAGCACGGCCGCGAGGCGCCGCGTCAATTCGGTCAGGGTGGCCTCGGACCGGTAGACCGGGACCAGGATGCTCAAGGTTGGGAGGGGGGGTGACATGGAGTCGGAGAGGGTTGATGGTTCAGGGTTCAGGGTTCAGGGTTCAGGGTTCAGGGTTCAGGGTTCAGGGTTCA
>CAZVVD010000109.1:0-12295 GCA_964630555.1 uncultured Verrucomicrobiota bacterium | reverse complement strand
GATAAGTTCCTGCTTGTTATTCTATAACATTGAATAGGCTTGCTTTGCAGTCGTCAACTTTCGTGTATTTCGTGTGTTTCGTGGTTAAACATCCGCTCCGAGGTTGATGGGGCATCCGGGAGTCACCCTTTTGGAGTAGGTCTCGGCAGCAGGCCGGCCTTGTCCATGATCTCGCCGACCTTGTGCTCCCACTCGATCGCCATGAGGTGAATCCCGGCCACGCCCTCCATCGTCCGCAGCTCCCGGATCTGCTCGACGCAGATGGCGATGCCCTCGTTCTTGGGATCCTTCGATTTCTCAATGCGCTCGATCAGCGCCGGCGGCATGGTGATGCCCGCCACCTGGTCGCGCATGTACCTGGCCATCCCGAGCGTCTTGATCGGCGTCAGCCCGGCCAGGATCTTGCATTTCCGGTGCAGGCCGCGCGCCCGCACCAGCTCCATCCAGCGCCGGAAGCGGTCCATGTCGTAAATGCACTGGGTCTGGATGAAGTCCACCCCAGCCTTGATTTTCTTTTCTAGCCGGACCACCCGGAACTCGAACGGATCGGCGAACGGGTTGGCGGCCCCGCCGATGAACATCCGCGGCTCCTTCACCTCCGCCTTGGCCGAGTTCTTGATCTCCTCGCCGCAGGCGAAAGTCTTCTTGTCCCGCATGTCTTTCACCATTCGGATGAGCTGGATGGAATCGAGGTCGTAGACGTGCCGGGCCGTGGGATGGTTGCCGAAGCACTGGTGATCGCCGCTCAGGCACACCAAGTTGCGGATGCCCAGCAGGTAGGCGCCGAGGATGTCCGCCTGCATTGCCAGCCGGTTCCGGTCGCGGCAGGTCATCTGCATCACCGGCTCCAGCCCCTGGTCCAGGGCCAGCTTGGCGGCCGCCAGGCTGGAGACGCGCACGATCGCGGTCTGGTTGTCCGTGATGTTCACGGCGTCCACCTTCCCGCGCAGGTGCCCGGCCTTGGCGGCAATCGTCGCCAGGTCCGCGCTCTTCGGGGGACCCAGCTCGGCAGTCACCACGAACTCGCCGGCCGCCAGCAGTCTTTCCAGGTTGCTTCCGGATTTGTAGGTCATGTCAGGCATGGCAATGTACTTTGTCCGTTGTCCGTTGTCCGTTGTTTGTTGTCCAAATCCTACCTGAACCCCGAACCCTATCATTACCTTCCCTACCCCTGCGCCACGTCCTCCCGCGACAGGCGGCGCGGACCGCCGCTGTGGGTTTTCGACCAGTCTCGCGGCGGGGCGTTCTCCATCAGCGTTTCCAGTTTGCCCAGGGCCTTGAGCCGGTCGTAAATGAGCTGCCAGCCGCACTCGATGTGCTCCGGGTCCACCTCGCACTTGCCTTCCTCGGACCCGCCGCAGGGCCCGTTGCAGAGCGACTTCGAGCAGCGCGTGAGCGGGCAGACCCCGCCAAACACGCCGAGCTTGCAGTTGCCGCAGGCCAGGCAGTTCTCCTGCCACTTGCCGCCAGCCTCGTTGGTGCCCATGAACTTCGTGTTCAGGGCCGGGTAGACCGGCTTGTCCGGGAACAGCCGTGCCGCCATCTGCACGCCCACCCCGCAGGCCAGCGACAGGATCGCGTCGCAGCCCGCCGCCTGTTTCCGGACCGGGTCAAAGAACTCTGCGTCGCACTGGCGCTCGATCGTGTTTTCCAGCGCCTCCAGCTTCCCGCCCAGCCGCAGGACCGCGGCCAGCGCGGCCACCTCGCGCTCCCCGCCGGCCAGGCAGACGGTCACGCAGGTCCCGCAGCCCAGGACCAGCGCCTTCCGGTGCCCGGCCAGCATTCCGATAATCTCATCAATCGGTTTTTGTTCCGCAACGATCATGATTCAACCCCGGATTTTTTACCACGGATTACACCGATTACACTGATGAAACAATACCACACGGAAGTTTTCGTGACACCTGATACTATACGCTTTATGAGCTAATTTGCAGGCGGTGGTTGGGACGCCTCCTCTTCCCACCTGTAAATTTCACCAGTACCCTTCTTCACGGCGAATCCCGAAAGAAACGAACCATCATCTTTTCCCGCCGTGTCGAGTCTGGAGAACCAGAAGAAACCTTTGTACTCGGTGCACGAGCGCAATGTCTGGATCACGGCGATATTGATCGTCTTCCAGAGATATTGAAGGGCTTGGTCGATTGTCCTTGTTTGGGTTTTTGTCTGCGTGACGAGGTTTAGCCTGTTGCTGACCGCGTCAAGAGTCTTCTTTTGACTGTCGGATACCGTGACATAGCAAAAGCCATATGAGTTCAAGACAGCGGAAGAATTGGTGCTGATAGAAACACCTTCTTCAGCTCCAGCACAGGTCAAACCGGTCGCGGCCGCGAATAGTGCTGCGACTATTGGCTTCATTTTTCCTTTTAATAACCGAGGGATCACGATTTATTCCCACTAAGCTTCTCTTGCTTAAAATTCAGCGGTGAGCGCGGAGCGCATTGCGCGTCCCCGGCGCCGCGCCGGGGTTGCACATGGATGCATCAGTTTGCCCCGGATGCGGGCGCGCCGGGCGAAGCATTGGACTCGCGTCCATGCGAGCACGGCAAACCCGCAGGCGGGGCGAAATCATGCGTCCCTTGTGCAACGCAATGCGCTCCGCTCTCCTCCCGACCCCCCCCTGCAATGCGTCCCCCGAAACTACCCCGCCCCGCCGGTCAACGCACCGTGCGACGGGCGGACTCGACCGTGTTGAACAGCAGCATCGTGATCGTCATCGGCCCCACCCCGCCGGGGACCGGCGTGATCAGGCTCGCCTTCTCCTTGACCGCCTCGAAATCCACGTCGCCCACCAGCCGGAACCCGCTCTTCTTGGTCGGATCGTTGACCCGGTTGACCCCGACGTCGATCACCACGGCGCCGGGCTTGACCATCTCCGCAGTGATCGTGTTCGGCCGGCCGGCGGCGGCCACGATGACGTCCGCCTGCCGGGTGAAATAGCCGATGTCCTTTGTCCCGGTGTGGCAGAGCGTGACCGTCGCGTTGGCCCGGTCGCTTTTCTCGGAAAGCATGTTCGCCAGCGGCTTGCCCACGATGTTGCTGCGCCCGACGATGACCACGTGGGCCCCCTTGAGCTTCACGCCGCTACGCACGAGGAGCTGCAGGACACCGTGCGGGGTGCAGGGCAGGTAGGCCTTTTGGCCCAGGACCATGCGCCCGACGTTCACGGGGTGGAAGCCATCCACGTCCTTGTCCGGGTCGATCGCCAGCAAAACCTCGGTTTCGTCGAGGTGCTTCGGCAGGGGCAACTGCACGAGGATGCCGTGGATCCGGCTGTCGGCGTTGAGCTGCTTCACCCGGGCCATCAGCTCGGCCTGGGTGGTCGCCGCCGGCAGGCGGTTGTCGTCGGAGAACAGCCCGATTTCTCCGCAGGCCTTTTCCTTGGCCGTGACATAGGATTTCGAGGCCGGGTCGTCGCCGACCAGGATCACGCCCAGCCCGGGCGTCACCCCGCTGCGCTTGAGTTGCTCGACCTGGGCCTTGAGTTCGGCGCGGATGTCCGCCGCCACCTGCTTGCCGTCAATGATCTTCGCCGTCATTCGTATTTCCTTATTATTTTACCACCAATACGGACCGTGCCTTAAACACAGAATGTTTTCACCACGAAACACACAAAAAGGCACGAAAGTCAATCGAATTGCTGAAGGTAATCTACCCCCCATTTCGTGTGTTTCGTGTGTTTCGTGGTTACTCATATTCCGGCTTTATAAGTTGCTCAATCAAGACAAGGAGTAGTTATCTTGTTGTTTGCGATAATGCGCAACGTAAAAACAACACTAATTTTTCATTTAAGATAATCCAAAAACTTCCCGGTCTCGAACTCCGCCAGGTGCCCCACCCCGACCCGCGTCGGGTCCAGGCCGGCCTTCGCCAGGACCGCCCGGAGGCGCGCAACGCGCCTGGCGGCATGGTCGGCGCCGACAATGTACCGGCAGGCCTCGCGGTGGCAGCCCAGGATCAGGACGCGGGCCGCGCCGCGCTCCAATGCGCCCAGGACCTGTCGTTCGTCCACCCGCCCGGCGCACGGCACCCGGACCAGGCGCACGGCGGCGGCGTAGCCGCGGCCGGAGGTCCCCGCCGCCGCGGCCGCCGGCCAGGCCGAGTTCTCGCAGGCAAATACCGTCACCATCGGCCCCGCTGAGAGCCCTGCGTCCATTTGCTCGTCCGAACACCACGGCAGGCGGATGGCGCGCGCCGGGCAGAGCGTGGCGCACAGGCCGCAGCGCTGGCAGGCGGCCGCGGACATCGCGGCCGCTTCCTTGGCGTCATCCACCGCGATCGCGCCGTGCGGACACGACCGCAGGCAGGTCAGGCAAAGGACGCACTTCTCGGCGTCCACGGCGGGAGCATCGGACGCCACGGCCAGCGAGCCGGATCCCAGGAGCTGGTGGATCGCCAGGGCGGCGGCGCCGGCGTCGTTTTGGGCCTCACGCAGCTCGCTATTGCCGCGGGCGGCGCCAATGACATAAATGCCCGGCTGGTTGGACTTCGAGGAAAACAGCCAGATGTTATCAGTCTGAAAACCGCCCCCGGGGCCTCCCCGGAATGTCCGCGGTAGCGGCAGACTGGCGTCCACCGTCCCCGTCCGCGCGTCCGCCAGGATCGCGGTTTCGAACGACTCTTCGATCGCGGCGCCGGACTGCGGGTCTGCCGCGCGGACCCGGACGCCGTCCGGCCCCTCGGCGATCGCCGGCGGCTTTTCGTACCGGAAGATGATCACGCCGGCATTGCGGACCCGGCGGTAGAGGGCCTCCATGCCCCAGGCCGCGACCCGGACGTGCCGGCAATAGAGCACCACCCGGCGCCGGCGCGAGGCGGCAAGCTGCTCGGCCGCGGAAAGCGCCAGGGCATGCGCGGCCCGGCCCTGCTCCCCGTGAAGGTCGAGGACAACCGCCACGCTGCGCGGCAGGGATCCGCCCTTCTGGATGGCCTCCGCCAGATCGGCCAGGCCCCACATCCGGCTGGACGCGCGAACCGAAGCGGCCGGGAACGGGAACTCGGGAAAGGCCCCGACCGCCAGCACGATCGCGCCGGCCTTGACCGTTTCCTCGCCTTTCTCCGTGCCCAGGGTGACGGAAAAACGGCCGACCTCGCCGCTCACGGAGCGGAGCGCGGCGCGGGGAATCCGGCGGATGCGCTTGTCCGATTCGATCCGCGCGCGGAGCGACGCCAGCTCTGCCTCGAGAAGACCGGCGGCTTCGTCGGCATCGTCGGCCAGGTAGCCGAAAAAGTCCGGGAAGCGGTCCGCGCAACCACCGAGCGAGTCGCCCCGGCTCGCCAAGGTCACGGCGTGGCCGAGGCCGGAAAGGGACAGCGCGGCCCGCAGTCCCGCCGGTCCGCCGCCGAGGACGACGACATTGGAAAGGACTTTCCGGCGTGCAACCGTCGCCGGCTCCGCCAGCGCGGCGCGGCGCACGGCGGCGGCGACCAGGTCCAGGGCTTTCCCGGTCGCCTCGTCCTTGTCCGGGTGCACCCAGGCGCAGTGCTCGCGGATATTCGCCTCGGCGGTCAGCCCCGGCTTGAGCCGCGCCGCCGCCAGGGCCCCGGCCAGGGCCGGCTCGTAGACTTCCCGCGGGCAGGCGGCGACGACGAGCCGGCGGCATCCCTTGGCCGCCAGCGCCCGGACCGCCCTGGCGGCCTCGGCCGGCCGGCAGAACGCGGAGCAGACCTGCACGGCGGCGACGCCGTCCCCGCCGGCCGCCGCCCGGCGCAGGCGGTCAAAATCCAGGCGATCCGCCAGCGTGCCGCCACAGTCGCACAGCGCCACGCCGATCCCGGGTTTGGATTTGGATTGGGTCCGGACCATGATTTGTAACCACGAAACACACGAAATGGCACAAAAGTTCAGAGAACAAATCGTTCGTGTTCTATTTTCGGATAATGGCCAAAGTTGACAAGCAAGCCGAGTCGCAATCCGGTGGCTTTGAGGTAGTTGATAAGCTGGGCCCGATGTTCATCAGTCAATTGCGACACAGCTTTGATTTCCAAGATGATCTTTTCATAGCAGAGAAAGTCAGGTTCGTAGTATTGGTCCAATATCTCGCCTTTATAATCGATCTGCAACTTTGGCTTTTCTTTATTGTCCAATCTGCGCAATTTGAATTCTTTTCTCAGGCATTCCTGGTAAACGGCTTCCAGAAACCCATTCCCCTTTTCCTTATAAACCTCAAAACAAGCCCCGATAATGTTAAAGCTTTCTTCCCGATACATCAGCTTATCGTTTCTCATTTCGTGTATTTCGTGTGTTCCGTGGTGAAAACTCCGCTCCTGGTCCTTTTTCTAATGACTTTTCAGCACCTCGGCGGCCGCGGACTCCGCCTGCCCGATGCAGGCGGCGATATCCTTGGGCGACTCGCAGGCGCCGGCCAGGACGATCCGCGGCTGAAGGACGTCGGCCAGGCCGCCCGCGCCTTTCAGTCCCAGGAAGCCCTGGCCGTCCGCCGGGATCCGCAGCCGCTCGGCCAGGGCGGCCGCGCCCGGCGCCGGCCGGATCCCGACCGAGAGCACGAGCAGGTCGAACTCGGCGCCGGCCACCGCGCCCTTGGCCTGGTCCTCGTACTGCACGCGGACGGTGTCCCCCGGCCCCGCGGCCACCTCGAACGGCCGGGCGCGGACGAGCGTCACCTTTGGCCGGATGGCCTCGAGAAACGCGCTGAAATCCTTGCCGAAGTTCTGGAGGTCCATGTAGAAAACCGTGACGGCGGACTCCGGCGCCGCGTGCAGGACCCGGCGCGCCATGCGCAAGGCGTAGGCGCAGCAGACCGCGGAGCAGTAATCGGTGTCCTCCGGACGCCGGTGCGCGTGTTCACTGCGCGAGCCCACGCACTGAATGAAGGCGATCCGCCGGGGGAACTGTCCGTCCGACGGACGGACCAGCCGCTGCCGCGCGCCCAACTGGCGCTCGGCATCCATCCCGGTAATCACGTTGGGCACGGCGCCGTAGCCCCAGGAGGCGTCAGTGGCCGGGTTGAACGGCTCGTAGCCCACGGCCACCACCAGCGCGGCGGCGGCAATCTCTTGCCTGGCCGGTTTTTCTTTCAGGTCGATGGCCCCGGTCGGGCAGGCCTTGGCGCAGCGCTCGCAGGTCTTGCCAAGGGTCCGCAGGCATTTTTCAACCTGCATCACCGGCTGGCCGCCGTAGACGGCGGGCCAGGCGAGAACGAGGCACCGCTGCGGGCACGCCCGGATGCAGGCGCCGCAGCCGGTGCAGAGCTCGCGGCGGATGAAACCCGGCTCCACGGCGATTTCGGTCCGACCGCCGGCCGGATCGAACCCGTCCAGCCGGGCCCGGGTCAACACCCGGATCTTGGGCGATTTCAGGACCACCTTGAAGATATCCACGGCCACGCAGACGTTGCAGCGCAGGCAGACGTCGGCCGCCTTGCAGCCCATCCCGGCCACCTGCCCTCCGACCGTCGGCTGACTTTCGACGAGGGTGACGTCCGCGCCGGCGCGGGCCAGGCGCTCGGCGGCGGCGGCGCCGGCGATGCCGCCCCCCAGCACGAGCACTTGCCTGGAAGGTGAACTGGCCATAAAACACCACGCCCGGCCGCGAACATTGCCCTCCGGCCGCCGGAAGTTTGCCCCCGCCCTTTGCTCCCGGCCTCGCATTTTCCGGCTGATCCGCCCAATGCCACGCTGGCCGGGCAAAGAAAATTGGATTCATAGCACATGGCGGCTGAGAAATCAATCGCGACTGGGCCCTGCCGGTACACCACGACGACTGGACCCGCGTCGAATACGCGGGCGGCGTCGAAACCACCTCCCCCGCGCCCCCGCGGAACGCCGCGCCAGCCTGCGCACCGCCCGGGGCGCCCTCGTCCGCCGCTACGTCCTGGCCCCTGCATCCCCGGGTTCTTCTTGGAAAAAGGTTTTACTTTCCGCCCCCCGCGTGGTACAACCCCGATCGGGCGGACGGCGGCGCAAGACAACCATGGCGGGTGCGCGTGAGACTTGAGCCGAGAATCCGTTTTTATCTCCTGAACGCGGCGCTGGCGCTGGCCGTGATGCTGGCCGGCGGCACCTGGTTTTTCGGGGCACAGCGCGCCTCGCTGTACGAGATGGTCGAGGGCAACCTGACCGCCATCGCGCAGCTCAAGGCCGAGCAGATCGCTTTCTGGTGGAGCGAGCAGAAGGCCCAGGCCACCGTCCTCGCCACCCGCCGGGACGTGATCGAGGATTACCGGGCCTGGGTAGAGAATCCGTCGCCCGCCGCCGCCGCCAAATGCGAGCTGCGGCTCCGCTATCTGCAGCAGCATTTCCGGTATGCCGACATCCTCCTCGTCGCCCCGGACGGCACGGTGCAGACGAACCTCTGCGGCCGCAAGGCCCTGTGCCCGGAAGACTTGCAAGCGCTCGAAACTGCCTGGCGCGAACACAGACCCATCATAACGGATTTGCATTTCGGCGCCGAGACGTCCACTTGCCATCTCGGCACGGTGGCGCCGATGTTTTCGGAAACTGGCGCGCCGTTGGGCGCCTACGTCCTGCTCTCCGATCCCGCCACTTCTCTGCTCCCGATAGTCCAGTCCTGGCCCGTCCCGAGCCGGACCGCCGAAATCCTGCTGGTGCGGCGCGAGGGCGATGGCGTGCTTTTCCTGAACGATCTGCGGCACCGCGCCGGCACGGCCCTGCGCCTGCGCCTGCCGCTGACCCAGACCAACACCCCGGCCGTGATGGCGATCCTGGGCCGCCAGGGATTTGTCCAGGGCCAGGACTACCGGGGACGTCAGGTGGTCGCCGTGATCCTGCCCGTTGCCGGCACGCCGTGGATCATGGTGGCCAAACTGGACGCCAAGGAGGCCTTCGCGGCCTGGCGTTTCCGCGTCCTGCTCCTGCTGGCCCTGCTCATCACCGTGGCCATGCTGGCGGCCGCGATCGCCATGATCCTGCGCCTGCGCGAGCAGCAGGCCGAGTCCCGGGCGCTGCACGTGGCCGAGGAGCGCTATGCCGTCCTCTTCAGCGAAATGCTGAACGGCCTGGCGATGCACGAAATCATTTGCGACGGCGCCGGGAGGCCGGTCGATTACCGCTTCCTGGCGATCAACCCGGCCTTCGAGAAAATGACGGGGCTGAAGGCGGCCGGCGTGCTGGGCCGGACGGTCCTGGAAGTCCTGCCCGGCACCGAGCGCGCCTGGATTGAAACCTATGGCCAAGTGGCCCTGACCGGCGCGCCGGCCTTCTTCGAACAGTACTCCAGCGCGCTCAAGAAGCATTTCCAGGTCACGGCCTTCCGCCCCACGCCCGGCCAGTTCGCCTGCATTTTCGCCGACATCACCGACCGCAAGCGGGCGGAAGAGGAGCGCGAGGCCATCCGGGCGCAGCTACTGCAAGCCCAGAAGCTGGAATCGATCGGCCGCCTGGCCGGCGGCGTGGCCCACGATTTCAACAACCTGACCATGGCCATCATGGGCTACGCCGAGCTGGGGCGCCGCAGCCTGCCCGCCGACCATCCGGCCCGCAACCACTTCAGCGAAATCCTCGCCATCGCCCGCCGGACCGCGAACCTGACGCATAAGCTGCTGACCCTGGCCCGCCAGCAAACCATCAGCCCCCAGCCCCTCAACCTCAACGCCGCCATCGCCGACATGCTGAAAATGCTGCGCCAGATGATCGGCGAAGACATCGAGCTCGCCTGGTCGCCCGGGTCCGGCCTCTGGCAGGTCAAGATGGACCCGGGCCAGACCGACCAGTTGCTGATCAACCTCTGCCTCAACGCCCGGGACGCCATCCAGGGCGTCGGGCGGATCGCCCTCGAGACCTCCAATGCCCGCGTGGACGCCGACTACTGCGGCGGGCACGCGGAGGCCGCCCCCGGCGATTATGTCCTCTGCGCGGTGAGCGACACCGGCTGCGGCATGAGCCGGGACATCCAGGAGCACATCTTCGAGCCGTTTTTCACGACCAAGACCGCGGGCGAGGGCACGGGACTGGGACTGGCCACCGTCTACGGCATTGTCAAGCAGAACAAGGGCTTCATCAATTTGTACAGCGAGCCGGGCAAGGGCTCGACGTTCCGCATCTACCTGCCGCGCTGTGGGGACAATTCTACGACGCCGGCGGAACGGCCCGCCGCCAAGATCGCGTCCGGGACGGAGACGATCCTGCTGGTGGAAGACGACCCCAGCGTGCGCACGGTCACAGCCCGAGCCCTGGGCAACCTGGGCTACACGGTCCTGTCGGCGGGCGAGCCGCAGGAGGCTATCCGCATGGTTGCATCCGGCGCCGGGACGATCCACCTCCTGATTACCGACGTCATCATGCCCGGGATGAACGGCAAGGACCTGGCCCGCCAACTGGCCTTGAAACACCCGGGGGTAAAAATACTGTTCATGTCCGGATACCCGGCCGACGTCATCGCCCATCGCGGGATCCTGGAAACGGGCCTGGCCTTCCTGCCCAAGCCGTTCACCTTCGACACCCTCGCCCGCAAGGTGCGGGAGGTGCTGGACGGCGCCCCGACCCAAACGGTCTGAAGTCCGCCGGCTGTTGACCGCTGCCTCCCGGCATCCCCGCCGGCGCCGGGACAATCGGAAACGGAGGCAGCTGACCTCGGACGGGACCCGCCCCGGAAGGCAAAAACGCCTGGCCCGGCAGGCTTTCCCCTGATTTTTCCTTATTGACAATCCGGCGGAATAAGTTCAGTCTGGCAAATACGTTTCGAGGCCAAACCCGCGGAGCGGCGGTGTCCGCTTCATTTATCTAGGAATGCCCCCATGAAACGCCACCTGCTATGCGCCGCCGGCCTGCTGTCCGCGATCGCCATGCTCTGCGCCGGTTGCCGCCCGCCCGAACCCGCCGTCGCCCCCACGGACAATCCGTCCCCGGCGACAGCCCCCGCCGCCGCCGAGCCGACGGCCGGGAACGCATCCGCCCTCCCGGAATCGCCCGCCGCCGCGGAGCCCGCCGACCCGGCCGCGCTTCCGAAAGCGGATGCCAGCGAGGTTCCCGCGGCCGCGCCGGCGGAAGCAACCTTGACCGCGCCCCTCGAGTCCGCTGCGGCCGATCCGGCCAAGGGGGAAGCCCAGGCCTCCGCCGCCGGCAAAACCGCGGCCGCGGCCCCGGCGCTCCCGCCCGAAACGGTCCTGGTCAAGGTCAACGACAAAGACATCACCCAGGGCGACCTCGACAAGGAAACCAAGGACGTCGAAAAAATGATGCGGCAACGGGGCCTCTCGGCCCAGCAGTTCGCCACCATGCTCCCTACCTTCAAGCCCCAGATCCTTGACGGACTGGTCATGCAGGCCCTGATCGAGGGCGAATGCGCCGCCAGGAAAATTGCGGTTTCTTCCGAGGACGTCCGCAAGGAGTGCGACCACCTCAAGGCCAGCCTGCCCAAGGGCACCAGCCTCGACGACGTCCTGCGCGAGCAGGGGATCACCGAGGCGATGCTGGAGGAGCAGGTGCGCGACCAGCTCAAGATCGAGAAGCTGCTGGACATCGAGGTCCCGGACGCCGATGTCAAGAAATTCTACGATGAGAACAAGGCCCGCCTGTTTGAAACCGTGCGCGCCCGGCACATCCTGATCAAGGTGGACGAGGCCGACGACGCCGCCAAGAAAACCGCCAAGAAGGAAAAGGCCGCCAAGCTCCGCAAGGAGCTGGTCGGCGGCGCCGATTTCGCCAAGCTGGCGAAAGAGAACTCGGACTGCCCCAGCAAGGAAAACGGCGGCGAACTGACCCCACCCTTCCGCCGCGGCCAGATGGTTAAACCCTTCGAGACCGTGGCCTTCAGCCAAAAAGCCAACGAGATCAGCGAGGTCGTGGAAACCGATTTCGGCTACCACATCATCCAGACCCTGGAAGTCCAGGTCCAGCCCTACGACGAAGTCAAGGGCCGGATCGCGGCCATGCTGAAGGGCCGCCAGACCCAGCAGAAAGCCGAGCCCATGCTCAAGAAGCTGCGGGACAAGGCCAAGATCTCCTATCTCAACGGCGCTCAGCCGCCGCCTCCGCCGCCGGAAGCCATGTTCCCCGCCTTCGGAGCGGATGAGGGAAGCGAGCCCGCCGCCGGCGTCGAGCCGGAAGCGAAACCGGAGGCCAAGCCGGAAGCCAAAGCGGACTCCGCGGCTAAGTCCGAAGCCAAGCCGGCAAAAACAGCGGAGAAAGCCGACGCCCCAGCGGACAAGCCCGCCAACGCGCCGAAGAAATAAGACGGCTTCCCCGGCTCAAAGCAAGGGCACAGGATCGCCACATCGCGATCCTGTGCCCTTCGTGTTTAGACCTGGATTTTGCACGCCCGCGTGCAAAATCCACCCGAAGGGCCGCCACGTGAGTCACGTTCCACGTGCCAACG
>CAZVVD010000108.1:0-12517 GCA_964630555.1 uncultured Verrucomicrobiota bacterium | reverse complement strand
AGGAGGTGGTGCCGCTGAAAGTGGTCAAGGCGCTCTTCCCGGACCCCAAGACGCTGGCGCCGAAATACACCGGCAAGACCTGCATCGGCGACTTCTGCCGGGGATGGAAGAACGGGAAGAAGCGCGAGGTGTTCATCTACCAGGTCTCGGATCACAAGAAGTGCTACGAGGAGGTCGAGTCCCAGGGGATCAGCTATACCGCCGGCGTGCCGCCGGTCGCCGCCGCCCTGCTCGTTGCCCGCGGCATCTGGGACCCGAAAACCATGGTCAACGTCGAGGAGCTCGACCCCGAGCCGTTCATCGCCGTCCTGGACAAGATCGGCCTGCCGACGGACGTCAAGGAGATCAAGCCGGGGAGCAAAGCCTCGTTCGACGGCGCCGTGCGGGACCTGGCGGACGAGATCGCTGCGTCCACCGCCACGGTGACCGTCTCCGCCGCCAACCCCATGATCGCGGTCGCGCCGCCGGCGAAGAAGAAGCCGAGGAGAGCGGGGAAGAGAAAGCAATAATCGTGAAGAAGAATGAGAGCGATGGGATGCATGGGAAGCAGGGGGAAGATTGTTCCCATCCTTCCCATAATTCCCATCCCCTTCTCCCACCCCGCGGCGATTACAGGACGCTGTTGTCGTTCCAGAAGGCCGAAGTGGTTTACGACATCACCTTCCGCTTTGCCCACAAGTTCCTCTCCAAGGGCGATCGCACCATTGATCAGATGATCCAATCCGCCCGCTCGGGCAAAAAGAACATTTTGGAAGGTAGCAAGGCGGCGCTGACGTCCAAGGAAACCGAAATCAAGCTGACCAACATGGCCCGCGCCAGCCTCGAGGAGCTGTTGGACGACTACCGCGACTACCTTCGCGCCCGCGATCATGCAATCTGGGACAAGAACTCGAAAAAGGCGCTCTACGTGCGCAAGCTGGGTCGCAAAACACCTCAGATCTTTGAAGACTACCGCGAGTTTGTGGAAACCCGCCCACCCGAGATTATTGCCAACATCGCCATCTGCCTTATCCACCAGACCAATTACCTGATTGACCAACAGCTTCGCCGGCTGGAACAGGATTTTATCAAGGAAGGCGGTTTGCGCGAGCGCATGACCCGCGTCCGGCTCCAGGCGCGGGCTCGCCAGTAACTGGCTTCCGCCTCCATGGGTATGGACGCATTAAGGGAAAAGAAAGCCGAAGGAATTGACGGCACCCCGGTCAAAGGTTTATCCTCTAGCCCGACGGTGGGAAACATGGCCAAGGCCAGTAGGCTCAAGTTGGTGTGAATAAATACTGTTGGATGCATAAGATGAGGATTCTACTTCTTGCTTCTCTCGGTGTCATACTGACATATACCACTGGTTGCATGTCCTATGCCCAATGGCAAAACGACAGAAGGAATCTCAAGATTCAGGAGTGCTACAACCACGCCGTGTCGGCAAAGGTGTCAGAAAAGATCCCGATAGGGACATGGCGCTACCAGCTTCCTTCTCAAAGCAAATTTGGGGCATCCACGGAACTGTGGTTGACCCTGTCTGGAGACGGCAGTTTCGATCGCCTCAGGCGTGAACTTCAGGGGCTTCATTTTGTGTTCTGGAAGTACGATTGCGGGACGTGGGAGAATCTCACTAACATGTCCGTCCGTCTGACAATATCCGGGCAATCAAATAGGACCGAGGTGGTTGATCTTATGATGAAAACGAACCTGTTTGTGACATTCGATCAGGAAGTAAAGGAAGGCATCCAACCAACCCCCGTACGATATCGTCGTTAGCCGCTCCGAAACTTGAGTTGCAACGTTCGCGCTTGCGTTTTCCGGTCGCCGCCCTACGCTACCCCCCATGGCGCCCAGCGAACGCGAGAAGACCGAGCGGACCGCGCTGACCGGGGTGGTCACCTGTGGGCTCGGCCTGCTGCTGATCGTCGTTTCCGTCCTCTTTTCCAACTCGCTGGTCCAGGTGGCGGACCTGTTCAACTCGCTCCTGCAGTTCGCCTCCGCCGCGCTCTCCTGGCTGACCCTGCGCGCCCTGCGTAAGGACAACCGGGCGCTGTTCAACTACGGCCTCGGCAAGATCGAGAACATCTCCAGCCTGTTCATCGCCGCCTTCATGCTGGTCGGCGTTCTCGTCATGACCTGCCTGATCGGGTACCGCCTGCTGCACCTGGAGCGGATTCACGGCTTCGGGGTCTGGCTGGGCCTCGCTTGCACCCTGGCCTTCGGGACCATCAACGCGATCCTCTGGGCAAGGACGCTCCGGCACCTGCGCCTGGCGCCCTCGCCGATCGTGGATGCCCAGCGCCGGCTGTTCGCGGTGAAGACCATCGGCAACTTCTGCATGTTCGCCACCTTCGCGATCAGCCTGTCCCTGGACTACCGCTGGACCCTCTACCTCGACCCGCTGGCCTCGGCGATCACGGTGGGGTTCATGGTCGAAAGCGCCTGGAAGCTGACCCGGCACTCGATCCACGACCTGCTGGACCGCTCGCTGGAGGAGCCCCTCCAGGTCCTGATCAACCGGCAGCTGGCGAAGTCTTTCGACGAGTACACGTCCTTGGACGGCGTCCGCTCCCGGCATTCCGGCCGGAACGTGTTCATCGAGATCTTCCTGGGGTTTGATCCCCGGCGTCCGCTGGCCGAGATCCAGGTGGTCACCGACGCCATCAAGCGCGCCCTGGAAGCCGAGATCCCCCACGCCGACGTGCTGGTCATTCCCCGCGCCCACACGGCTGGCGCCAAGTGAAGACACCCCCGTTTTCAATGGCGCTTTGAGTCTGAAGGTATGGTGTTCGAGTGGAAGCGACGCCCTCGTCGCTTTGCTGGGTACGGGAAGCGGCGATGGCGCCGCTTCCACATTTCCGACCCTGTAAATGAGTACCCCCAATACCCTAATAATTTCATTTACAATAATCTACAAAAATGTATATTTGCGCCCATGAAGTTACGGGACATTATTGCGACGACAGGGAACTTGCCCTATTTTGACCTGGCCACCCTGGCGCAGTTCTCGAACGAGCCGCGCGCGTCGCTGCGGATGCAGTTGTCCCGCCTGATCAAGCGGGGGAGCCTCCGGGCCCTGCGCCGCGGTATGTATGTGCTCGGCGAGCCCTACCGGAAAGCCACTCCGAACCCCGCCCTGCTCGCGAACCGGATTTACGCGCCGTCCTATCTCAGCTTTCAGTGGGCCTTGGGATTTTACGGCCTGATCCCTGAGAAGGTCATGACGTATACCAGCGCGACCCCGCGCGTGCCACGGGTATTTGATAACGAGTTCGGTCGGTTCCAATACCGCCATATCAAGCCTCCGTGTTTTGCCGGCTACCAGGCGGCGGAAATCGACCGCCAGCGCGTCCTGATCGCCGCGCCCGAAAAAGCCCTCGTAGATCTCTGGCATATCGAGACGGGGGAGTGGTCCGCCGACCGCATGGCCGGCATGCGTTTTCAGAACGTGGAGCAGGTGTCGCTGAAGAAGTTGGACAGCTGTGTCGCGATGTACCGGTCGCCACGGCTGGTCCGGGCCGCCCGCGTGTGGCGGGCGTACGTGAAGTCCGAAACGAAAGGATGGCGGTCCCTGTGAAAGAAGAAGCCGTGACTCTTGCGCGCCGCGTCGCGGATCCCGCCCAGCGCCTGAACGTGCTGCGGGAATACCTGCAGGCCCTGGTCCTGCGGTCCCTGCACGAGAGCGAGGCCTTCCGGTGCCTGGCGTTCGTCGGCGGGACCGCCCTGCGGTTCGTGCATAGCCTGCCCCGGTTTTCGGAGGACCTGGATTTCTCCCAGGATTCCGGCGAAGGCTATGCCCTCGAAAAATGGATGGGCAAGGCGAAGCGGGATCTTCAGCTTGCCGGGCTTGATGTGGCCGTGGCGTTGAACGACGGCAAAACGGTGCATACGGTCTGGATCAGGATCGCGGGAATCCTCAAGCAGGCGGGGCTCTCGGGGCTGGCCGGCCAGAAGCTCTCCATCAAGCTGGAGGTGGACACGCGCCCGCCGGTGGGGGCGCGGACCCTGAACCAGGTCATCCAGCGCCATCGGATGTTCGCAGTGAAATGCTACGATCTCCCGTCGCTGATGGCCGGCAAGCTGCACGCGCTGATCACGCGGAAATATGCTAAGGGGCGGGATTGGTATGATTTCCTCTGGTACCGGGCGCTCGTGCCCCGGCCCGTGCCCAACCTGGCCCTCCTGCAGAACGCGCTGGACCAGACCGAGGGCGCCAGGGCCATGGACAGTGGCCGGTGGGAAAGCTGTGTGCGCGAGAAAATCGCGGGTCTTGACATCGTCAAGATCAGGGCGGATGTCCAACCGTTCCTGGAGCGCCCGGCGGACGCGGCTCTGCTCACGCGGGAGAACCTAGAGTCATTGGTAACACCAACCGGTTGATATGGACCGCCTTGGTTGTTAGGAAGCCATTGTCCAGAGACCATCGGGTCGAGTTCAAGGATTACTGTTTTCGGTCTTTCCGGCGGGCCGATTTTCAGGTTTATCCGCTGGAGCCGGTTGATCCGTTGCGGGCTGATCCGCCGGGGCGGACTGTGCGCCGGCGGTGGGCGCTTTCTTGATTGCCTGGGCGGCGATTTCCAGGATGTCGGCGGCCGGCAGAATCACCGGCGCGATGATCTGCGAAGCCGCCATGCTCATCATGCCCATGGCCCCGCTTGCGCCCGGCGACTTGCGCAGGATCAGGATTCCAACGGGCTTCGCATCCATGGCGAACACCGGGGTGCCCAACGCGTTCTGATCGATGTTCGACAACAAGTAGAAAGCGCGCGGTTTACTCACGGTGGCTGAGATGCGCGTGATCACGACCCAAGGCTGGCGATCCAGGCTCTTGCCGAGGCGCCCGATGGAAATGATTTCGTCCAGTATCTGCGGCTTGGCCGCGGCCTCCAACTTCACATGCGTGAATTTAGGCAATTCCTGACCCTCCTTCTTTTCCGGAAGCAGGAAGCTCAGGTCGAGGTCGGGATCCGTGAGCACGAGTTGAGCCGGAATTTCCTTGCCGTCAGCCAGATGCAATTTGATATTGGCAATGTCGCTCTTGACGGCGAAGTTCATCTGGTCAGCGTTCTGGTCGCCCATTTGCTCCATGAACAAACTCAGCAGACTCATGGGATCGAGCATGGAGGCCGATACGACGGTGAGTCCGGAAGGATCGATCACCGTGCCCTGGATTTCAATTTTGTGCTCCTGCTTGTTGCCCATCATGGCGCCCTGGCCGGCCATGTGCGACTTGGCCACGGCCGAAACCCAGACAATGGCATCCTGGTTGTCCTTCAGCGCCTGCTTGGCCACGCGGGTCGAGGTATCCTCGCCTGCCGCTGCCAACGCGGTCAGGGCCGTCAGGAGCGAGAGTGTGGCTGCAATGACGTTTCGCATATGGCGTCTCCTTCTATTGGGTTTGTTCCGCTTCCCAGCTCGGTTCGATTTCCAAGAACATCGTGTGAATTCCGCGTTTCACGAAAAAGACCACCCGTTTGGCCTTGCGGGCCTCAGCGGCCTTGAGCAGTTTTTCAACGGCGGTAATGTCGGGCGTGGATTGTCCATCGACGGCGATGAGAATATCTTCCATGGCGAGATGGGCAAGCGCAGCCCAGCCGGCATATTCGACGCGTTCCACCAGGACGCCCAGGAATGCGTCGTCGAGCTGTTGGGCCGTCCGATCGTCGAAAGACAGGTCCCGCACGGTGATCTCGAAATTATTGTCCTTGTAATGCTTGAACTCGGACGAGGGGGTGGGGGGATTTTCCAGCTTCACCGGGATCATCAGGGTCTTGCCGTCGCGCATGACCGTGAGCTTAATCTCGGTTCCGGCCTTGTACTGTCGGATCATGTTCGGCAACACCTCTCGATCCTCCGGGCGCGACGCTTCGATCGCTTCGTTGTCCAACTTGAAAATAATGTCGCCCACTTTGATCCCGGCTTTCTCGGCCTCATGCCCGGGGTAGACCTGGATCACACGAACCCCTTGCAGGTCCTTGTGTCCAAGCGCATCGGCGAGGTCCTCGGTCAAGACTTGGGTGGCGGCGGCCAGCCAGGCTTTGCGGACGACCCGCGGCTTTTCATCCAACGGCTCCTGGCCTACGCGGACCACGGACAGATACTTCTGCTCATCCCGCTCGAAGCCGACCAGCACGGGGACCGGTTCGTCTTTGTTCCGCGATATTTCCTCGGTGAGCTTGCGGAGTTCTGCGACGTTGGCGATGGGTTTGCGATTCGCCTCCAGGATGATGTCCCGGGGGTTCAAGGGCGGCTTGGCTTCTTTGCAAGGCCCCCCGGGCCGCAGAGAGTGGACGAGCACGCCGGCCTTGTCCGGACGTTTGAGCTCCAACGCGGACATCCGGGTCAGGTTGCGCACCGTGATGCCCCAGCTCGTCAGCTCTTCGTCATCGCCCCGCGCCCGTTCGAACGAGTCCGTGGTCAGCGCTAGGGTCAGCGTCTCCTGGCCGCGGATGACTGTGGCTTTGACAGTCTTGCCGATGGGGGTCTCTGCGATCAGGTTGTTGAACACGGGGAGGTCCTCAGGAATGGTGCAATCCACGCGGGTGCCGTCATATTCGGTAATCATATCGCCGGGTTTGAATCCGGCCTTGGCGGCCGGCGAATCGCCGATCACACCGCTGATCAGGATGCCTTGCGCCAGGGTGGAATCCTTGAGTCGTGGCTGGCAGTCGAGTCCGATCCAGCTGCGTTGCACCTTGCCCGTTCTGATAATCTGGTCGGCGACCGACTTGGCCATGTTGCCCGGAATGGCGCCGCCCAGCCCGATCCTGATCTCGTTGATGCCGATCACTTCGCCATCGCGGTTGACCAGCGGGCCGCCGCTGTTCCCGCCGTAGATTTGGGCGTCGTGGGTGATCCAGCGAATCAAGGCGCCCACGTCTTCACCATCGAGTTCAAATTTGTAGGGCCAGAACAGTTGCGGCATGATCATCTTTGTATTGCTGACGATGCCCTTGGTGATCGACTGGGAAATCGCTACGGGACTGCCCATAGCGAAGACCGTGTCGCCGACGCGGATCTCGTCCGAATTTCCGAACACCACCGTGGCCAGCGGCTTGTCCTTATTCTTGCGCTTATCCAGTTGCAGCTTGAGCACAGCGATATCGGCCAGCGGATCGGTTCCGACCAGGATGGCTTCGATTTCCTCGCCATCCGGCAAGCGGCAGACCAGCCGCTTGGCCTTGCCCGCGACGTGGTGGTTGGTGATGATGTAACCGTCCTTGCTGATGATGACGCCGCTGCCGGCCCCGGATTGCTTTTGCAAACGTCCGCCATCCGCGTCCGCCATGACGACACTGATACGCACGAGGGCGGGATATACGCGGATCATGGCGTTTTCGATTTCCTTTTGCTGGAGATCCGCGGCCTTGCCCGCCGCCGGCGCGGGGGCGGCGGCGTCTGGTTCCGCGCCAGCCGTGGACCAGGCAAGGGTTCCGGCCAGCAAGGCGCCGGTGAAAAATAAGGGCCCTTTCATCATTTGACATTTCATTTTGTTAACCCCCCTAAAAATATTTCATAGAATGTCAAACTTGGGATACGCAAGTCAAGCGTGCGCTTTCCATAAATACTCCGCTCGTTCGGTCTAGCCGGTGACAAGGGCATCCTTGCGTCATCGCGCCATATCCTCCGTATGAGTTCTGGCCCATAGATGAATTGTAGGGTCCGCATGCTGCGGCGTTGATCATCACCTGGCTGCTCCGTCATGCCGGCAGGATGAGGGCGTGGACGTCGCGGACGAAAAAAGCCTTGCAGTCCTTCCCGTTGAACGGCTCCAGTCAGACCGGCCGGGGCTCGGCCTCGGCGTCCTTGAAATCTATCAGGCTTTTCAGGATGTGATACGCGTTGATCCGTTGTGCTTGCTCAAGTCGGCCAGGAGTCGGCGACTGCCGGACGGTGAAACTTTCGCTTGTCTGGTCGGTTCTCCTTTCCGCGGATGGATTGCCAGAATGCCCGTGTCCGCGCGGACTTGAAACGGATTCCGGACACGAGATCGAGAAACCGATCGCGGCCCAGACAGCGGACAAGGGATTGAACATCGGGAAGGGGCCCATATTCGAGCATGCACTCCACGATCCAGGCCGGGTGGGTCTTGAAAAGGTCTGCGGTCAGGGGCTGATCCCAGAACAGCCGCCGGAGCTGCCGCACCGCCCCGGCCTGCCGGCGGGGGGACGGGCGCGCGAGATCCGGTCAAAGCGGATGCGCAGGCGGCAGCCGAGGGCGGAGGCGATCTGGTTCAGGGTCGGCAGCTCAAAGCGCTGCCAACCGTTTTTCGTAGCGGGACAAGGTGGCCGGGGACGTGTCGATCCGGCGGGCGGCCTCTCCCAGCGACAGCCCGGCCTGCCGACGTATGGCCCTGCTTTACCGGGAAAGATCGTTCCTGGCTATGATCATATAAGAGAAGTCAACCAAAAGCAAAAAACATGCTTGCTCTGAAAATTGTCCGGTAACGGACAATGTTCACTGGTTGACGTGGACCGTCTTGGCCGGCGGGAACCCGTTGAACCAGGTGGAGGACGCGGCGCTGTAGGCGCCGATGTTGAGGGTGTAGAGCAGGTCGCCGCGCTCCAGGGTCGAGGGGAGCGACTCGGCCATCGAAATCACGTCCAGCGCGTCGCAGGTCGGCCCGAAGACCGTGCAGATCTGTTCCGGGCCGCGCCGGAACGCGCGGGGGTGGTAGTGGCAGTGGTCGAAGATCGTGCCCGAGAAGGTGTGGTAGACGCCGTCGTCGATGTAGTAGCAAAGCTTGCCGTCGCGCACGGCCTTGCCGATGATCTTTGAGACCGCGATCCCGGCGGTGGCCACCATGAACCGGCCCGGCTCGGCCAGGATCTGGATGTTCTTGGGGAAGAGCCGGTCCAACTCGGCGTTGATTCGCCGGGCCAGCTCGCGGAACGGCTTGACGCTGGCGTCGTAGGGCGCCGGGAACCCGCCCCCGATGTCCAGCAGGTTCATCTTGGTGTAGCCGCGCTCCCGGGCCTCCTTGTAGATCCCCGCCGCCAGGTTGATGGCCTGGACGAAGTTCTCGAAGTTGGTCGTCTGGCTGCCGACGTGGAAGCTCAGGCCCTCGACGACCAGCCCGGCGCGGTCGGCCGCGAGGATCAGGTTCACGGCCTCGCCGGAGGCCGCGCCGAACTTGGAGGAGAGCTCGACCATGGCGCCGGTGTTGGCGACCTTCAGCCGCAGGCATAGCCCGGAATGGGGAGCGAATTGCTTGATTTTCCGGATTTCCTCGGAGTTGTCGTAGGTCACCAGGGCCTTGTAGGGATCGAGCGCCCGCAGGGTCTCGTCGGCCTTGATGGGGTGGGCGTAAATGATCTTATCCCAGATCCAGGCCTGGCGCTGCTTGGCCGGCAGGGCCTTGATGTTCTCGTGGACGATCCGGAACTCCGGCATCGAGGCGACGTCAAAACTCGCCCCGGCCCGGTAGAGCGTCCTGACGATCGCGGGGTCCGGGTTGGCCTTGACCGCGTAGTAGGCCTGGACGCGCGGGAGGTGCTTTTTGAAAGTGGCGTAGTTCCGGCGGAGGGCGTCGTGGTCCACGATGAAGAGGGGCGTCCCGTGCCGACGGGCCAGTTGCTGCAGCGTTTTCAATGTGATCATGCGGTCTCCTTAATGCGGACAGAACAATGCAACAAGATAGACAGGATTTACAGGATCAAGATATGACGGGTTTTTTGATCCTGTCACTCCTGTTCATCCGTGTAAAACGCTTGTGCCGGTTCGTGCTTCCTATCTTTGTTCAGGCGTTGAATCGGGTTGAGACGCAGAGGCGCGATGGGCCGAGTTCGTCGGCGGTGTCTTGATCAGCAGGCCGGGGCGGTGGACCAGGCCGGATCGCTCCGCCGGGGCGCTGGTCCCAGCCGCCGCGGCTTCCCGTTCCCGCTCCTCCTCGCGGATGTTTTTCACGGCGCGGACCCCGGTGCGAGCGGCCATGACGGCGCACCCGTTCAGCGCGATCACGGCGATCAGCAGCGCACCGACGCGTATCAGCCATTTCAGCATGACGGCTCCCGGAGATGGTCCGGGTTCTGTTTGCCGCATCGGCGGGTATCCGTCAAGCAGGAATATTGGGCTGCGGGGTTCAACGGTTCACGGTGGAGGTTTACGGTGGGAAGGCTTGGCACGCCCTGTCCGGAAATCCTGTGGCCGCGGGTTGAGCAATCTGATAGCTTGGCGACCCGGAGCGGAAGCGCCGGCAAGCCAGTCTTCGTGGTAGCGACGCCCCTGTTGCTGTCCAAAAGCGACACTGAGACCAGCGATGGATACGGAACATGAAGCGGCGGGGGCGTGCGGCACCGCAACGTCAGCGAAGGCTGCCTCCCTGCTCTGCGCAGCCGCACCGCAGGGCATAGAAGAGTCGCTACGAAGCACAAGCCGCTTTTACCGGATCCATGCGTGAACGAGATGCCGCCATCCCTGACCCTGCGGGGTGTGACCTTTTCGCCGGCGCTGTTCTGCGCGCCGATGGCGGAGGTCACCCACAGCGCCTTCCGCCGCCTGCTGGGCGAGTTCGGCGGGTGCGGCGCGCTGTTCACCGAGATGCTCTCGGGCCGGGCGGTGCTCAAGGAGGACGCGTCCTCGCCCTACGTCCGCCGGCGGCCGGTGGAGGGCCGGGTGATTTATCAGGTCCTGGTCAGCGGCGCGGAGCCGCTGGAGGAGATCGCGGGCCGGCTGGCCGCGTTCGGCGCCGACGGGCTCGACGTCAACGCCGCCTGCCCGTCGCCCTCGATCCGGGCCTTGCGGGCGGGCGCCTTCCTCTTCGAGGACGAGGAGCGCCTCGGGCGCGTCCTGCGCGCCTTCCGGCGTTCTTTCGCCGGGCCGCTGACCGTGAAAATCCGGCTGGGCAAGCACAGTCCGGACTGGCGCGAGCAGCTCGCGCGGCGGCTGAAGCTGATCGAGGACTGCGGCGTCGACGCCGTCACGCTCCACCCGCGGTTCCGGGACGAAAAGCTGAAAGGCGCCGCCCGCCACGAGCTGTTTCCCTGGGCGGCAGCGCAGACTCGCCTGCCGCTGTTCGCCAACGGCGACATCACCGGCCCGGCGACGATCCGGGCCCGCCCGGAGTGTTTTGGCGCGGTCGCCGGGATCATGGTGGGGCGGATGGCGGCGGTGCAGCCGTGGGTTTTCGCCCAGTGGCGGAAGCCGGAGCCGGTGGATGTCGCGGCCGTTTGGGATAAAATGTTTCAGTATGTCTGCGAGGATTTCATCCCGCGCAAAGCCATGTTCCGGATGAAAATATTCACCGCGTACTATGCCCGGAATTTTTCGTTCGGGCACACCCTCTTCACGCGGGCGCAGAACGCGAAAAGCCTCGAGGCGTTGCGCCAAAGCGCCCTGGAATTTCTGTCCGCCTCCCCGCGCCGGGTGCCCGCGCCCTCCGCTTCCGGGGTGTAATCAGGCCAGGATCGCATTCGGCTTGCCATGGGGAAGGCCTCTGTGCTATGGGCTGGGGTGTTTTCAAAAACAGGCAAAACAGGGTGCGCGGACGGAACGACAGGGGCATCCATGAACAGCCAGGCGGCTGAGGCCTCGTCTGGGCTTGCCGGCGCCGCGTCGCGTCCCGGCCGGGAATACCGCGACCTGTTCCGTTACATCGCCTGGCTGGTCGGCACGTCCATTCCCACGACCGCCCTGGTCGTCGCCGTGGGGATCCTTTCGGGTTCCCTGGCGGTCATGGCCATCACGATTGATTACGGCCTTTCGCTGGGGCTGAACAGCGTCGCCCTGGTCGTCCTGGGGATCATCCTGCGCCAAAACAAGTTCAAGTATCCCTACGGGACCGGCAAGCTGGAAAATTTCAGCGGGTTCATCTACGGCCTCTGCATCATTCCGCTGGCCCTGGCGGTGATGGGCGCGGCCGTGAAGCGGTATCTCCATCCGCCGGAGGACATTGACCTCGGCCTGGCCCTGCTGTTTTTCATCGCCCTGATCCGGCTGGGCGTGTTCGCCGCCTGGATCACCCGCCTGGGCCGGCGCTACCCGGAACACTCGCCCCTGCTGCAGGCCTACTACCTTGACTACCGGGCGTCCTTTATCAACGAGGCGGCCATTTTTGGCGGACTGGTCCTCGGATTGGCGCTGGGCCATCAAGGCGGTATGCGCTACGCCGTGCGGTTCGACCTGGCCATCGCGGCGGCCGTGGCCGTGTACCTGCTCTATAACGGCGGCCGGCTCCTGGTCCGCAACGTCCGGGCGCTGATTGACCTGCCCCTGGAGGAAGACTTCCAGATGAAGATCATGCAGTGCCTGGCGCGCGAGGTCGAAGCCTATGCCGGGCTCGGCAATGTCTATACCCGGTGGAGCGGCACAACGCGCCGGGTGCAGATCGAGCTGCAGTTCGACCCGCGGACGCCCCTGGGCGAGATTGACGCCCTGCGGCGGCGGATGGAGCAGCAGCTGCGGGAACCCGGCCGCCCCCTGGTTTTCCACCTGATCCCCCTGCCGCGCTGTGGACCCGGGATCGAGAAGTGAGTGTCTCGGGGTAACTACTCAGGTGCTCTCCCGCGGCGGGTGGGCACCTGAGGGGTTTGGCCCA
>CAZVVD010000107.1:5317-12537 GCA_964630555.1 uncultured Verrucomicrobiota bacterium | reverse complement strand
TTTGACCACGGTTTTCTATCTTACCACGTGGTCTAAAAAACGGGGTCCACTATAAGATAGTGGGCGGTGGCCCCCGTTGGGTATTGAAATGAGCCCGATCCCGTGTTGATGTCGAGATCGTTCATTTCGACAATTTCAGTCGAGCCGTCAGGCAGGAGGGGCGGGAGCCACCCTCGATCAAATGCTTTTGCCTGCTTGGCGGCGTCAAGCGTTGCGAACTCCGTACGGACGGTGTCGGAGCATCCCGCGACCGCCAAAGCCAGAATAAGGATTGTCGATATTCTTATCATGTTTTGCCGAACGGCGCAAATCAGCCTGAGCCGGGCTTCCCGGCGATAGACTGGATTTGCTTGTTCGGCCAGTCCTTTCCATCCAGCGTTAGTGCCGGATAGTTCGACATAATCTTTAACAAGAGATCAGGAGCAACAAGTCTGTAATTTGGTTTGTTTGTGAACCATACGGCCCGAGGGAATCCATATCTCTTGTCGACCGATACCAGTTGATGGCCAGAAAGATGCCAACACCGATAGACCCAGTAGTTGTGCCCTTCGCAACCAACGAGCACGCAAGTTATGATCTCCTTCTGTCCATCATTGTCGAGATCGCAGATGTCGTCATGGGTGAAACGCTCCGAAGGAACCTTAATGACCGAGAACTTACCCGGTGCATACTGGGAGAAGGTCATCAGATCGCACCCAAGACAGAGTCCCTGACTCCCATAATAGACGTCCTTGACCACATCCTCCAACCCGTTCTTGTCGAGGTCTGTAACGATTGTCTGCGTGCGCTCCATCCAGATATCTATGGGGAGGGAGACCATTGTGGTGCCATTTGTCGAAATCAGGAATTCTCTCTCATCTTCTCCAGTATGAACAACGACTGCCCCGACGCTCTTACCCTTCACCGTGGTGGTTTTTGTTGCCTTGACTTGAGCCAACTCACGCGCCACAAAAGGGCAATAGTTCGTATCGAGAGCGTATGCCGACGCTGCTGTGCAGATCGCCAGGACAACTGGTAGTGACAGTTTCATTTCAATATTCAGCCGAACGTCAGCGGTCACCGGATTCCGAACCCGCCGCGGGTGAGGAATACGGTGACCGCCTTGTTCGATCATTCTTCTTGTGTTGCCTTCGGGTCGTTCCCTGCTGGCCGAAACACGCCGATCAGAATTTGCTCCATGATCAGCGCCTTGCTTACGTCGTCTAGCGTGATCGATCCAGGGTTGATCATCATGTCGAGGTCCTTTAGGTCGAGGAGATAGACCTTTATCTGCTTCGTCTGGGCTCGGAGAAGCTGGTGGACTCGACTATTGACCGATGCGGTTTCAGATAAGTGGCGATAGAGTCGGTCGCCGAAGTTGCCGAAATCGCCCTCTGTTGTTTTTCCAATATAGAGCAGCTTGCCGTCGGCGTGAAAGATGTAGACACCCTTCTTGTCGGCATAGTCGCCGAGGTCAGGCTTGCCCGCTTTTACTCCCTTAGCCGTCGCAGTGCATGGGAAGCCGCCGTTGATAATCGACGCTTTTGTGGGGATTTCGGCTTCAATCTTCATTGAATATCCTCTTCTAAGATCGAACGTTCACCTTGAGGGTTTCGGCGACCCGTCCGCGGGGCGACGAATACCCTCCGAGGTGTGGTTCGCATTGGTCCTTGCTCCGCCGATGTCCTCGACATCATCCGCACCTCCCACGTAGTAGGCTCCTTTGAGGTCCTCGATCCAGTTCGTGGATGCGGCCACGATCACGTGTTGCCCTACCGCGAGACGAACATACGGTGGGCATCTGAATGTCTGCGGCGGGTCGCTATTCGGCGACTCATAGATTAGCGAGACGACGTTTGTGCCGATGGGCAACCCTTTTATCTGGCGTTCAACTGACATGGTTGCCCTGAAGTAGGCGGTTGCTTGGGAAGCAGGACGTTCCTCTGCGATCGCGGTGATCCGCCCAGCGAACACGTAGTGGGCAAAACTTCTCGCACCCTCCTTCGTCATCTGGATTGCATGGCACAGAACGGCGAAGGTTACGAATGCCACGATTATGCTGGTCTGTATGATCTTCATCTTCTCATGCGAACAGTATTATTGAGCCTACTTCGCGGGGGAACAACCTACTCCCTGAAGGGAAGGGTATCGTTGCGGTCGGCAAATGTCAATAGCAAAAAAGCCTTCAAAAACAAAGCGTTTATTGATGTTATGATTTTGAGCTTGCAGTTAAAAAAGGCTTTGTGGATACTCCCAAGAAGGTTTTATGCGGCAGAATCGCCTTGACAGGCCAAACTGAATGCATAAAGCCTACCTGGGGGGCATATGGAAACGACGCCAATCATTTTCAATGACTGGGAACGGGTCCTGGAGACGTCTGTGCCTGAGGATCGGCGCCGCGCCTATCGCGAAGCTATTGTCAAATTCAGATACTGGCTTCGGAAGACCGGCAAATCGCCGGACGCCGAGACGTTCAAGCAACATCTGGAGTGGAAGAAGTCCTATCTGGCCCCGGAGTGATTCGCAATACGACGCGAGGCGTTGCGCTGGTATTATTCAGAGGGACTGCGGCGGATGAAAGCGGCAGGGGAGAAGCGTTCGCAGTCATTGCCGACAACCGGAACTGCTGTGGCGCCGAGGGATCAGTCCGATCCAAAACAGCCCCTGCGGGTCAGGGTGAATCCAAGTCAAGGGACACCGTTGCCCGCGCAGGGATTCAAGGGTTTCGCCCGTCACGACACACGGCTGGCGGGAGGGTGCCGGACCTATGAGATGAACGATGTTCCGGCAGCGGGGGCGCGCGATCTGGGCGGTCCGCCCTGGGAGAAGGCGCTGGTGAGCCGCATTCGCGAAAGGAATCTGGCATGGACAAGCGAAAAAACCTACCGGGCATGGTGTTGGCGTTTCATAGACGCCTGTGGCAGTAAACCCATCAGCGAACTGGATCATGGCGATGTGCGCAAATGGTTGTCCGATTTGGCAGTGAAAGCGCGTGTGTCCGCAGCCACGCAGAGCCAAGCCCTCAATGCCGTGGTCTTCTTTTTCCGTGAAGTGCTGAAGCGCAATCCCGGGGATTTCAGCGACTTTATCAGGGCGCGACGGGGGCGGAAGGTGCCTACCGTGTTGACGCAGGCGGAATGCAAACGGTTGTTCGAGGCGATGTCTGGAACCTCCAGGCTGATGGCGGAGTTGATGTATGCGGCCGGTTTAAGGCTTTCGGAGCTACTGCGCCTCCGGGTCAAAGATGTCGATTTGGACCGGTTGCAACTCGCAGTCCAGTTTGGCAAAGGCGGCAAGAGCCGCCTGACGATGATCCCTAAAAAACTTGAACCCGCTTTGCGGGCACATCGGGAACGGCTGCGGGAATTATACCGGCGGGATCGGGCCGTGAACATCCCCGGCGTGGAATTGCCCGAGGCGCTGGAGCGAAAGTGGCCGAAGGCGGGCGAGAAGTTCATTTGGTTTTGGTTTTTTCCATCGCGCAACATGATGCGGGATCACCGTAGCGGAATTGTGCGCCGCCACCATGTGCTGGATGTGACGTTTCAGAAGGCGATGCGTGAGGCGGTGGAGAAGGCCCGGTTCGACAAGCGCGTGTCGCCGCACACGCTACGGCACAGTTTTGCCACACACCTGCTTGCCGCCGGCGTGGGGATTCGCGATGTGCAGGATCTCCTTGGACACGCGGATATTTCCACCACGCAGATTTACCTGCATACTGCCAAGCACACTGGCGTGGGCGTGCAAAGCCCCTATGAGTTACTGTGAATCTGAGCCGCCTGAGCGCCGCCTTCAGGCATTCAGCGCTTTCAGGATATTCCCGGCGATCGCACTCTCTGTCAGGCCGACCCGGCACTCTACCTGCTCGCAGCGCCTTCGGCACAGCCGATGCAGGTGAGCCAGGCGTCAACCTCCACCTGGTTCGTCAAGCTTTCCGGCAGCGGCTACGCCACGGTCACGGCGGAGCAGTAGCGCCTTCGTGTTTGGGCGTGCCAGCCGGTGTCTTCGCCTGGGGCGCGGCTCGGATAGGGGCCTCGGGCGGCCTTGATGCTGCCCCCGCTGTTACGAATCATAGGCCCGGCCTGTCGGGATGTGGCGTCATGCGTGACCTTCAGTTGACGGATATTTTTGTTTCCCTTTTCGCTTGTTTTTTTTCTGCGCCCTGATAGACTTCGGGCTCTTTGTGCTGCGAGTATCCGGGCGCCGCATCCAGCCCCGGATGGCGCGCCCGGCCGCCGGGCGTTCCTTTGATGCCGTCAACCTGAAAGGAGATATCCGGTCATGGCCAACAAGAAAATGTACGACGGGAACACCGCGGCCGCGACGATCGCCCACGCCGTCAGCGAAATCTGCGCCATTTACCCCATCACCCCGTCCTCCAACATGGGCGAGACGGCCGACGAGCTGAGCGCGGCCGGGAAGAAGAATATCTGGGGCACGGTGCCCCAGGTGGTCGAGCTGCAGTCGGAAGGCGGCGCCAGCGGGGCGGTCCACGGGGCCCTGACCGCCGGGGCGCTCTCGACGACCTTCACGGCCTCCCAGGGCCTGCTGCTGATGATCCCCAACATGCACAAGATCGCCGGCGAGCTCACCAGCACGGTCTTCCACGTCTCGGCCCGCTCCCTGGCCTGCCAGGCGCTTTCCATTTTCGGCGACCACTCGGACGTCATGGCGGTCCGCGCCACCGGCTTTGGGCTCCTGGCCTCGAACAGCATCCAGGAGGTCATGGACCTGGCCCTGATTGCCCACGCCGCCACCCTGGAATCCCGCGTGCCGTTCGTCCACTTTTTCGACGGGTTCCGGACCTCGCACGAGGTCCAGAAAATCGAGGAGGTCGGCGAGGACATCTGCCGGCAGATGATCGACGACGACCTCGTCCTGGCCCACCGGCAGCGCGGGCTTTCGCCCGACCGGCCCGTGATCCGCGGCACTTCCCAGAACCCGGACGTCTATTTCCAGGGGCGCGAGACCGTCAATCCCTACTACCTGGCCACCCCGGCCATCGTCCAGAAGCAGATGGACAAGTTTGCCGGGCTCACCGGCCGCCAGTACAAGCTCTTTGACTACGCGGGCGCGCCGGACGCCGAGAAGGTCATCGTCATCATGGGCTCGGGCGCCGAGACCGTCCACGAGACCGTCAACGACCTGGTGGCCAAGGGCAAGAAGGTCGGCGTGCTCAAGGTCCGCCTGTTCCGGCCCTTCGACGTCAAGGCCTTTGTCGCGGCGCTGCCGGCCTCGGTCAAGGCCATCGCCGTCCTGGACCGCACCAAGGAGCCGGGCTCGGTCGGCGAGCCGCTCTACACCGACGTGCGCACCGCGATCGGCGAGGCCATGAGCGAGAAGTGGATGCCGGGCCGCAAGTATCCTCGCATCCGCGGCGGCCGCTACGGGCTGGGCTCCAAGGAGTTCACCCCGGCGATGGCCAAGGCGGTGTTCGACAATCTCGGCAAGAACGGGATCAACCACTTCAGCGTGGGGATCAACGACGACGTCACCCACCTGAGCCTGAAGACCGATCCCCGCTTCCAGCTTGTCCACCCGGGCCGGATCGAGTGCAAGTTCTACGGCCTGGGCGCCGACGGCACGGTCGGGGCAAACAAGAACTCGATCAAGATCATCGGCGAGGAAACCGACAACTACGCCCAGGGCTACTTCGAGTACGACTCCAAGAAAGCCGGGGCGATCACGATCTCCCACCTGCGCTTCGGGCCGACCCCGATCCAGAGCCCGTACCTCTGCACCCGGGCCGACTTTGTGGCCTGCCACCAGTTCTCGTTCCTCGAGAAATACGACCTGCTCAAGGACGCCCGGGAAGGCGCCGTCTTCCTCCTCAACAGCCCCTTCGGGGCCGACGAGGTCTGGCAGCACATGCCCGACGAGGTCGAGCGCCAGATCATCAGGAAGAAGATCCGCTTCTACGTCATCGACGCGATCAAGCTGGCCAAGGAGCTCAAGTTGGGCGCGCGGATCAACACGATCATGCAGACCTGTTTCTTCCAGATCTCCGGGGTCCTGCCGTCGGACAAGGCCATCGCGGCCCTGAAGAGCGCCATCCGCAAGACCTACGGCCGGAAAGGCGAGGAGGTCGTGGCCATGAACTTTAAGGCCGTGGATTCGGCCGTGGCCAACCTGCACGAGGTCGCCGTGCCCGCCCGGCCCGCCGGCAAGATCAAGATGCCGCCGGTGGTCGCCGCCGATGCCCCGGAGTTCGTGAAAAACGTCACCGCCCGGATCATGAGCCAGCAGGGCAACGACCTGCCGGTCAGCGCCATGCCGGCGGACGGCACCTGGCCGACCGGCACGACCCAGTTCGAGAAGCGCAACATCGCCGTGGACATCCCGGCCTGGGAGCCGGGCCTCTGCATCCAGTGCGGCCAGTGCTCGCTGGTCTGCCCGCACGCCGCCATCCGGGTCAAGGTCTACAGCCCCGGCTTCCTGGCCAAGGCGCCGGCGACCTTCAAGTCGGCCGAGGCCAAGGGCAAGGAATACGCCGGCATGAAGTTCACCATCCAGGTGGCGCCGGAGGACTGCACCGGCTGCGGCGTGTGCGTCCAGAACTGCCCGGGCCGCGAGCGCGACCCGAACACGAAGCAGGAGACCGGGCGCCGCGCGATCAATATGGCCGCCCAGATCCCGCTGCGCAAGCCGGAGTCCGAGAACTTCAAGTTCTTCATGGGCATTCCGGACATGGATCCGAAGCTCTACAACAAGGGCACGATCAAGGGCAGCCAGTTCGTGCGCGCCATGTTCGAATTCTCCGGCGCCTGCGCCGGGTGCGGCGAGACGCCTTACGTCAAGCTGCTGACCCAGCTCTTCGGGGACCGCGCCCTGATCGGCAACGCCACCGGCTGTTCCTCGATCTACGGCGGCAACCTGCCGACCACGCCCTACACGACCCGCGAAGACGGGCGCGGCCCGGCCTGGTCGAACTCGCTCTTCGAGGACAACGCCGAGTTTGCCTACGGCATGCGCCTGGCGGTGGACAAGTTCAAGGACCTGGCCCTGCACCTGCTGTCCAAGGCCGGCGAGTGCCCCACCTGCGGCGCGCTGAAGCCGCTCATGGAAGAGCTGCGCAATGCGAAGCAGACCAACGCCGTGGAGATCGAGGAGCAGCGCGCCCGCGTGGCCAGGCTCAAGGAGGGGCTGGCGAAATGCGGCTCGCCCCTGGCGAAGCAGCTGACCTCGGTGGCCGATTACCTGGTCAATAAGTCGATCTGGGCGGTCGGCGGCGACGGCTGGGC
>CAZVVD010000107.1:0-5307 GCA_964630555.1 uncultured Verrucomicrobiota bacterium | reverse complement strand
GCCTACGACATCGGCTACGGCGGGCTGGACCACGTCCTGGCCTCGGGCCGGAACATCAAGGCCCTGGTCCTCGATACCGAGGTCTATTCCAACACCGGCGGGCAGGCCTCCAAGGCGACCCCCATGGGCGCGGTGGCCAAGTTCGCCGCGGCCGGCAAGCCCCTGATGAAGAAGGACCTGGCCATGATCTCCATGACCTACGGCAACATCTACGTTGCCACGGTCGCCCTGGGCGCCAACCCCGCCCAGACAGTCCGGGCCTTCGTCGAGGCCGACGCCTACGACGGGCCGGCGATCATCGTGGCCTACTCCCACTGCATCGCCCACGGGATCGACATGACCCGCGGCCTGCTGGCGGAGAAGGACGCCGTCCAGTCCGGCCACTTCCCGCTGTTCCGGTTCAACCCGGAGCTGGCGAAGCAGGGCAAGAATCCGCTGACGGTGGACAGCAAGCCGCCGACGCTGAAATACAGCGAAACGGTGATGAAGGAAAACCGGTTCCGCGTGCTCAGGCAGACCAATCCGTCCGTCGCCCAGCAGTTGATGGCGGAGGCCGACAAGCTCGTGGCGGCCCGCGCGGACCTCTACCAGAAGCTGGCGGCCCTGCCGCCCTGCGCCACCGAGATCCAGCCGCCGCAGCCGGCGGCGCCGGCGCCGTAAGGCTGGTTGGGCGGATTTACCACGGAGACACGGAGGTCTCCGTTTCCTTGATCTCCTTCCATCTCCACACAGAGGGTTGGGTGCATTTTGTGTAGGGCGCAACGCCCTGCGCAAAATGCACGCAACGATTGATCGGGAGCGAACAACGTGAGGAGAGGATCTATCTCCGTGTCTCCAGCGCAGCGGGTGGTGTGGGGCTGTCTTTTCTTGCTGCTATCGGCCACCGCCTGGTGCGGGCCGATCGAGCATGTGATCGTCGTCAGCCTGGACGGCGCCCGGGGCGATGCCGTGCTGTCCGCGCCGGCGACCAATCTCCAGGCCATGGCGGCATCCGGCGCCTACACCTGGTGGGCGCAAACGATCGCGCCGAGTAAAACCCTCGTGGCCCATTGTTCCATGCTGACCGGCTGCCAGCCGGACAAGCACGGGACAAGCTTCAACCAATGGATGCCGGCGCAAGGCTACGTCAAGGCCAACACCTGTTTCGAGCTGGTCAAGAAATCCGGCGGCGGCACCGCCATGTTCGTCGGCAAGGGCAAGCTCCGCCATATCGCCAGGCCGGGCACGGTGGATGCCTATGAAAGCGTCCAGGGCCCGCCGGAAACGGTCTCGGCGGCCGCGGCAGCGTATTTCGCGACCAACCGCCCGGCCCTGATGTTCGTGCATTACCGGCATCCGGATGACGCCGGCCATGGCAGTCTGTGGGGCTCCACGCAGTACCTGGCGTCCATTACCGCCTGCGACCGGGGGATTGGCATGTTGCGCGCCGCCGTCGACCAGGCCGGCCTGGCCAGCAACACGCTGTTCATCGTCACCGCCGATCACGGCGGGCACGGGGGCGATCACGGGACCAAGGACGTGCGCGACATGACCATCCCCTGGATCGCGTGGCGCCCGGGCCAGGTGAAGCCGGGTGAAATCCAGGGTTCCGTGAGCGTCTGTGACACCGCCGCCACCGCGGTCTGGGCGCTGGGGCTCAAGCCCGATCCGCAATGGGACGGCAAGCCGCTGGTGGAAATTTTCCTCAACCGCCGGGCCTTCGGCGCCGGGAAGTGAAGAAGATGGCAACCGCAAAGATCGCAAAGATCACATAGAAAGATCAGAGTATAATTTGCGTTCTCTGCGTTCCCTGGCCGACGCTCGGGCAGGCTTTGCGGTTAAAGTAATCTGGAATATTACCGAGCTGCCGCGCCTGCGGCTGCTTGTCTTCTCCTGCCGAAGCGGCGCGGGCGCCGCTTCCACTCACACGATCTTTTCCTTCGACTCCCGCGCGTTGGGGCAGGAGTCGGGGATCGAGACCCGGGCGGCCGCCCAGCGGACGGCGTTGCCGATGACCTTCAGGATCTGCGGGTTGTGGAAGATCGGGTAGGTCTCGTGGCCGGGCTGGAAGTAGAAGACGCGCCCGTGGCCGCGCTCCCAGCAGCAGCCGCTCCGGAAGACCTCGCCGCCCTGGAACCAGCCGATGAAGATCAGCTTGTCCGGGGTGGGGATGTCGAACCGCTCCCCGTACATCTCCTCGCGGTCGAGATCAATGGTCTCGCCGACGCCCTGGGTGATCGGGTGGCCCGGCTCGATGTTCCAGAGGTGCTCCCGCTCGTTGGCCTCGCGCCATTTCAGCGAGCAGTTTGTCCCCATCAGCGACCGGAAAATCTTCGAGTAGTGGCCGGAATGCAGGACGATCAGGCCCATGCCCTCGAGAACCCGCTTGTGGACCTTCGCGACAATCTCGTCCTTGACCTCGTGGTGGGCCATGTGGCCCCACCAGGTCATCACGTCGGTCGCCGCGAGGACGGCGTCGGTCAGCCCGTGCTCCTTCTCGTCCAGCGTGGCCGTGCGGACCTCAAAATCCTTGCCGGCGGCCAGCCCTTTGGCGATGGCGCCGTGGATGCCGTCCGGGTAGACGCTCCGGATGTGCGCATCCTGCTTCTCGTGGCGGAACTCGTTCCAAACCGTAACGCGAATCTTCGCTGACATATCGTCTCCTTGTTATTGGGTTAGTACCGGGCGAACTATTCAATTTGTCATCCTGCCTGCCCGCCAAAGACTGGCGACGGCGGGAGCGCAGCGAAGGATCTATTGCTGGGTAGCAAAACGGATGAGATTTCTCGCTGCGCTCGAAATGACAAGTTCCTTCAATACGTTGGCGTGATGATGACCAGCCTGTTAATGGTCAGGTGTTTACACCCTGAGCAATCGGCAGTAAACCTCAAAACTTCCAGCAAAGATATATCAACGGTGAAACATGCGAACGCTACGAGTAGGCCAGCAAAATATAGGTGAAAATTATGTATTCGCACAACAGTAGGCGCCACGCTACGATTGGCGCCAAGCGTGCCGCTCGTAGCGCAGCACATACACTCTGTATCCGTGATATCAGTGCCATCCGTGGTAAAATAATTACTTTTTCTTTGCCGCGGCCTGCACTGCCCGGGCGATGGCGGCGATGTGGGCCGGGGTGGTGCCGCAGCAGCCGCCGATGATGCCGGCGCCGGCCGCGATCAGCGCCGGTACGAATTCGGCCATCATGTCCGGGGTGTCCGGGAAGACATCCTTCCCGTCCCGGCTGACCGGCGCGCCCGCGTTGGCGTGCACCAGGATCGGCGCCCGCGGGGCCGCCTTGCGGATTTCCCTGACCACGTCGATCATCTCGCGGAACCCGTGTCCGCAGTTGGCGCCGATGATGTCGGCCCCGGCCGCCAGGCAGGCCTCGGCCATTTCGGCCGGGGAGACCCCCATCATCGTCCGGTACTGCCCCTGCGCCGTGCGCGCGAAGGTCAGGGTGCTGATGACCTCCAGCCGGGTGTTCTGGCGGACCGCCTGGATGGCCAGGCGGGTCTCGTCCAGCGCGGACATGCTTTCGACCAGGGCGGCGTCCGCGCCGCCTTGTTCCAGGGCCGCGGCCTGGGCGGCAAAGGCGTCCAGAAGTTCCTGCTCGCTGACGTCGCCCATGAGGAGCATTTTCCCGCTGGGCCCGATCGAGGCGATCACGTGGCGGCCGGGCCCGGCGGCTTCGCGGGAAATGGCGGCGGCGGCCGCGTTGATCTCGGCGGCGCGGTCGGCGAGCCCGTAGAACTCCAGCTTGAAGCGGCTGCCCCCGAAGCTGTTGGTCTTGACCAGTCCGGCCCCGGCGGAGACGTAGCCCCGGGCGATGTCCAGCACGTCGGCCCGGCGGGTCAGGCACCAGAGCTCGGGGCATTCGCCGGGCTTCAGGCCCCGGGCCTGGAGCTGGGTGCCCCAGGCGCCGTCGGAGACCAGGACTTTTCCCTGCTTCAACTGGTCGGTGATCCGATTCATCGGAGGCGTACTATAACCACGAAACACACGAAACACACGAAAATTTTGAGGAATGCCGGGGAGGTAGTCCTTGCGGGGGATGGCTCAGGCGGCGGCAGGGAATCGTGGGGGTTAGGTCTTTACCCCCGCGACCTTGTGTCGCGGGTGAAGAGATCGGCTGAAAAAGCGCGCTTTTCCAGCCGGTCCATTGCCCCTGCCGCGCAAGGCGGCAGGAGGCGCAGGCCATTTTCCCATGATCAATCTCCGCCCGGCAGGCGCCGTGATGGTCGGCGCGGCTGAAGCACGAGCGCGAAGATCCTGGCGGAATATTTCCTGTTGTGCTTCCCATCCTCGGTCTGCTACGGTCTGGCTTAGTTTTATGAAAGGCAAGGGAGCATTTCGAACATGAAATCCTATCGCAAAGAATTGTGGTTTGAAGTTCCCAGCAGGCGCGGGTTCATCAACATCACGCCGCAGGTGGAACAATGCCTGGCCGAGAGCGGCATCCGCGAGGGACTGGCCCTGGTCAACGCAATGCACATCACCGCCAGCGTCTTCATCAACGACGACGAGCGCGGCCTGCACGCCGATTTCGAGAAGTGGCTCGAAAAGCTGGCCCCGGAAAAGCCCCATGCCCAGTACGCCCACAACGGGGCCGAGGACAACGCCGACGCCCACCTCAAGCGCTCGGTCATGGGCCGGGAGGTCGTGGTGGCCGTGACCGCCGGGCGCTTGGACTTCGGCCCCTGGGAACAGATCTTCTACGGCGAGTTCGACGGGAAGCGGCGGAAAAGAGTGCTGGTGAAGATCATGGGTGAATAATGGCGTTGACGTGTCCACGGAAACGTGTTACGTTGTCTTACAAGTCACGGTGAAAGGAGGCGGGCATGACAACGCTGACCATACGACTTCCGGATCAACTGCGCACCGACCTTAAAAAACTGAGCCGCCAGGAGCACAGGGCCGTCAGCGACATCGTGCGCGATTCGCTGCGGCGGCACGTGGCCGTTCAGCAATTCCGGTCGCTGCGCCGCAGAGTCCTGCCCTTCGCAGAGGCCCAGGGGCTGGTGACGGATGATGACGTGTTCAAGGCCTTGTCATGAGGGTCATTCTTGACTCCAACGTGCTGATCGCGGCCGTCGCCGGCCGCGGACTCTGCGAGTCCCTGCTGGAACTGTGCCTGGAAGAGCACGATCTGATTGTTTCCGAGGAGTTGCTGGATGAGGTGCATCGCGTTTTGGTGAAGCGCATTAAACTCCCGGACGACGCGGCGCTCGATTTCTGCCGGCTGCTTAGAAACAACGCGATCCTGGCGACACCCGAAGTCGTTTCTCCAGACGCCTGCCGCGATCCCCGGGACATCTACCTGCTGGG
>CAZVVD010000106.1:0-12585 GCA_964630555.1 uncultured Verrucomicrobiota bacterium | reverse complement strand
CGCGGCGGGGCCACGATCAGGCCGCGCTGGCCCATCCCGATCGGGGTGAAAATGTCCAGGACCCGCATGGAAATCTCCTCGGGCTCCCGCTCCAGGAGCAGGCGCCGCTGGGGAAACAGCGGGGTCAGGTTTTCGAACGGCACCTTGGAGCGCGACTGGTCGGGGTTGCCGCCGTTGACCTTATCCACCCGCAGGAGCGCGAAGAAGCGCTCCTTGTCCTTGGGCGACCGGATTTCGCCGTCCACCAGGTCGCCGGTGCGCAGGGCAAAGCGCCGGATCTGGGAGGGCGAGATGTAGATGTCCTCCGGGCAGGGCAGGTAGTTGTAATAGGGCGAGCGCAGGAAGCCGAAGCCGTCGGGCAGGATTTCGAGGACCCCCTTGCCAAAGATGGTGCCGCCGAGCTGGGCGTTGCTCTTGAGCACCTCGAAGATCAGCTCGTGCTTGCGCAGGGCGCCCAGGTCGGTCAGGCCGTAGCCGATGGCCATGGCATTCAGCTCCGGCACCGACTTCTGCTGGAGCTCGGACAGCCGCATGACCTGCCCGCGTCCCTTCAGATCGCGGGACGGCCCGCCGTTGGGCTGGCCGTTGCCGTCGGCCGGCGGCGCGCCGTTGGGCTGGCTGGCGACGGCGGGCGCCGGCGCGCCGTTGGGCTGGCTGTTGCCGGGCGCCGGCTCGTGCCGGCGGACGGGTTCGGAATCCACGTAGATTTTGGACATCATGGCCCTCCCGGGGCCGCCGCGCCGATGGTGATCCGGCCGGCCCCTCCTGGTTTTATTTTCATTCCGATGGTGCGCGTCGTCCATGTCATGTCTCCTCATACCGCCTGATTGAGTTCAGGATCCTGGCCGCCTGCTTCCGGGCGGAGGCGAGTCCGCCGCTATTGAACACCACGAAATCGGCGCGCCGCATTTTCTCCTCCACCGGCCATTGGGCCGCGATCCGCGCCCGGGCCTCCGCCTCGGACAGACCCCGGCGCCTGAGCCGCGCCAGCTGGACTGGCGCCGGGGCGGCCACGCAGACCACTCGGTCCCAGGCGCGCTCCCAGCCGACCTCGTAGGCCAGGGGCACCAGGACGGCGGCCAGGCGCCGCCGGGCGCGCAGCCAGCGGTCGACGGCGCGGATCACCGCCGGGTGGACCAGGCGCTCCAGGCGCCGGCGCTTGGCCGGGTCGGCGAACACGATCCGGCCCAGGGCGCCGCGGTCGATCTCGCCGCCGGGCCCCAGGATGCGCCGCCCGAAGGCGGCCACCACCCGGCAGTGCAGCGGCTGCCCGTTTCGCAGCAGCGCGTGAGAGACCGCATCCGTATCGATGACCTCCGCGCCCCGGGCGGCCAGCGCCTCGCCCACCAGGTTCTTGCCGCAGGCGATCCCGCCGGTCACGCAGACCCGCGGCGGACGCCTCCCCCTTTTTTTCTGTCGTGCACAACGCATAATTCTGGATTCGCAAGGAACGAACTACGCCTGAACGCCAAGGGACGCGACAAACACCCTCCCTTGACTATCCGGATGATTCAGCGAACATGCGACACTCCGGAGCTGGCGGTTCATGGCGCTTCCGACACTACTGACCTCGGCGGCTCCGCGGCTCTGCCGTTCCTGCTTCCACCCCGCCCTGGTCCCGCAGGGCCTCGGCCCGCAGGAGAACCTCGCGGGCGCGGACGGAGTGCGGATCATAGAGCAGGGCCAGGCCGGCCTTGAGATCGGCGTCCGCCAGCGCCCCGCGCGCCAGGTCCGCCTCGGCCTCCCCGGCGATGCGCCCGGCCTCGCGCTCGTCGGCGCGGCGGATGATCCGGAAAACCCGGTATTTTCCGTTGCCCCAGAGCCATTGGAAATAGCGTCCGTTCCCGGGATGAGTTTCGAAGAGGCGCGCTGCCGCCGTCTCCGGCGGGCACAACGCGTTGACGTGATACCGCATCTGCAGCTCCGGCTGGCGCGCCGCGAACTCGCCCAAGGAATGGACATACCAGGCCGCCCCGTAGGGCTCGGCCCAATCACGAAACCGGGCCTCATTCCCGAGGAACAGGGCCTCGCCGTAGGCTTGCACCCGCCGGCGGGCTTCCTCCGATTCGAACTTCGGGTGGAGCACGATGGGACAGTCGGCATAGGCCAGCAAAAACGCGCTGATCCCGAAATTCGCCAACACCGGGTCCGTCACCTGATGCTCGACCAGCCACTGAACCAGTTCCTTCTTTTGGGGCCCGTAACCCGGGTTCGCTCCCCAGCGGACCGGATCATGCAGGACGTTGGCGGCTTCCACGCCCACCCCGGCCAGCAGCAGGGCCAGCACCGCTCCGCGCCGGACCCAACCCCCCAACCCCGGACTCCCGCCGTCCGGCTCGGCCGCTCTGAAGTCCGAGGCCCACCAGGCGGCCCAGCCCAGCAGGGCGGAAAAACCGATGATCACGAACACATGAAAACGAACGAACAGGATATAGGCCGGAAGCGAAAGGGCGCACAGCCACAGCAGATGAATGAGTTTGGGATCCGAGCGCCAGCGGGCGCGGACACAGATGACGATCGCGGTCAAAACGAACAGGGGCAGCGTGGCAGGAAACAGGGAAGCTGTCAAGCGCCAAGTTGCGGAATTCAGGGCCGGCGCCCAGAGGATGCGCTGGGCGAAGGTCAGCAACCCGGGATCGGCCGGCTTGCGGTTGAAAAAAACGAGCTTGGCCTGGAGCAGTTCCCAGAAGTGCCCGTAGGCGCCGGCATAAGCCCCGGCCAGGAGCAGGCCGAGCGCCAGCGCCGCCGCCGTCGGCAGGGCCAGGGCCAGCCGGCGCCGCCAGCCGGTCCATGGCAGGGAGATCCGGGCCCGGCCGCCCGCCAGCGCCCGGTCCAGGCCCAGCCCGGCGGCGGTCCCGTAGGCCAGGAGCATGGCCGGCGAGGCCAGAAACCCGTGCGCGCGCAGGTAGGGATTGAGCAGGCCGGCGGCCGCCAGCGACAGCAGGGCCAAGCCCCAGGCCTGGCGCCGGCGCGGGCTGTCGAAATACGTCCCCCTCAGCAGCCGCCCGGCGTGCAGTATCGCCCACACGAGCACGTAGAACTGGACCAGGTCCCAGGACGCCAGGGCCCAGGCCAGCAGGACGGCCGACAGCAGGGCGCAGGACAGGAAGGCGCCTGCGCTCCTGCGCCCCTCCGCCAGGGCGCTTAGCGCCAGGGAGCCGATCAAGATCGGCAGGGCAAAGTTCTCGTGGGACAGCTCTTCTCCCGTCGAACGCATGACACTGGCCAGGGACACGGCATAATAGGCCCCGCCGATCCCGGCGGCCCAGGCCGACTTCAGCCACCACCACAGCCCCAGGCTCAAGAGGGGAATCCCCAGGCAAAACCAGCCGGCGGCCACCCAGCGGGTGCGCGCCGCCAGGTCCATGCCGGCCGGAAAGGCGCGCGCCGCCAGGGCATAGACGTATTCCGCGCCGAGGGTATAGGTCTCCCGCACCCGCAGTCCGCCCGGGACCTGGATCTTGTCGTCCACGTCCGGCAGGGACTGGCCCGCGAACAGCATGCGCACGTAGCGGAACTCGAGGGCGCTTTCGAGATTGAACGGCAGGTCCCGTCCGTGGACCGCGACCTGGGCCTCCAGCACCGCGCGGCGGATGGCCAGGCCCGAGGCGAAGAGCGCCAGCAGACCCAGAAGAGCCAGAACGGTTTTGAATGCAACCAAGAATCTCATGGCGGCAATATGATAGGGTTCAGGGTTCCAGGGTTCAGGGTTCAGGTCCCGCGCCGCGCGGGATCAGGGTCAGGATTCCCAAGGTGGACGCCGCGCTCCGCGCGGCGTCGTCGTGCAATTTTGAAATGTGCAGACTTGAACACCACAGATCTTGATCCCAGCTCCACCGCGAGCGCCTGATCCTCCGGAAACCGCCATAAATAACGAGGTGTTTTTAAAGCTAACGCGGCGGGCGGCCCCGTTGTTCGCGGGTGGACACCGGCAAGGGTGAAAACTTTGGTTGCGGCCATGGCGCCGCGTTAGTCAGAACAGGGTCGGCTCGCTGATCTTGTCCGCCAGGGAATGAAACTCCATTTCCTCAAAAAACGCTTTCAGGCGCCCGCCATCCGGCGGCCGGCGGATCCAGGCGGTGGTGGGCGCCAGGCCCGGGAGATCGCGCGCCAGCCGGACCAGGCGGGCATTGCGGGCGACAACCTCCCGCCGGTCAGCCAGGGCCAGGCGCAGCTTCTCCGGCTGGAGCTCGTCGAGATGCCGGAACAGGCCGGCGAGATCGCCCCATTGGCCCAGCCATTTGGCCGCGGTTTTCGGGCCGACTCCGGGCACGCCCGGGATGTTGTCGGACTGGTCGCCGGTGAGGGCCAGCCAGTCCACGACCTGGTCCGGCCGCACCCCGGTCCTGGCCAGGACCTCGGCCGGCCCCTCCCGGTCGCCCGGCTTGGCCGGGAGCACCCGGGCCACGCGCTCGGTGACAATCTGCATCAGGTCCTTGTCGCTGGAGACCGCCAGCACCTCGAACCCCTCGGCCGCGGCGCGGTCGGCGGCGGTGGCCAGGACATCGTCGGCCTCCTGGCCTTCGACCCGCGCGCGGGGAATCCGCGCCCCGTCGAGGTAGCTTTCCACGGACGGGAGCTGGGCGCGCAGGTCGTCCGGCATCGGCGGGCGCTGGGCCTTGTACTCCGGGCAGAGCTCCCGGCGGTCGGCCGGGATGCCCCCGTCGAACACGACCAGCCAGTGGGTCGGCTGCCAGAGGCGCTCCAGTTGGCCGAGGGTCTTAACGAACCCGAAGACGGCGTTGGTCGGGCGCCCGGCGGACGTCGCCAGTCCCGTGACCGCGAAAAAGGAGCGGTACACGAGGTTCAAGGCGTCGAGCAGCAGCAGTCGCGGGGTCATGCGTTATCCTGAAATCCACCGGCCGCGCGGGGACAAGGGAATAGGCGCGGCGATCGTCATTTTTGCGGGCCGGATCAAGGAGGCCGCCCTCCCGCCGGGCCTCTTCAGGGAGCGGCGACGGCGGCGCCCGCGGCCGAGGTGGTCAAAGTGACAGCCTTGATCGGCTCCTGGTTGATGCGGTTTCCGGCGGGATCCACCAGGTTGGCCGAGACGAAAATCAGCAGGTTGCGCTTGATGCTCTTGCTGGTCTTGGTCTTGAACAGGAAGCCCAACAGCGGAATGTCGCCCAGGAACGGGATCTTATCCTCGGTGGTGGCCTCGTTTTCCGTGATCAGGCCGCCCATGACCACGGTCTGGCCGTCCCAGATCGAGATGCTGGTCTGGATGGCGCGGGAATGGAAAATCGGCTGGGGATTATTGAGAATGATCGGCTGGAGCGTGGTGGGATCGATGATCGCGGACCCGTAATTGATCCAGTCGGCCAGCTCGACCACCTGGGGCATCATGGTCAGGTCGATGGTGTAGCCGTCGGGCCCGACCACCGGGGTGACGTTGAGGATCACGCCCGTGTCGCGGGTCTCGAAGGCCGAGGGCGTCTGCACCACCGCGGTGGCCACCTGCTGGCCGGTGGCCCCGCCGCCCACCTCCCACTCGGTCGGGTAGATGATTTCGCGGACCACCTTGATCTCGGCGTTGGCGCCGGACTTGGTCGTGACCTTGGGGGCCGAGAGCAGGTTGGCGCCGGAGCGCTGCTCGAGGGCGTGCAGGATCATGGTCAGCTCCGGATTGGTGAGGATCGAGGAAATCGAAAGGACGCTGCCGAGGGTGCCGCCCATGGCGGTGGTCCCGTCGGCGGCGTTGAATTCGCGCAGGCCCTTGGTGACGTTGTTCTTGTTGATCTGGATGCGCTCGCGGGCGCTCAGCGGCACGGAAGCGCCGGCGCTGGCGTCCTGGGCAAGCTCCCAGTCGTCCGTCAGCAACCACTCGATGCCCAGCTCTTCGAGATCCGTCTGGCTGATTTCCACGAAGCGGGCCTCGATCTCGACCTGGGAGGGAATCACGTTCAACTGCTTCAGGACCTCCTCGAACTTCTCCAGGTTCTCGGCCGTATTGGCCACCAGCAGCAGGTTCAGGCTGGGCTGGTACTTGATCGAGGTCCCGTCGGGAAACGGCACGCCGGCCTCCGTGAAAAAGCGCTTGACGTCGCCGCCGGCGCCCGCCCCGGCCCGGGGCGTCGCCATCAGCTCCGCGCCGATCTCGCCCAGCGGGGCCTCGACCGCGGCCGACGAGGCCCGGACCAGGTCGCCCAGGTTCGGCTGGACCCGGTAGGTCTTGGAAATCACCTCCCCCACCACCACGTCGGCGGGGGTGATCATGACCACGTTGGATTCGATCCGATACTTGAGGCCGGTGATCGCGGTGATGTGCTTGATGGCCTCCAGCAGGACGATGTTGCGCAGAGTCATGGAAATCATGGGGATGCCGGCGGCCGCCGCGTCCCCCGCCAACCTCTGGTCGCCGGGAAGCATCTCCGCGTCGCCCTCCGGGATGGGCGCGGGAGCGGCCTCACCGGCGGCCCCCGGCCGCTTGAGGTTGAGGACCAGGTTGACGCCCTTTTCGCCGGCCGGCGAGGTCTTGTCGGCGACGATGGCCTGGTGATCCAGGTACTTGATCACGTCCACGATGTTGGCCTGGCGGAACTCGAGCTGCGGGATGACGATCGTGTTGAGCTTGTCGAGCAGCTTCTGCTTGCCGGCGTCGAGCACGCCGTCCTGGGCCGGGCGCTTGGGGGGCGCCACGACCTCCTGCTTGACCGGCGGCGTCCAGGTGTCGCGGACCTGGGCGATCATGTCGGCCTTCAACCGCTCGTACTGCCAGGTTTCGCGGTCGTAGCCGGTTTCGGCGATTTTTCTCAGATTGGCGTTGGCGTCCTCGTTGCCCTCGTCCTCGAGCAGGACGCTGTTAAACTCGCGGGTGGCTTTTTCGTACTCACGCAGGGCCAGGTACTGCCGGCCGTTATCGAGCGCGTTCCGGATGCGCCGTTGCTTGGCCAGGTAGTCCGGGTCCTTCCGCAGGGGCGGCGGCCGCGTGGGGGCGCTCGGCGTCGGGCCCGCGGGCCGGGCGACGGCCGTGCGGGCGTCAAGCCGCTCGGTCAGGCGCAGGGCGTCCCGGTTGCCCGGCGCGAGCTCCAGGGACAGCTGGGCATGTCGCCGGGCCTCCGCCAGAACGCCCTGCTTGTCATAGGAGTCCGCCAGCTTGAATTCACAGCGCGCCTGGGCGGCGGCCGCCTTTTGGAGGGTCTCCACGGTGTGGGGGCGCATGGGCATGGCGTTGGTCGCCAGCGCGAACTCCGCAAGGGCCGCTTCCCATTCGCTCCGGCCCATGGCCTGGTAAGCCAGGTCCAGGTGTTTGAGGGCTTCGATTTCCAGGGCCTGCCGCCGCATCTGTTCCCGGACCGCCATCTCTTTGGCCGCCGGATCCGGGGCGGCGGGAGCGGCGCCGACCTCGGCGACGGCAACAGCTTCCGGCGCCCGACGCTCAAGATCAGAGAGCAGCGCCGGAACCGGCGGAGCGGTCGGCGGTGCCGGCCGGCTAGCCCCGATCAGCCGCTGCCAGAACGAGGGTTTTTCCCCGGCCGGGGGCGGGGGCTGCTTTACGGTCGGCCAACCATCCGGAGCGAGGGGGCGCACGGTCTCGGCGGGCGGCTCGCTGGGAGGCACCTGGGGCGAGCGATCGATATCGAAAGGCTCGGCCCCGGGCGGCTGCCAGGGCGCAGCGGCTGGGGACGGCGGCGGCGCCGGCCAAAGGGGCTCGGCGTCCGCGGGTGAAGCCGCTGCGCCGGCCGTGGCCAGCGGCGCCCCTGCGGCCTCCCCCGCCGGCTCGTCACCGGGCGCAGGGCTATCCGGGCCGACCGGCCCCTGGGCCAGGCCGGTGGCAAAGGCCCACCCCAGCCACACGACGGCCGCGGCTGCCCTTGCCCAAAGACGCTCTTTCATGTCAGCCCCTACTCAATGACCGCCCGGCTGGCCGCCGGCGGCCTGGCCGGACGGTCCAAGCGCCCGCTGCGCTTCCGAAAACTTTGTCAGGCGGGTGATGCCCCCGCTCAAGGTATTGGAGACTACAACAGCTTCCTTTTGGATGTCAACAACCTTGTAGGGAACGTTTTTCAGGGTTACCCCCGAGCCGGTCTTGACCGAATACCGGGTCTGATCGACCAGGAAAATCAGCTCCGCGGCCAGGTCGCCTGGCTGGGCCTCCTGGCCCAGGGTCAGGGCGATGAGCTTGCCGTCCTTGCTCAGCTTCAGGACCGACACGTCCTCGACGATGGGCTGGGAGCCCAGCGAGGGTCGGACGACCTCGCGCGTCTTGGGCTCGAAGGCTTCCACCTTGTACCCGCCGTCAACGGTGTCCCCCACCCGCACGTAATAGTCCCGGGCCTGGCGCCGGTTTTTGAGCACGAAGACGTTATCCCCCGGGGCCGGGTGCAGGATGCTCTGGAAGCTGAAGGGCAGGATCGTCCATTGGGTCTTGATCCAGCGCAGCTTGCCGACCGGGTCCGGATGCAGCGCCGGGTTCCGGGGATCGGTGCCGGCCCGGAACTCCTCCAGGTTGTCCCAGCCGTCGCCGTCCGCGTCCTGGCGCGCGTCGTCGGCGCCCGGGTCGAGACTGAACTGATCCTCCCAGGGGTCCGGCATCAGGTCGCCATCGCTGTCTTCCGGCTTGTCCTGGACCTCCGCCAACTGCTGGGCGGCGCCGCAGCCGCGATAGGGGCAGACCTCGGCGCCGGCGGGTATGGGCCGGTTGCACTTGAGACAGGCCACTCGCGTTTCCGCCGTCAGCAGGCGCCCGGCGCGCGCGAGCTGGAACGGATCGGCCAGGTTTTCGATGGCGTCGTAGAGAGCGTTAAGGTCCGCGGCCCGGCTCCGCCCCGGCGCCTCCTGCGGCAGGCTGCCCAGGCCGGCGGCGGCCAGCTCCCGGTTTTCGTGGCCCACGAAAACCCCCAGCAGCACCACCGAGAGCAGCAGGGCGAAGAGCACGACAGCCAGCGCCAGCTTGTCGTAAGCGGACCTGAGCCACGCCACCATGTTCCTGGCGTCCGGAGTCATATCGCGGTGTTCCTGGTTGAGGGTGGAATCATGGCATCGCTTTCGCCGGTCCGGATCAGCGCCGGGCGCCGGAGGATTCCTTGAAAGGCAGCGACGGCGCAAAGCGGTAGACGTCCAATTCCAGTTTCATTTCAATTGTCTCGTTGCCCGTGATCGGCGCGCGGTCGCGTGCGCCGGCCGCCGCATGGGTCGCGCCGGCCGCGGCCGGCGCGGCGGCCGCGCGCAGGACCGGCTGGAGGCTGGCCAACTCCAGCGAGGTCACCACCGTGAACACCGGAAAGCCGGCCAGAAGATTTAGCAGGGACCGCAAGGCCGGCTCGCGGCCCCTGACGGTCAGATAGAAATGCTGGGTCGTAAAAAGAGCGTCGTCCCCCGCCGCGCCGCCGGCGGCCGGGGTTGCCGGCCGCCCCCGCGCCGACGCCGGGGCGGCGCGGTTCTCGAACTCCTCACGGCCGATGGCGACCAGCTCTGAGACGCCGGCCCGGCCAAGGGCCTGGCAAAGGGCGGCAATGATCCCCAGCTGCTGCACCAGGCGGGGGACATCCTCCCGGGCCGGGGGCTTGCCGCCGGCATAGCGCTCGAAGCTGAACCGCGCATTCGGGGGATAGGCCACGCGCGCCGCCGCCAGCTGCCGCCCGAGCTGGCGCACGGTTTTCTCCAGCAGCGACATGAATTCCACCGCCTGCATTCCCCGCGGCTCGATCTGCCGCGCGCGCAGGGCATCGTTCAACTCGTTGTATCCATCCAGCAGGTCCTGGTACTTCTCGTCCTCCCGCCGCACGTTTTCGAGCGAGGGATAGGGCGAGCGGCGCGTCAGCAGGTCCTTGCGCCCGGTGGCGTCCCGCAGCTGGCGTTTCTCGGCGTTGTAATGGCCGAGGGAACCGGCGAGCTTCACCCCGATCACAACCAGCGCCGCCAGGACCGCCAGGGCAAAGATCACCAATCCCAGGTGTTTTTTGAAAGACGACAGGTCCATGAGGAGGGATTCAGGGTTCAGGGTTCAGGGTTCAGGGTTCAAATCGGAGCACGCAATTCGGCCAGGATGGTGAACTCGCGCGCGCAATCCTCCGGACCGATCGGAGGGGCAAGCTCGATATCGGTTTTTTCGGTGAACTGCGGCGACTCGCGCAGGCGGTCCCGCAGCTGGACCACCGCATTCTTTTCGGTGTCCTGGCTCTCGGCATCCTTGTCAAGAAAAACCATCCCCCGGATGCGCAGGTGGGACACCCCCGCCGCCGGACGCGGGTCCGGGGACTGGCCACCGGCCGCCGGTCGGCCAGCGCGGGCCGGGGCGGCCGCGACCGGACCGGCCGGCGCCAGGGAGACGAGCCACATGCCGTCGCCCAGGCAGTCCTGGACCGCGGCCAGGGCCCGCAGCCAGGCGGTGCGGGCGCGCGCGACACCCAGGAGCTCGTCCAGGCGCTCCTGGACGCCGGCGGAACGGGCTTCGACGGATTTCAACTGCGCGGCGACGGACTCCAGCTGGGACGCCACGGCCTGGACCTTTTCGCGGCGCTCGGCGATGCGCCGGCCCATGGTGGAAAAATAAAACCACCAGCAGAGCGCGACCAGCACCAGGCCGACCGCCGCCGTCGCCAGGAAGGGCTGTTTTCTGGCAAACGCCTTTTCCCCCGCCAGCTTCGGAGGCAGCAGGTTGATCTCCACCGGGCACGGCAGCAGCTGGCGCAGCCCCATCCCCACCACCCCGCCCATGACATGGGCGCAGGCCCCGATCTGCTCGGCCGAAATGGCGTCGCAGACGACGACGTTGCGGAAGGGATTGAGGTATTCCACCTCCAGTTTCAGCTTTTCCCGGAAAAACTCGTCGGTGCGGGCGATCACCGAAGTGCCGCCGGCCAGCAGAATGCACACCGGCGGGGTGCCGCCATGCTGGGTGCGGTAAAAATTGATCGAGCGCTCCACCTCGACGTGCAGCCGGGTGAGGGTGTTGCGCACGGTCTTCGACACCCGGGAGATAACCTTGTCCGAGAAGTCCTCGTAGGCCCCGCCGAAAGCCACCCGGGCGTGGTCCTGCTTCAAGGCTTCGGCCTCCTTGAACGACAGGTTGAAATCCTTCATCAGCTGCTGGGCAATAGCATTGCCGCTGCCGATGATCGGCAGAATGCGGGTGGACAGCCGTCCCTCCTCCATGAACACCAGGTTGGTGGAGCGCGCCCCGATGTCCACCACCAGGGTGCAGCCTTCCAGCTCCGGGTAGTTGTAGCGCACGGCGTTGTAGAGAGCCAGGGGGGCGACATCCACCAGCTCGACCGCCAGGCCGGCGGCCTCGACGCAGTCGGTCATGTTCTGGACGATCTCGATCTTGATGGCCACCAGCATCACATCCAGCTCGCGCGGGGAGGCGCCCATCAACTGATAATCCCAGACGACCTCGTCGATCGGGAAGGGCACGTTCTGCTGGGCCTCGTACTGGACGGTCTGGTAAATCCGCTTGGGCTTGACCGGCGGCAACTTGACCAGGCGCAGGAAGGCCGAAGGCCCGGCCAGGGACAGAGCCACCGGCGCCGGCCGGATGCGCTGCTCGCGCAGGACCTCCCGGATCGCCTCCACGATCGCCAGGGGCGCCTCGATCTCGCGGTCGGGCTCGATCCCCAGGGGCCGGACCGCGATATTCATCAGCTCCAGGCCGCTCCGGCAGGCGCGGAATTCCGCCAGCTTGAGATCGCTGGCCCCGATGTCCATGGCCAGCACACGGTTGGATTTGAAGAAAGACATAAGCAAAGCCGCAGAGCAGCAGAGCCACAGAGCAACAGAACCGCGGAACCCCGGAAAGACGTAAAGAACAAGCGGCACGGATTCAATCAACTATTAAGCAAAAACTTATCCGGATTCCTAATCATTGATCCCAGCTTAACGGGGTTTCGCCGTCACGTAGGCGTCATAGGCCACCAAGGCGAACGGGGTCTGCGAGCGTTCCAGCAGGACGCCGGGGACCTCCTTAATCGTCGGCGCGCGCCACCAGCCCTGGGGGGCTTCCGGGCTGGCGGATACCGCCACCAGTTCGCCCCGGGCGTACACCTCCACCGCCACCCCGACGACGTCGCCGTAGCGTTCGACGGTGGCGGGCCGTAGGAAAACGGAGACGAGGTGATGTTTCCCCCGGGGAATGTCAAGGTAGGTGAAGGTTCCCGGGAAACGCCGCTCGGTCTGGGTACGTTGGTTCCGGACCTGGACATAGAACCGGAATTCCAGCTCGTCAATCCACTCGGACTCGGTTTCGAAGCGCAGCAGAACGCGGGCCCAGTCGCGCGAGGCCGGCGGGGTTTCGTTGACATTGACGTTGTATTCCGGGGTTTTGATCCGGCCGGCCGTGCCCAGGCCCTCGATCTTCTTGATGACCACTTTTTCCCGGGCCGCGGCGGCCGCCGGCTGGGGCGCCGACGCGCGGCGCGCCTGCGCCCGGGCCTCCGGCGCCGCCAGCGCCAGGAACGCAAACCCAACGGCCAAGGACAGGACGAGACGGCGGAGTTCCGGCAGCATCATGGCATCCTCCTTTTCCGCGCGGCAAACAACCCCGGGCCAAGTATAAAATTCGCCAGCGGCTTGTCAACTCATTCGGCGCCCTGTTTTAACCTGGATTCGTCAGTTGAGAACCACGAATGAACACCCATGGACGCG
>CAZVVD010000105.1:0-12708 GCA_964630555.1 uncultured Verrucomicrobiota bacterium | reverse complement strand
GCCTTGCAGGCCTGGACGCCGGAGTAGTCGAACTCGCAGGCCTGGCCGATGACGATCGGCCCGGCCCCGACGAGCATGATCTTCTTGATGTCCTCGCGTTTGGGCATGGGGTGGGAATGGTTGATGGTTAATGGTTGAAAAAGGGTTCAGGGTTCAGCGGTTCACGGTTCTATGGTTCAAGGGTTCAGCGGTTCAACGGTTTAGGGTTTCCCGTCGCCCGCAACGGGCAAGGGACCACTTGCCCCGCATACGGGGCGACGTGGCAACGGTTCAGGGGTTGGGGCGCCGGCGGCGTCCCGGAACGCCAGGGCAGCGCCGATGAACCCGCTGAAGAGCGGGTGCGCCTTCAAGGGCGCGGACTGGAATTCCGGGTGGAACTGGCAGGCCACGAACCAGGGGTGGTCCGCCAGCTCGACCATTTCGACGAGGCGCGAGGCCGGGTTGATCCCCGAAAACACCAGGCCGCGCGCCTCCATGCGGTCGCGGTAGAGACCGTTGAACTCGTAGCGGTGGCGGTGGCGCTCGGCGACCTCGGCGGCGCCGTAGGCCGCCCGGGCCTTCGTGTCCTCCGCGAGGGCGCAGGGGAAGGAGCCCAGGCGCATGGTGCCGCCCTTGGCGCTCAGGCGCTTCTGCTCCTCCATCAGGTCCACCACCGGGTGGGGCGTCTGCGGGTCGAACTCGGTGCTGTTGGCGCGCTCCAGGCCGCAGACGTTCCGGGCGAACTCGATCACGGCGCACTGCATGCCCAGGCAGATGCCCAGGAAGGGCACGCGGCGGGCGCGGGCGCTCCGCACCGCCGCGATCTTGCCCTCGATCCCGCGGTCGCCGAACCCGCCGGGGACGAGGACGCCGTGGACGCCGGCGAGCAGGGCCTCGCTGCCCTGCTTCTCGATGTCCTCGGACTCCACCCGGCGGATGCGCAGGTCCACCTTGCGGGCGATGGCGGCGTGGGTCAGGGCCTCGACAATGCTCTTGTAGGCGTCCTTCAGGCTCACGTACTTGCCGACCACGGCGATCTCGACCTCGCCCCGCTCGGGGCTGAGCTGGGCCGCCAGCATGGCCTCCCAGTCCCGGATCTCCAGCGGGCGCACGTGGAGGCGGAGCATCTCCAGCATGTAGACATCCACGCTCTGCCGGGCCAGGTCGAGCGGCACCTCGTAGATCGAGCGGGCCACGTCCATCTCCTCGATCACCAGGTTCGGCTCCACGTTGCAGAAGAGGGCCAGCTTGTCCCGGTGCTCGCGCGCGAGGTGCTGTTCGCAGCGGCAGACGAGGATGTCGGGGATGATCCCGATCGTGCGCAGGATGCCCACGGACTGCTGGGACGGCTTGGTCTTGAGCTCGCCCGCGGCCTTGATAAAGGGCACGAGGGTCAGGTGAATAAACAATCCGTTCTGGCGCCCGATGGCCTGGCGGTACTCGCGGATGGCCTCGAGGAACGGGAGGGACTCGATGTCGCCGACGGTCCCGCCGATCTCGGTGATGGCGATATCCACGTCGTCGCCGTCGAGCGCGCCGATCGCGGCCTTGATCTCGTCGGTGACGTGGGGCACGACCTGGACGGTCTTGCCGAGGTAGCCCCCCTGCCGCTCGCGGGCGATGACGGCGCTGTAGATGCGGCCGGTGGTGAAGTTGCTGTCGCGCGTGCAGGCGACCCCGGCAATGCGCTCATAGTGGCCGAGGTCCAAATCGGTCTCGGCGCCGTCGTCGGTGACGTAGACCTCGCCGTGCTGGAACGGGGACATCGTGCCGGCGTCCACGTTGAGGTACGGGTCGAGCTTCTGCATCCGCACGCGGTAGCCGCGCCGCGCCAGGAGCAGGCCCAGCGACGCCGCGGTGATGCCCTTGCCGAGCGACGACACCACCCCGCCGGTGATGAAGATGTGGCGGGTGACGTGGGGCGATGCGTTCATGCGTTCTCCCAACGCGGGACCTGCCCGCTAGATTTTTCTCCCGAAAAATCTACGTTTTTTTCGTAGCAAAAAAAGTGGCCTCCTCAGAAATCCATCTTCGTCATTGGATGTTGGACGTTCATCTTATTGTCCCGGGTCCCTTTCAGGAGCGCTTCCTGCCGCCGACGCGCTCCAGGGGCGACCCCGATTCCAATTCGGTCTTGCCCTGGGTGGCGGCCGGGTCCACCGGGTAGGCGCCCGAAAAGCAGGCCGTGCAGTAGGCGCGCGGGGACTGGAACGCCGACAGCAGGCCGTCCAGGCTCAGGTAGCCCAGCGAATCCGCGCCCAGGAACCGGCAGATCTCGTCGACCGACCGGTGCCCGGCGATTAGCTCCGCCCGGGTCGGGAAATCGATCCCGAAAAAACAGGGGTGCAGCACCGGCGGGCAGGCGATCCGCAGGTGGATTTCCCGGGCGCCCGCCTGCCGGAGCGCGGCGACCCGCCGGCGCGCGGTGGTCCCGCGGATGATGGAGTCGTCCACCACGACCACGCGCTTGCCGTCCACGACCTCCCGCACCACCGCCAGCTTCATGTCCGCGCTGGTCGCCCGCTGGCCGCCCTCCGGCATGATGAAGGTGCGGCCGACGTAGTGGTTGCGGATGAACCCGAAATCCAGCGGGATGCCGCTTCCCCGCGAGTAGCCCAGGGCCGCCGAGTTGCCGCTGTCCGGCACCGGCACGATGACGTCGGCCTCGGCCGGCCGCTCCCGGGCCAGGCGCAGGCCCAGCCGGCAACGGACGCCGTGCACGCCCTCGCCAAAGACGCGGCTGTCCGGGCGGGCGAAATAGACGTGCTCAAAGATGCACTGGGCCTGGCCGGGGCCCGGCGCGGCCGAGAAGGTCGAGGAGACCAGCCCGTCCTTGTCCGCCACCACCAGCTCTCCCGGCTGGACGTCCCGCACGACCTCGGCCCCCACCTGGGCCAGCGCGCAGGTTTCGCTGGCGAAGACATGGCCGCCGCCCAGCCGCCCGATGGAGAGCGGCTTGAACCCCAGCGGATCCCGCGCCGCCATGACGCGGTCCCGGGTCATGATCAGGAACGCGAAGGCCCCCCGCAGTTCGCCGAGGGCGCGGGCCACGCGGAGCGGCCGGGAGCGGAACATGGGGTCGGCCAGGAGGTGCACGAGGACCTCGCTGTCCGTGCCGGTCTGGAAGATCGCGCCGGCCTCCCGGTACATCCGCCGCAGGCTGCCGGCATTGACGAGGTTGCCGTTGTGGGCGATGGCCCAGATGCCGTCGCTGCATTCCACGACCAGGGGCTGGACGTTCTGGATCCGGGGGGCGCCGGTGGTGGAGTAGCGCACGTGGCCGATGCCGAGGTGGCCCGGGAGCTCCTCCCACGACCGCGGCGAGAAGACGTCGTTGACCAGCCCCGGCCCCTTGACCGAGCGCACCTGCTCGCCGTCGCCGGTGACGATCCCGGCCCCCTCCTGGCCCCGGTGCTGGAGGGCGAAGAGTCCCTGGTAGATGACCGGCGCCGCTTCGGCGACCCCGAACACCCCGAACAGCCCGCACGCCTCGCGCGGGCGGTCCTGCCTGGCAATCACGTGGCACATGTCGCTCCGTTCCGGCGGCGGTTCTCCCGCGGCCGACCCATCCCGAGGCTGCCCTTCCCCTTGGGGCTTACAGCCTACCAAGCGCGGCGCGCTCTTGCAAGTCATTTTGCCCATAATTTTTCGGAGCGGGAGCGCGCGGCAAGACGGAACCGGACCCCCGCCGGCGGCGTGTGCAGGCTGCCGAACTCCTCGCACTGGCGGCCTAAAATCCCCCGAAGCGCCATGATTTTTTGGCGGCGCCGCTTTTCGAGCGCGCCGCCGACTTCCTCCAACCAACACGCTCGTTTCATGGACTGGTCCCTCCCTGAACGCGAATCTTCTCGGTCCGCGCCGCGGTTTCAACTTTCTGAAGCGGGCGTCATCTTCCGGCCCCGCCTGGTCCCCCGGGCGCCGGACCGCCCCGAGCCGGCCCGTCGGCAAAAGCGGCCGCAATATCGCGAGCCGCGGCCGCGCCGTCGGCGATCGCCCGGGCCACAAGCGACGGCCCGATGCGCATGTCGCCGGCCGCGAAGATGCCCGGCGCGCTGGTCATGTGCCGGCCGTCGAGCCGGAGTTTTCCGCCCGCGTCGCACGCGAGGCCCAGGTCGTCGGCCAGCCGGCCGCGCCCCGCGGGGGCGTAGCCCAGGGCCAGGAGCACGAGGTCGGCCCCGGCCTCGAACTCCGTGCCCGGGCGCGGGGTGAACCCCGGGGCGCCGTCGGCCCGCCGGCCGGCAGCGACCTCGACGCAGCGCACGCCGCTGACGCGGCCCGCCTGGCCGAGGAATGCGGTCGTAGCGACCCCCCAGCGCCGCTCGCCGCCCTCCTGGTGGCTGGAGGCATCGCGCCGGATCAGCGGCCATTCCGGCCACGGCGTGGACTCCGGCCGCTCGCGGGGCGGCTCGGGCATGATTTCGAGCTGGAGGACCCTCCGGGCGCCCTGCCGGATCGCCGTGCCCAGGCAGTCGGCGCCGGTGTCGCCCCCGCCGACGATCACGACCCGCTTTCCGCCGGCGTGCAGGTCCGCGTCGCCGGCCGCGCACTCGCCGGAGAGTTTCCGGTTCTGGGCGGCCAGGTAATCCAGGGCGAAACAGATCCCCTTCAGCTCCCGGCCCGGCACGGCCAGGTCCCGCGCTTCCGGCGTCCCCCCGCACAGGCAGAGGGCGTCAAACCGGTCGCGGAGGAAATGGTAGGACACATCCTTCCCCACGCTGACGCCGGTTTCGAAGCGGATGCCCTCCTGCCGCATCAGGGCAAGCCGCCGGTCGATCACCCGCTTCTCGAGCTTGAAATCCGGGATGCCGTAGCGCAGGAGCCCCCCGCAGCGGGAGGCGCGCTCGTAGACCACCACCTCACACCCCGCCCGGTTGAGGGTGGCGGCGGCGGCCAGGCCGGCCGGGCCGGACCCGACGATGGCCGCCTTGAGGCCCGTCCGGGCCGGCGGCGCCGGCCGCAGGCGGCCGGCGGCAAACGCCTTTTCAATGATCGCCAGCTCGACCTGCCGGATCGTCACCGCGCCGTCGTTGACGGCGAGCACGCAGGCCGCCTCGCAGGGGGCCGGGCAGAGCCGCCCCGTGAATTCCGGCAGGGGGTTGGTGGAGAGCAGCAGGTCAAGGGCCTCGGCCCAGCGCCCCTGCCAGGCGAGATCGTTCAACTCCGGGACCACGTTGCCCAGCGGGCACCCGTAGCCGTGGCAGAACGGCGTCCCGCATTCCATGCAGCGCGCCGCCTGGGCGTTCAGGACGTCCCCAGCCAGGGGAATTTCCACGGTCTGGAAGTCGCCGACCCGCTCGGCCACCGGCCGGTACGAGGATCCCTGCCTCGCGATCTCGAGGAATGCACCGGCTTTACCCATCGCCCGGGCCCTCCCGCTGCGTGGCCTCGTCCTCCTTGCTCATCCGCCCCAGGGCGCGCCGGTAATCCATGGGGAAGACCTTCACGAAGGCGGCCAGCGATTCCGGCCAATGGTCGAGCAGCTCCCGCGCCCGCGGGCTGCCGGTGAATTCCCAGTGCCGGGTCAGCAGGCCCTGCAGCTCCTCGATGTCGGCGGGGTCAACCAGCGTGTCGAGGTCCACCATCTCCAGGTTGCAGCGGCCGTCGAACCGGCCGTCGGGATCGTAGACGTAGGCGATCCCGCCGCTCATGCCGGCGGCAAAATTCACGCCGGTCTCCCCGAGCACGGCCACGCGCCCGCCGGTCATGTACTCGCAGCCGTGGTCGCCGACGCCCTCGACCACGGCCCAGGCGCCGCTGTTGCGGACCGCGAAGCGCTCGCCGGCCCGCCCGAGCAGGTAGGCCTCGCCCGCGGTGGCCCCGTAGAGCAGCACGTTCCCGGCGATCGCGTTCTCCGCGGGGTCGAAGCGGGAGTCCGGCGGCGGGACCGCCACGATCCGCGCGCCGGAAAGGCCCTTGCCGAGGTAATCGTTGGCGTCGCCCTCGAGCCGCAGGGTCAGGCCCCGGGCGCCGAAAGCGCCGAAGCTCTGGCCGGCGGTGCCTTGGAACCGGCAGACGATCGAATCGTCAGGCAGGCCGGCGCCGCCGAACCGCCGGACGATTTCGCCGGAGAGCCGCGCGCCCACCGCCCGGTGGATGTTGCGCACCGGCAGGTCGAGGACGACCTTCTCCCCGCGCTCCAGAGCGGGCCCGGACCGCGCCAAGAGGAGTTCGTCCAGGATCTCGGCCGGCTCGGGCGGCGGGGCCTCGACGCGGCGGACGGGGCCGGCGTCCTCCTCGCGCCGGAAGAGCGCCGCGAAATCGAGCCGCCGGGCCTTCCAGAATTCCACGGCGGGGTCGGCCTCGAGCAGGTCGGCGCGCCCGACGAGGTCATCCAGCCGGCGGGCGCCGAGGCGGGCCATGAGCCGGCGCACCTCCTCCGCGAGGAGGGTGAAGAAATTCACGACGTGTTCCGGCCGGCCCGCGAAGCGCCGGCGCAGCTCCGGGTTCTGGGTGGCGATCCCGGCGGGGCAGATGTTCTCGCTGCACTTCCGCATCATCACGCAGCCGCAGACCACCAGGGGGGCGGTGGCGAAGCCGAACTCCTCGGCGCCCAGCAGGGCCGCGATGACCACATCCCGCGCGGTTTTCAGCTGGCCGTCCACCTGCAGGCGGACCCGGCCGCGGAGCCGGTTGAGCCGGAGGGTCTGCTGGGTCTCGGCGAGCCCCAGCTCCCAGGGCACGCCCGCGTTGTGGATCGAGGAAAGCGGCGACGCGCCGGTACCGCCGTCGTGCCCGCTGACGAGGACCTTGTCGGCGCCGCCCTTGACCACGCCGGCGGCCACGGTGCCCACCCCGGCCTCGGAGACCAGCTTCACGGAGACGGCGGCCGAAGGGTTGACGTTCTTGAGGTCGAAGATCAGCTGCTTGATGTCCTCGATGGAATAGATGTCGTGGTGCGGGGGCGGCGAGATCAGGGTCACCCCGGGGGTGGTGTGCCGCACCCGGGCAATCTCGGAATCCACCTTGTGCCCGGGCAGCTGACCGCCCTCGCCGGGCTTGGCGCCCTGGGCCATCTTGATCTGGAGTTCGCGGGCGCTGACGAGGTATTCCGCGGTCACGCCGAACCGGCCGCTGGCCACCTGCTTCACCCGGCTGCAGGGGTCATCGCCGTTGGGCCGCGGGCGGTAGCGCGCCGGGTCCTCGCCGCCCTCGCCGCAGTTGCTCGCCGCGCCGAGGCGGTTCATGGCGATCGCCAGGGTCTCGTGCGCCTCGCGGCTGATCGAGCCGAAGGACATGGCCGAGGTGACGAAGCGCTTCACGATCTCTCCGGCCGGCTCGACTTCCTCCAACGGCACCGGCGCCGCCGCCTTGAACCGGAACAGGCCCCGCAGGGTGGCGGGGCGCCGGGCCTGGTCGTCGATCAGGGCCGAGTACTCCCGGAAGAGGGCGGGGTCGTTCCGGCGCGCCGCCTGCTGCAGCTTGCAGAGGGACTCCGGCGTCCAGAGGTGGCGCTCGCCGTCCTTGCGGAAGCGGTAGCGCCCGCCCGGCGGCAGCAGGCGCGGGAACTCCCGTCCGCGGGCGGCGGCGGCCCGGCAGCGCGCCTGCGCCTCGGCGGCGAGGTCGTCCAGGTCCAGCCCGCCGATGCGGGAGGCGGTGCCGGGGAAGTAGCGCTCGATGACCGACGGGTGCAGGCCGACGGCCTCGAAGACCTGGGCGCTCCGGTAGCTCCGCAGGGTGGAAATGCCCATCTTCGACATGATCTTCAGCAGGCCGCCGCAGACCGCACGGATGTAGTTCTCCAGGGCCCGGGCGGATCCCACGGAGCCCTCGAGAATGCCGCGCCCGGCCAGGTCGGAGACGGTCTCGAAGGCCAGGTAGGGGTTGACCGCGGTGGCCCCGTAGCCCAGGAGCAGGGCGAAATGGTGGGTCTCGCGCGGCTCGCCGCTCTCCAGGACCAGGGCCGAGCCGGTCCGCCGGCCCAGGGCCACCACCGCCCGGTTCACCGCCGAGACCGCCAGGAGGGCCGGGATGGGGATCTCGCCGGGCGGCAGGTCGCGGTCGCTCAGGACCAGCACGGACCGTCCCTCGCCGATCGCCGCCTCCGCGCGGCGGCAAAGGCGCTCGAGCGCCGCCTCGAGGGCGCCGGCCGGGCCGTCCGCGGGAAAGCCGATCGGCAGGGTCGCGCTCGAAAAGTCCGCCAGGTTGAGCGCGCGGATGCGCTCGAGGTCCTCGTTGGAAAGGATCGGGTGGCGGAGCTTGATCAGGCGGGCGTGGCGCGGGCCGGCGGCGAGCACGTTAGCCGGGTTGCCCATGAACGTCATCAGCGACATCACCAGCTCCTCCCGGATCGGGTCGATGGGCGGGTTGGTGACCTGGGCGAACATCTGCTTGAAGTAGGCGTAGAGCAGCTGGGGCTGCTCCGACAGGACCGCCAGGGGCGTGTCGCAGCCCATTGAGCCGACCGGCTCGTGGCCGCGGGACGCCATGGGGCGGAGGACGATCTCGAGGTCCTCGCGGGTGTAGCCGAAGAGGAGCTGGCGGTCGAGGAGCCGGGCGGTGTCCGGCTGCACCGGGGCGACGTCGTTGAACAGGCCGCGCAGGAGGATCTTGTTCTCCTCCACCCAGCGCCGGTACGGCAGGCGCCGGGCGTAGTCGTTCTTGATCTCACGGTTCTTGAAGAGGCGCCGGCGGGCGAGGTTGACGAGGATCATCTCGCCCGGGCGCAGGGAGCCTTTCTCGGCGATCTCGCCGGCGGAAATATCGAGCACGCCGGTCTCGGACGCCAGGACCACGAGGCCGCCGGAGGTCACCGTGTAGCGGCAGGGCCGGAGGCCGTTGCGGTCCAGGGCGGCGCCGACAACCGTGCCGTCGGTGAAGGCCACCGCCGCCGGCCCGTCCCACGGCTCCATCAGGCCCGAGCTGTACTCGAAGAAGCCCCGCAGGTCCGGGCCCATGGGATATTTTTGCCCCCAGGCCTGGGGGATCAGCATCATCATGGCGTGGGCCATGTCCCGGCCGCCAGCCGCGAGGAGTTCGAGGGCGTTGTCCAGGCAGGCGGAGTCGCTGCCGCCGGGGGCGATGACGGGCAGGATCTTGCCGATCTCGCCGTTCAGGCGCTGGGAGGTGAGCGAGCGCTCCCGCGCCTGCATGTGCCGGACGTTCCCGCGCAGGGTGTTGATTTCGCCGTTGTGCGCCAGGCAGCGGAACGGCTGGGCCAGCTTCCAGGACGGGAAGGTGTTGGTGCTGTAACGCTGGTGGATCACGGCCAGGGCGCTGGCGAAGGCCGGGTCCTCCAGGTCCGGGTAGAACGCGCCGAGCTGGCCGCCCATCATCAGGCCCTTGTAGACGATCGTGCGGCAGGAGAAGCTGGGGATGCAGAACCGGTCGCCCGGCCGCAGGCGTCCCTCGACGCGGCGCTCCGCCTGCCGGCGGGCGACATACAGCCGGCGCTCGAGGCCGCCGTTGGACTCCCCGCCCCCCTCCGCGAAGCACTGGGCCACGGCCGGGCAGTCCGCCCCCGCCTTCGCGCCCAGCGCGGACGCGGCGGCGGGCACCTCCCGCCAGCCGAGCAGGCGCAGGCCCTCGTCCCGCAGGGCCTGCTCCACGAGCAGGCGGCACGCCTCCGCCAGCTCCCGCTCCCGGGGCAGGAACAGCATGCCCGCGCCGTAGCGGCCGGCGGGGGGCAGGCTCAGGCCGGAGCGGCCGCACTCGCGCCGCAGGAACGCGTCGGGAACCTGCACGAGGATACCGGCGCCGTCCCCGGTCCCGGCGTCGCCGCCGGTTGCGCCGCGGTGCGCCAGGTTTTCCAGGACCCGGATGCCGCGCGCGACGATCCCGTGGGACGGGGTCCCGTCGAGCTGGGCGACAAACCCCACCCCGCAGGCGTCGTGCTCGTACCCGGGGTCATACAATCCCTGGCGCTGGCTCATGGGCGTTGGCCCTCTTTTCGATTTCGGCGAATCCGGCCGGCTCGAACACCGGCGCCGGCTGGCGCTTATGAGCGGAGGCATCGATCCACATCCGCACCCGGCGAACCGATTCCAGCGGCAGATTCTCCGTTCGCCCGCCGGCCAGGGCCTGCAAGACGCGATCCAGGGTCGCGTAGGTCATACCCAGTTCGCCTTCATCGCTCTGACCGGGCCACAGCCCGGCCGTCGGCGTCTTGTGGATGATTTTTTCCGGCAGATTGAGCGCTCGGCCCAGTTCCCAAACCTGGGTTTTGTAAAGCCCGCCCAGCGGCAGGATATCGGCCCCCCCGTCCCCGAACTTCGTAAAATAGCCCACCATCAGCTCGGTCCTGTTGCCCGTGCCGGCCACCAGGTAGTCCAGGGTGTTGGCCATGAAATACAGGATCGTCATCCTGAGCCGCGCTTTCAGGTTGGCCGCGGCCAGCCGGGTGCCGCCGGACAATCCGGCCGTGAGCGCCTGGTACGACTCGTCCAGCCTGACGGTGAGGGTGGCGATGCCCAGCCGGGTTGTGATCAACAAGGCGTCTTCCTCGTCGTGCGGATCGGACTCGCAGGGCATGATGACCCCCAGGGCGTTGGCGCCCAGGGCCCGGGCACAGAGCGTGGCGGTGACCGCGGAATCAATGCCCCCGCTGAGACCCACCACCGCCCCCTTGGCGCCGGCCTCGCGCACCCGCTTGGAAATCCACCTGACAGCCTCGTCCGCCACCTTCTGCATAGCACCTCCGTCCCGAGGGGGATTATCAGCAGTCATAGTACAGGTGAAACTCGTGCGGCACGGGCCGCAGCCGCATGGGGTCGATTTCCTTCTCCCGCTTCCAGGCGATCCAGCCGCGCACGAGGTCGTCGGTGAACACGCCGCCCAGGGTCAGGAAGGCGTGATCTTCCTCCAGGGCGCGGATGGCCTCCTCCAGCGAGCCCGGGGTCTTGCGGGTGGACGCCAGCTCCTCCGGGGTCATTTCATAGATATCGCGGTCCAGCGGCTTGCCGGGATCAAGCCGGCGCCGGATCCCGTCCACGGCCGCCATCAGGATCGCCGCGAACGTGAGGTAGGCGTTGCAGGTCGGGTCGGGACAGCGGAACTCGACCCGCTTGGCCTTCGGACTTGGCGAGTACATCGGGATCCGGCAGCCGGCCGAGCGGTTGCGCGCGGACAGGCACAGGTTGACCGGCGCCTCGAAGCCGGGCACGAGCCGGCGGTAGGAGTTGGTGGTCGGGGCCGCGAAGGCCAGGATTGCCGGGGCGTGCTTGAGGATCCCGCCGATGGCGTGAAGGGCCAGGTCGCTCAGCCCGGCGTAGCGGTTGCCGGCGAAGAGCGGGCGGCCGCCCTTCCAGAGCGAGAAGTGGATGTGCATCCCGCTGCCGTTGTCTTCGAAGATCGGCTTGGGCATGAAGGTCACGGTCTTGGCGTGCTTGCGGGCGACGTTTTTGCAGATATATTTGTACCACATCATCTGGTCGGCCATCTTGACCAGGCGGTCGAAACGCATGTCGATCTCGCTCTGGCCGGCCGTGGCCACCTCGTGATGGTGGGCCTCGACCACGATACCCACCTTGCGCATCTCGTGGACCATCTCCCCGCGCAGGTCATGGAAGGTGTCGGTCGGGCTGACCGGGAAATAGCCGCCCTTGAAACTCGGCTTGTAGCCCAGGTTCGGCTCTTCGAAGCGGGCCGTGTTCCAGGCACCCTCGATGGAGTCGATCTGGTAGCTGCCCTTGTTCTGGGCCTGCTCGAAGCGGACCTCGTCGAAGATGAAGAATTCCGGCTCCGGCCCGAAGTAGGCGGTATCCGCGATCCCGATGCTCCGCAGGAAGGCTTCCGCCTTGCGGGCGACGTAGCGGGGATCGCGGGTGTAGGGCTTGCGGGTGATCGGGTCCACGATGTCGGCGATCACGCTGGCCGTCGGGCGGGTGAAGAACGGGTCCAGGGCGGCGGTGGCCAGGTCCGGGACCGCCAGCATGTCGGACATGTGGATCCCCTGCCAGCCACGGATCGAGGAGCCATCGAACCCCAGGCCGTGCCGGAAGGTCGCCTCGTCGAGGACGTCGATCGGGAACGAGCAGTGTTGCCAGGTCCCGAGCAGGTCCACGAACTTGAGGTCCATCATCTCGGCTTTGTTTTTCTTCATGAACGCGAGGTACTGCCTGGGTGTCATTGCCTGTTCCTTTCGGTTGGGGGTTGCGGATTGTTGAATGGTGTCCCTCAGCGGGCCAACGGTTTCATTCTGTCATGGTTGACAAGGTGGAAGCGGCGCCACCGCCGCTTGGTATTTCGAAAAGTCGTGCCATAGGCAGATCCGCCTCTGGCGGAAAGCAACGGGGGCGTCGCTGCCACATATTAAATTCCCCGGCATGAACTTAGATTGCCCTTTGCCCCCTCGGGGGAGGCTCCGCTCACCCGATGGCGTCGTTGCCGGTCTCGCCCGTGCGGATGCGGATGCAATCGTGCAAATCAATCACGAAAATCTTGCCGTCCCCGACGCTGCCGGTCCGGGCGCCGGCCTGGATCGCCGCGACGGCCGGCTGGACATAGCTCTCGTTGACCGCGATCTCCAGCTTGATCTTCTTGAGCAGGCTGCCGGCCTCCTTGTGGCTGCGGTAGACCTCGGCCACGCCCTGCTGCCGGCCCCGCCCGATCACGTTGCTGACGGTCACCAGGTGAATCTCTTTTTCGGTGAGGCGCTTGAGCACCTCCTCCAACCGGTCCGGCTGGATCACGGCGATGATGTATTGCATGGCAACCCCCCCTCTAGTCGATGACGGTGTAACCGGCCTCCCGGTGCTGGGTCAGATCCAGGCCGACGCGCTCCTCGTGCTCGGA
>CAZVVD010000104.1:0-12811 GCA_964630555.1 uncultured Verrucomicrobiota bacterium | reverse complement strand
CGGCTGCGCCCCGCCGCGGTCCAGGGCGTCGGCCACCCGCAGCAGGGCCGCCAGTTTCGAGACGATCATCCGGCCGTTGCGGTCCAGCGCGTTGTAGATCTCGTGGGTCGGCTTGGGATGCGAGCGGCGATGGTAGCGCGCCACCAGGGCAGCCAGGCGCAGGTCCGCGGCGCCCAGGCCGAAAATGTCGCTGTGCATGACGATGTAGAGCGAATGCTTGTGGTGGCTGCGGTGGCTGATGAAGTTGCCGGTCTCGTGCAGCAGGGCCGCGATCGTCAGGATCAGCTCGTGGCGCGGGCCGAGCCGGTGTTCGCCCTGCAGCGCCGCGAAGAGCTGCCGCGCCATCCCGGCCACGGCCTCCGCGTGGCGGAAATCCACCAGGTATTTGCGGCCGATCTCCGCGGCCGAACTCACGATCTGCCGGCGGAAATCCTCGGTCCAGGCGCCGTGCAGGGTGTTCTCGGACAGGATCCCGTCGCGCAGGGTGGCCTCGCTCACGTAGACGTGCTTGAGCCGCAGGAGTTCCGCCAGGCGCGCATACACCAAGAGGGCCGGCGCCAGGGTTTCGGCCTCGGCGAAGGACAGATGCTGCTGGGACACAAGTTCGTCGGTCGGCAGGCGCGCCAGCTCCTCGGCCAGGCGGGCCAGCGCCGGCGCCGGCAGCTTGACGGCCGATTTCCGGTCCCAGCCGGGTAAGAGGCGCTCGGCCGCAAAGCGCGCGTCGCCGCCCAGGATCAGCAGCTCCGGGTTGGCCACCGGCGCCACCGCGGCCAGGATTTGGGTGACCGCCCGGTCCACATGGCTGCGCATGATATCCCGGATCCGCACCCGCGGGGCGCGGCTGGCCTCCAGGGTCTGCCGCAGGCGGAACGAGCCCAGCCGGAACATCTGGGCCTGGCCCACCTTGCCGCCCCGCAGCGCGAGCACGTCCGTGCTGCCGCCGCCCACCTCCACCACCAGGGTGTCGGCCCGGCACAGGTCGGGAATGGCCTCCAGCACGGGTCGGACCGCCAGGTAAGTGAAACGCCCGACCTCGGTCTCCTCGATGACCTCGACATTGAAGCCCGTGCCCATCAGGATCCGGTCCAGGACGGCGTCGCGGTTGGCGGCCTCGCGGACGGCGCTGGTGGCGACTGCCGTAACCGCCCCTTCGCCGCCGACGCCGTACTCGTCGAGAATGCGCTTGAAGCTGCGGAGGACCTTGACGCATTCCTCGACGGTTTCCTGCTGGATGGCTCCCCGGGTGAAGGTGTCCCGCCCCAGCATGACCGCGCGCTGGAGGGAATCGAGCACCCGGGCGCGGCCGTCCGGCCCGACCTCGGCGACCAGCATGCGGATCGAGGTGGTTCCAATTTCGATCACCGCCGTCAGGCGCGCGGCCCCGGGCGCCGGCGCGGCCGGCGCCGGTTTGTTCTGTTCCTGGGCCATCGCAGCTCCTCCCAAGGCGGGCCACTGCCCGCAACCCCGGGGAGAGGCCGGCGTCACGCCGGCCCTCCCACCCCATCCCCGCCCAAGCGTGGATGTCCACGGAAAAGGGCCTAACCGCGGTCAGTGGCCGGCGCGCCGCGCGCCGCGGCCAGCGCGTCCATGACCAGGGCGGCGGCGCCCATGACCCCGGCGTCGTCGCCCAGCTTGGCCGCCGTCATTTTGAACGTCGATTCGAACGAAGGCATCACCCGGGCGCGGGCCGCCTTGTCGGCCTCCTTCAGAAAAATTTCCGGCAAGGCCTCCACCAGCCCGCCGCCGAGCACCACGACGTCGGGCGCCAGGAGGTTGATCGCCATGCTGATGCCAACCCCCAGCCAGCGGGCCGCCTCCCTGACAATGCGCTCGATGCAGGCATCGCCGTCGGCGATCGCCTGCGCCAGGCTGGAGCTCTTGATGGCCGAAAGATCGGACCCGGCCTCCCGGGCGAGGTTCGGGGCGTCCCCCCGGCACACCGCCGCCGCCGCGGAGGAAATCGCCAGCCGGCTGGCCACGGTCTCAAGGCATCCCTTGCGGCCGCAGCCGCAGAGCGGGCCGTCCGGCAGCACCTGCAGGTGCCCGATTTCCAGGCACGAGAGCGTCCGGCCCCTCAGGATTTTACCCTCGTAGACGCAGCCCCCGCCGATGCCCGTCCCGGGGAAAACGCCCAGGACGCAGCGAGCGCCCCTGGCGGCTCCGAAGCGGTACTCGCCGTAGACGCCGGCATCAACGTCGTTGGCCACCACGACCGGGCATTTGAACTCCCGGTGCAGGAGGTCCCGCAGGGGCAGGTTGTCCCAGCCGAGGTTCGGAAGCTCCAGGAGCATGCCCTTGTCGAGATCCAGGGGACCCGGCGCGGCGATCCCGATCCCGCCGAGGTCCCCCGCCTTGAGCTTGGCGTCGTCCAGCGCGATGCGGATCGTCTCGACAATGCGCTCGACACCAGCCTTGGCGCCCTCCCGGGCCTTGGTCTTGCGCTTCTCGCGGCCGCACGCTTTCATCTGGTCGTCGAACACGACCGCCATCATTTTCGTTCCGCCCAGGTCGAACCCCACCCAGTGCTGTTTTTCAGAATCGTCCATGGGCACTCTCCCCTGTGATGCCGGCTGGCGCCACGCTCCTGCCGGCCATAAAAACACACAGGCATCTTACCATGCCGGCCGCAGATTGACAACTGCGGCGGATGATCTACGATCCCCTCGAATCCAGTTGGAATGAAGGCGTTTTTCCCTCCCTGCCATATCCCCACACTTTCCAAGGTGTGGGGATATGGCCGAGGTCTGAAAATACGGGAAATACAGGCGCGGGTATCCGCACCAGGCAGGATCCTGCATGACCTCGCTCACTTCCGCCAAACACGAATCGCCGGCTCCGACCCGGGGCGCCACCCGCGCCTTACCGGGGAGCATCTGGGCCCTGGGGTTCGTCTCGCTGTTCATGGACACCTCCTCCGAGCTGGTCCACAGCCTTCTGCCGGTATTCATGAACACCGTGCTCGGGGCCTCCCTGGTGACCATCGGGATGATCGAAGGCGCTGCCGAAGCGATGGCCGCGGCCACGAAGGTGATCTCGGGCCCCGCCAGCGATTACTTCAGGAAGCGCAAGCTGCTCGCCGTGCTCGGGTACGGGTTGAGCGCCCTGACCAAGCCGATCTTCCCGCTGGCGACATCCATCGGATGGGTCTTCGGCGCTCGTTTCGCGGATCGCGTCGGCAAAGGCATCCGCGGCGCGCCGCGCGACGCGCTGGTGGCCGACCTCGTGCCCCCCCAGCTCCGGGGCGCGGCCTACGGCCTGCGCCAGGCCCTCGATTCGGTCGGGGCCTTCCTCGGTCCGCTGCTGGCCATGGTCTGCATGTTCTGGCTCGCCAACAACATCAAGGGCGTCCTGTGGGTAGCCGTCATCCCGGCGTTCCTCGCGGTGCTCCTCCTAATCGTCGGCGTGCGCGAACCCGGGGCCCCGGCGCACGCGGCGGGTTCGAAAAATCGCCTGGCCCTGGCTGACGCCAGGCTTCTCTCCCGGAGCTACTGGCTCGTCGTCGGGCTCGGATCGGTCTTCACCCTCGCCCGCTTCAGCGAGGCGTTCCTGATCTTGCGCGCGCAGGGCGTCGGGCTCGCGATCGGCTACGTGCCCGCGATCATGATTGTCATGAACGTCGTCTACGCTGCGTTGGCGTACCCGGCGGGCGCGGCGGCCGACCGGCTGCCGGCGCGCACGCTGCTGGTGTTCGGGCTGGGCATGCTCGTCGCCGCCGACGCCGTGCTGGCGCTGGCGGCGTCGCCCGGGGTCGCTTTCCTGGGCGCCGCGCTCTGGGGCCTGCACCTGGCGCTCACCCAGGGGCTGCTCTCGAAACTGGTGGCGGACACCGCGCCGGCGGCGCTGCGCGGCACGGCCTTTGGCCTGTTCAACCTGGCGAGCGGCGGCGCGCTCCTGCTGGCGAGCGTCATCGCCGGGTGGCTGTGGAGCGCGTTCGGCGCCCCCGCCACCTTTATTGCCGGGGCGGTTTTCGCGGCGATTGCGGCCTTGGGCCTGCTGCTCTACCGGTCGCCGGCCACAGCGCCATCATGAGCCCACATTGATCCCGTATGCCCCTGTCTATCCACTGCGCCTATATTATCTGGAGTTGCCCCCCTCTGGGGAGAGGGGTGGGGAGGATCCTGTTTCTTCTCTTTTCCAACTTTCCTTCAGGATCATACCACACGCCGCCGTCTGCCCTATCGCTCGCAGATCCCCTTTTCCGGTCGAGGCCCTTTTTGGGTCGAGTATTGACAACCCTCCTGGATCCTCTACGATCGACCACAAATTACACTGCCGAACAAACAGGCAACCATATGATGATGACCCGAAGGGTGAGGTTTTAACTCACCTCGGAAGAAAAGCGGCGCCAGGTCGCGGATCAGTCAGAATCGACCCGCAGACGTCCCGCTACGACTTCATCGCTCCGGAAAGTAACACAGGAAAGCGGCTTAGGGATAAGCCGCTCCACCTGAAGAAGGAACAGGGTGGAGCGCGTGATCAATAACGCGCTTCCGATCTGCAATGACAGGCAAGGAAATCTTCCGCGGGCAACCGCCTAACGATGCGTATGGACAACCCACAGCGGAGATGACAATATGACTAAGAAGAACATGATCGGCGCCTATGGCGCCTGGGCGGCGGCGCTCGTGGGCAAAGGACCGGCGAAGCTGTCCTTCCTCAATCCCTGTTTTAAGTCCGTCGCGGGCTGGCGCCGGCTGGCCCTGGCCAAAATCCGGGAGCTGATGGCCGCGCCCCGGACGCCGTGGACGCCGCGGGTCCGGGTCGAGCGGCGTTTCGAGTACGACGGGCTGAGCATGGAGCAGCTCTCCTGGCAGCTCCCCTACGGGCCTAGGACCGCGGCCCTGTTCATGAAGCCGGCGGGCGCCCGCGGCCGGCTCCCGGGCGTGCTCGCCCTGCACGATCACGGGGGCAGCAAATATTTCGGCATCCGCAAGATCACGCGGACGCCCGGCCCCCAGCACCCGGTCATGGCCGGGCTCCAGCGGGACTGCTACGGCGGCCGGGCCTGGGCCAACGAAGTGGCCAAGCGGGGCTATGCTGTGCTGGTCCACGACACCTTCGCCTTCGGCAGCCGGCGGGTGCGCTATGCCGAGGTCAGCGACGTGCTGGTCGGCGACCGCGCCGAGCGCGACCCGGAAAGCCTGGCCGAGGTGGACGTCTACGACGCCTGGGCCGCCGGGCATGGGCACCTCATGGCCAAGGCGCTGTTCTGCGCCGGAACCACCTGGCCGGGCGTGGTCCTTTACGAGGACCAGCGCGCCCTGGACGTCCTCGCGTCGCGGCCGGAGGTGGACCCCTCGCGGCTGGCCTGCGGGGGCTTGTCGGGCGGCGGGCTGCGCACGGTCATGCTGGGCGGGCTGGACGCCCGCATCGGGGCGGCTTTCCCCTCCGGCTTCATGACCACCTGGCGCGATTTTCTCCTCCACAAGTGCCACACCCACACCTGGATGGCCTTCGTCCCGCTCCTCCCAAACTTCCTGGATTTCCCGGAAATCCTCGGGCTGCGCGTCCCCCGCCCGACCTTCGTGCTCAACGACCTGGACGATCCGCTCTATACGCCGGCGGAGATGAAAGCCGCCGACCGCACCCTGCGCGCCGTGTACCGGAAGGCGGGGGCCCCCGGCAACTACCGTTGCGGATTCTATCCCGGCCCGCACAAGTTCGACCTGCCCATGCAGCGGGACGCCTTCGACTGGCTCGACGGGATCATGAAGAACCCGGCCTGATTCTCGCGCAGGGGCGCGGAGGCGCAGGGAAGATTGCCCGCGGAGGCACGGGAACAGGCGCATTTTCCGAGTCAGGTTCGCAGGGGATCCAGCCCTCGAGCCCCGTGAGAATCCGTCAACGCGCGTTTTCGCGCGATGCAGGCGCGGATCTACGAACTTGCGGAGCACCTCCGGCGCCACGCCGAGACCCGCGGTGCGTAGTCCCTGACGGCGAACCGGCCCGTGATGGACCCGACCAGGATCACGAAACAGCGCCCCGCCGATTTTCATCATTGACGCCTCTTCACAGCGGAGTAAGCTGTTTATTGCATTGATACTATTGGAGAATTTCACTCGATTGGCGGAAAAGATCAATACTGATCCTGCCACGCGGCCGAAGAAACAGTGATTGGTGACGTGAAAAAAAAGGAGATCCGGATGAACGTCGAAACCAGCCCTGATCAGTTAAAAACGGTTCCTCCGCCGCCTCCGGGCCCATCGGAGACCGTCCGCACCATAGCCTTTCTTATCATCCAGGGGCTCTTTTTTCTCATCTCCCCCATCACCGGAGGGTTTCAGTACAAGGTCTGGTCCATGCTGGATTCGGCCTTGTTGCTGCTGGCTATTGGCGTAACGGCGCTCGTTTTTGTCTTGGACACGGCGGCGGGAAGGCGACTGGCCATCAAAACAGGCGTCATCCTCTACTTGTTCGGCGTGCTGGATATGAGCATCAACCTGCTGGTGGCGGGCTGGATCGGATGGAAACTGTAGACAAAGACTGTCATACAGTGTTTCCAGGTTCGCAGCACAGCGCGGATCGAGTAAAAACGCGACGTTTGTGATCCGCCCGGCCCTCACGGGTAGGCCAGGATCTCCAGCCACCTTTCGCCGGCGGGGCCGAGGGTCCAGTTCCCGTCGCGGCGGACGACCAGGCGGCAGCCGTTGCGGCCGAGGATGTCGGCGTCCACCTTGCGCACGCGCCATGGCTGTTTGCCCAGCTCCGCCAGCTCAGCGTCCCCGGCGTTCCAGCCGCCAAGGGGCAGGCCGTTCTCGGACGCCGCCAGCACGACCCCGCGCCCGCTGAAGGGCGCGCCCGCCCAGAGCCGGGGATAACGCCGGAAAAAGTCGGGCAGGCGCGCGGTGGCCAGGACCAGCTCGAAAGCGCGCGGGATCGCCGCCAGGTGCTCCAGGAAGGTGAAGTCCGGGTCCTCCTGCTGGCCGCGGTACACTGCCAGGGGATCCATCCCGATCAGGTTGTGCCCGTGGAAATTGCCGTGGTCGGGCTTCAGCTTCCGGGCGCGGTACCAGCGGTCGAAGCGGGCGTTGGCCATCAGGGCAATCTCGAAATGCAGGTGCGCCCGCGCCGGAGGAATCAGCGCCGACGACGTGTGGCCCATGCGCCCCAGGACCTCCCCGGCCCGGACCGGTTGGCCGGCGCGCAGGCCCGGGGCGATCTCCGCCAAGTGGGCAGAGAGGGTGTAAAGCTCCCCAATCGTGCTGGGGTGCGCCAACACGATGTATTTCCCGTAATTCGAGTTTCCGCCCGCCCGGTTGACATACGCCACCGTGCCGTCGGCCGCGGCCCGGACCGAATCCAGGGCCCAACCGCGGGCATCCCTGGCCTGGGGGGCGATATCCATCCCTTCGTGGAACGACGGCCGCAACCGCCTGCCGACCCACTGGCTGCGGATGGAGCCGAACAGGGCGGACTCGGGCCGGCCGGAGGCGGTCGGCTGGAACGTGTCCGGAGCGTCCCAGTCATCCGCGGCCTGGCGGTCCGTGGGGAACGTCAGGCGCCGGAGCGAGTCCGGCTCGGCAAGGACCGCGGACGGCGCGGGCGGCGGAGGCGTTGCGCGCCGGCCGCAGCCGGCCGCGCAGAGCGCGGCGGCCGCGGTCAGAGCCAGGCCGGTTCGCAGAATGCCCATGGGTTTCCGTTGCATGAAATCGAGGCTCGGATTCTTTATCCCTGACGCGCCCGCGCGTGATCCGCGGCGCGGTTCTCCTGGTTGATGCGTGAGGAGCGCTGGATTCGCTTGGCGATCCCGCCGGACGTTACGCCGCGGTTCCGGCGCCCGCCGGAAAACGCATTAAAGCGTTCCGCCCGCCGCGGGTCAACCCGGCGCCTGGCGTTTTTCAATCTTTCAGTTGACTGGCGGGGCGGTTGGTTTATCTTACGAATCCGGAACCCGGCGGAACCCGCCGGGCAACAAGGGGGACGGCATGAAAGCGGAAGCGCTGGTGCGGTGGACGCGGGACAACGCGGCGGACCTCTACGGCATTCGCAACTGGGGGCTCGGCTACTTCGACATCTCCGAGACCGGCGAAGTCGTGGTCCGCCCCGGCGGACCGACCGGCGCCGCCACGATCAACCTCATGGAGCTGATCGCGGGGCTCAAGGCCCGGGGCCTGGCCCTGCCGGTGCTGCTGCGGTTCGCCGACATCCTGTCCTCGCGCATCCAGCAGCTCTACGACAGCTTCAACAACGCCATCCGGGACTGCGGCTACAAGGGCCAGTACCGCGGGGTCTACCCGATCAAGGTCAACCAGCAGAAGCAGGTCGTGGCCGAGATCGTCGAGTTCGGACGCCCCCACCACCACGGACTGGAAGCGGGCAGCAAGGCCGAACTGATGGCGGCGATCGCCTACACCGAGGATCCCGAGGCCCTGATCGTCTGCAACGGCTATAAGGACGAAGAATATATCGACCTGGCCCTGCACGCCCTCAAGATGGGCCTGCAAACCATCCTGGTCCTGGAAATGCCGGACGAGCTGGACCTGATTATCAACCGGGCGGCCCAGATGGGCATCCGCCCGCGGCTCGGGGTGCGCCTCAAGCTCTCCAGCCGGGCGGGCGGCCACTGGGACGGGTCCGGCGGCGACCGCAGCATGTTCGGCCTGAACACCGCCCAGCTCATCGCCATCATCGACCGGCTGCGGGCGGAAAACCTGCTCGACGGCATGCAGATGCTCCATTTCCACCTCGGCTCCCAGGTGTCGAACATCCGCAAGATCCGCTTGGCCCTGCGGGAGGCCTGCCGCTTTTACGTCGAGCTGGCCAAGGAAGGCGCCGCCATGGGCCTGATCAACATCGGCGGCGGCCTGGCGGTGGACTACGACGGCTCGCACACCAATTTCGCCAGCAGCCGCAATTACACGGAACAGGAATACGCGGCCGACGTCGTCGAAACCATCATGACCTCGGTCAACGAAGCCGGCCTGCCCCACCCCGCGATCGTCAGCGAATCCGGTCGGGCGACGGTGGCCTACCATTCCCTGCTGGTCTTCAATATCCTCAACGCCAGCCGCTTCGAGCCCCACGCCAACGCCGCCGGCGACCCACTGACCGGGAAACCGCACAAGATGATCCAGTCCCTGCTCGAAGTGCGCAACGCGCTTTCGACCAAGAACCTCCAGGAATGCTACCACGACGCCGTGGACTACCGGGACGAGGTTCGGAACCTCTTCCAGATCGGCGCCCTGTCCCTGCGCGAACGGGCCTGCGCCGAAAATATTTTTTGGGAAATCATCTGCCGCATCGCCGCCGAAAACCGCGAGCACAAGTACGTACCCGAGGAGCTGCAGGGTCTGGAAACCGCCATCGCCGACCTCTACTACGCCAACTTCAGCGTCTTCCAGTCCCTGCCCGACTCCTGGGCCATCGATCAGCTCTTCCCCGTCATGCCCATCCACCGCCTGGGCGAAATGCCGACCCGCCAGGCGACGATCGCGGACATCACCTGCGACTCCGACGGCAAGATCGACCGGTTCATCGATCTGCACGACGTCAAGTCCACCCTGCCCCTGCACGAGCTCAAGAACGAGGACTACTACCTGGGCGCCTTCCTGGTCGGGGCCTACCAGGAAACCCTGGGCGACCTGCACAACCTGCTGGGCGATACCAACGTCCTGCACGTGCGCGTCGGCAAGGACGGCCAGGTGGAATACGCCCACGAGATCGCCGGCGACACCGTGGCCGACGTCCTGAGCTACGTCGAGTACGACCCGCGCGAGATGATCAGCCGGGTGCGCGCCACGGCCGAGCAGGCCGTGCGCGACGGCCGGATCACGGCGGTCGAGCGCCGCGAAATCATGTCGGCCTACGAAAACGGCATGCGCGGCTACACCTATTTCGAAACGTAGGCTTCGCGGACAAGCAGTGCGATGAAATCGAAAATCGAAAATCGAAAATCGAAAATGGCCGGCCGCCGGCCGATTCGGAGGCCTCATTTTCTGGACTACGACCCGGGGAGCACGGAGTGCCCGGACGCCCCCTACGCGGTCCTGCCCGTGCCCTACGAGCGCACGGTCAGTTTCGGACGCGGCACCGCGAACGCGCCGCGGGCGATCCTCGACGCCAGCCGCGAAATCGAGCGCTTTGACGAGGAACTGCTGCGCGCGCCCGGCCTGCGGGTCCAGACCCTGCCGGCCGTCGACTGCCGGCGCGGGTCGGAACGCGAGGTGCTGGCGGCCATCCGCGAGGCCGCCCGGGCCGTTTTCGCCCGGCGCCGGTTCCTGCTGACCCTCGGCGGCGAACACACCATCACCGCCCCGCTGGTCGAGGCCGCCCGCGAAGCCTGGGATGCCCTCTGCGTCCTGCACCTCGACGCCCACCTCGATCTGCGCGACGAGTTCCGGGGCAGCCGCCTGTCCCACGCCTGCGTCATGCGCCGGGTGCTGGAACTGGGCGTGCCGGTGGTCCACGTCGGCATCCGCAGCCTGTGCGAGGAAGAACACCGCCTGATCAGCGAGGCCGGCCTGCCCGTGTTCTGGGCGCGCGACATCGTCGCCGCCCCCGATCACGCCTGGATCGAGAAGATCATCGCCCGCTTGGCCCGGCGGGTGTACGTGTCCCTCGACGTGGACGGCCTGGATCCGGGGGTCATGCCGGGCACCGGCACGCCCGAGCCGGGGGGGCTTTCGTGGCGCGACGTCACCGCCCTGCTGCGGCGGGTCTGCGCGGAGCGCGCCGTGGTGGCGGCCGACGTGGTGGAGGTGGCGCCGATCCCGGGCACGCCGGTCTGCGAATACACCGCTGCGCGGCTGGCGGCCAAGCTCCTGGCCTACCACGCCGAGCCCCATGCCCGGCGCTGAACCCCGGGGGCGATGGCCCCGGACCGCCCGCCAGCCCGGGCCTTCCCCGCGCAGGCTCCCTGTGGTTTCCGCTCCCAGGCCATTCAATGACCATAAGAATAACGATCGATATTCTTATGGCATAGTGTCTTATCCTCCCGAAACCGCTAATCCCCGGGGGGGGATCAACGGACACTGGAAGAAAACCGTGCGCGGCCTGCCCGCCTAGCCCGAGCCCGGCCAGGGAGCATCGGCCAAGGAGCGCCCGGTCCACCCGAAACCGCATTTGGTATTGAGCCCAAGGGGCGGGCCGCCTACACTGCGGCGATGACCGCTTGGGCCATCGTTTTCAAAACGCCCCTCCCCTACGCCGAGGGGGTGCGTCTTCAGGATGCCCTGGTATCCGCCCGGATCGCGGGCGCCATTCCGGACACGGTGCTCCTGCTGGAGCATACACCGGTCATCACCCTGGGTGCGCGCGCCGACGCCGGACATATCCTGCTCGCGCCGGCAGCCTTGGCCCGGCGCGGGATCGCCCTGGCCCGGACAACGCGCGGGGGGGATGTCACCTGGCACGGACCGGGCCAGCCGGTGCTCTATCCCGTCATCCGCCTGGAGGCGGGGGAGAACGACGCGCACGCCTACCTGCGCCGCCTGGAGGAAATCGCCATCCGCACGGCCGCCGATTTCGGCGTGGCGGCGTTCCGGCGGCCGGGCCTGACGGGGGCCTGGACGGATCGCGGCAAGCTGGCGGCCATCGGCATCCGGCTCAAACGCTGGGTGGCCTATCACGGCCTGGCTTTCAACGTCGACCCCGACCTGTCCGGCTTCGCGGCGATCGTGCCCTGCGGCCTGGCGGGGGAGCACGTGACCTCGCTGCGGGATCTGCTGGGGCCCGCCTGCCCGACCGTCGAAGCCGTGCGGGAGAGCCTGCTGAAGCATTTCGGCGCGGTCTGCCGCCGGACCGTCCGCCGGTTTCCCGGCGTCCGCCCGCCGGCGGAGCTGGCCCGCCTGCTGGGATCGCACACACCCTAGCAGCGGCGCCCGGCTCACCCTAGCGGGACGCGGTCGCCTGACGCCCGGCGGGGTGACCAGGGGTGAACCACTGGCGTGGGCGAATAACCCAACGGGGCAGCCGCCCAAGGCGACGGGCGCGCAAGCAGGCGATCCTTTCCGCCGGAGGTGGACCCACCTCCGGCGGGCTGCGCTCAGGATGACAACCCGCCTTGGCGCCGGTAAACACTGCGCGTCTCCGCGCAATGTCAATTGGTCAGGCTGCGCATCGGGGCGGGGATATGGCCGCCGTGGCGCACGAACTCGGCGGCCCCGGCGCCGCCGTTGACCCGGGCCACGGTTCCGGCGCCGAACAGCCCACCGAAATCCACGCGGTCGCCGACGCGTTTTCCGGGGACCGGGATTAGGCGCACGGCGGTGGTCTTGTTTCCATAGATGCCGATGGCGGCTTCGTCCATGATCAGGCCGCAGAGGGCATGGACGTCGATATCCCCGGGCAGCAGGATCATGTCCAGCCCCACCGAGCAGACCGCGGTCATGGCTTCAAGCTTTTCGAGGGTCAGCGACCCGGCCGCCACCGCCCGGGCCAGGGCCGGATCCTCCATCACCGGGAGAAAGGCACCGGACAACCCCCCGACGGAGGAGGAGGCGAAGGCTCCGCCCTTCTTGACCGCGTCGTTCAGCAGGCCGACGGCGGCGGTTGTGCCGGGTGCGCCCAGGGTTCCGATGCCCATGGCCTGGTAGATTTCGCCCACGCTGTCGCCGACCCGCGGGGTCGGGGCCAGCGACAGGTCCAGCACGCCGAAGGGAACGCCCAGCTTGTCGGCCACCTCGCGGCCGACGAGCTCTCCGGTGCGGGTGACGCGGAAGGCGGTGCGTTTGATCTCGTCGGCCAGGTCGTGCCCGACACGGTCTCGCGCCCCCATGAGGAGTTCAGAGGCGTACTCGCGCTGCTTGTCCAGCGTGAGGCGCATGCCGAGGGCGAACTCGGCGGCGTCTTCGAAGAGCGAGTTCGACCACGC
>CAZVVD010000103.1:0-13107 GCA_964630555.1 uncultured Verrucomicrobiota bacterium | reverse complement strand
CCGGCAGGGAGATCTCGGTCCGGCCGTCCACCACCAGGGTGGCCGCGCCCCGGTAGACGCCGGCCGGGGCGGAACCGGGAACCCGGAGATCCACCCACCAGCCCGCGACCAGGCCCGGCTGGCAGGTCGTCGGGTTGCCGACATACTGTCCGGACGCCGGCGGGCGGTAATCGTAGAGATTAAACAGCGGCGCCAGGGGATCCACCATCGCCGCCGGGGGAAAGCGCGGGCGCCGGCTGGCCTCCGAACCCGCGGTGTCGCCGATCCAGGCTTCCAAGTATGGATACATCGCCCAGGCCGGGATGGTCCCCTTTTCCCCCGTGAGCGGACCCAGGCGCAGTTCGACCGATACGGGCGTGTCCTTGTCGTTCTTGAAAAAGACCTGGAAGGGCTCGACCTCGTCCTTGGCCGCCTCCAGCCGGACGCCCCAGGCCTGGTCATAGACGTTCCTGGCGTAGGCCAGGTCGCGCTGCCAGGGCGCCCCGCCCAGCACGATCCGGCCGCGGTAACAGCCCCTTGACATCCACACCAAGTAACCCGGATTGTGTTGCTGCACTTCCGGTGTTTCGGCCCACGGGCCGGTCTGCCCATTCGAACAGCGCGTCCGCAGCCTGAACTTATAGGACGCGGTTTCCGGCAGCATCTCCGGCCCCAGATTGAGGCGCACGTAGCCTTCCTCCACCGGAAGTTTATCAGTCCACACCTGGGGGAAACGCAGGTCCAGGGGGATCCAGGTCCCTGCCCGGTTCGTGAACACCCCCGGATCGGACCGTGGCATCTTGGCAACGAAATCGCTCCACCGGTTGGTCATGCCCATCGTGCTCAACTCCGCCTCCGCCACCAGGTCCCGTTTGGGACCCAGCTTCTGCATGGCGTCCTCCCGGATCTCGCTCAGGGAGACGTCCTGCTCGGCAGACATTTCGACAATCTTGTCGAAATCCTTCTTGGTATCCTGGTCGGCCTTCCATTGATCGTAATCCTGCTTGCGCGCGTCCGCCGCGCTTTTCATCGGCGCAAACAGGGCGTCCGGGAGAAACAGCTCGAACTCGGTCCAGTATTTCTGACCGCGGATCTGCTCCTGCGGCGCGGCCGGCTGCCACCAGATCGAAATCGTGCGGTCGGGTTCCGGGATGATCTTCGCGATCACCGGCGCCGGCAGGCGGTTTTTCTCCAACTCGTCGCCGTAGGCGATCTCCAGGCGCACGCTGTCCGGCTCGATATACTGGATGCCGGCGGAAACCTGCTCGGCGCCGCCGGTCGGCACCCGAAGGGTCAGAAAAAGATTCGTGTAGACGGCCTTCAGCAGCCACTGCTGGACCAGCGGGGTCACATCCGCCGCGGTCTCGCCCTCCCCTTCCATGACCACCGCCGGGGTTTTTCCCTCCATGGGAATCTCGACCCGGAAGGCGAAGGGCGCCGGATCCTTGGAGGGCGGCGGGAAAAGGCCCGGCTGGCCCGACTTTTTCAGGATCGCCTTCAGGATTTCCGTTCCCGGCGGGAGCACGGCCAGGTTCGTCACCTGGATCAGGAGCTCGGTATCCTTGACCCCCTGGGCCTGGAAGCCGCGGCTCAGCCGGATTTCGTCGCGCACCGGCGCCCGGGAACGGGCGCGGTCGGCCGGGGCCACGGTCGTCAGGGCCAAACCGTCGCCGCGGGTCAGGATCAACTCCCCGCCCCCGGCCAGGGGCACCGCGCCCAGCCACAGGCCGGCCAGGCATGCGCCGCGTATCCAATTCATAGCCATATCCTGGGAAGCCTACAACAGGCCACGCCTCATGTCCAGCGAAGACGCCAAGCGCCCGCGCCAGCCGCTGAAGTCGTCGCACAGCGCGCTGGCATCAGCGGCAGGTTGGCGGCAAGACCCACTCGCTTCGGATGCCGGATATCCCCATACAAAGGGCGGACGCGACAGAGCGCGTTCCTCGTTGTGATCAGCGCGCCTCCACCTTGGCGTCGCGCACCTGCTCGTAGCCCAGCTTGATGCGCAGGACGCGGAAAATATCCTCTTCCACCGCGTAGAGATAGCGCTTGGAAAGCGCCGTGGCCGTCGGGAAACGGAGCGGCACATTCGGCTCTTTCAGCCGCGCGTTCGGCCCGGAATCCAGGTTGCCGTAGCGGCCGATGCGCAGGAGCTCGTTGCCGGCGGTGTCGAGCATGCGGATCGTGTTGCGATGCGCGGCCGGCACGTAGGTCCGCCCGAAATCATCGGCGCAGAAGCGCAGGTTGAAGCAGACGCAGCCGTCGTGGCCCTTGGTATAGCGCCCGGAGGCCGGGCTGACCCCCAGGAACTCCCATTCCACCCCGTCATGCCAGACCGGGAAGATGCCCTCGCGCCCGTCGCCGGTGGAGATCCAGGTGGACGACCAGTGGGTGGCGGGGCGGGTGGGCATGGGCTTGGGCGGATAGCCCCAGTCCATCCACAGGCCCACTTTACCCTGCTTGTTGGTCACGGGCGTATGCCGCGGATAGTCGCCCTGGGCCGCCCGCCACAGCAGGCCGCCGCCCTTGGGACCGAACTTGTAGACCGCGCCCACCTGGCGAATGAGCGGGTTCTGGACGAACTTGCGGTAGCCGGCGAAGACCGTCTTGCCGTTGCGCAGGCTTTCCCATTCCGCCGCGCTGATCTTGTAGTCCGGCGCCCAGGACGGCAGGTTGGGGGCGATGTCTTCCTCGTAGAACTGCCCGAGCTTGCGGCCGAGGTTATCGCAGACGTAGATGTTGCCCTTGATGTCCGCCACCGGCGAACAGGCCCCGCCGGAGAGCTCGTAGACCACCCGCTGCCCGACCAGTTTCCCGTCGATGGTGTAGCGGTCCACGGTGGCATGCTGATCCGGCCCCTCGATTCCCCCGCGGTTGGCGGTCGCCATGAACCACTCGTAGTAGCGCATCACGTACACATCGCTGTTGGGCGCCACGTAAAAGCCGCGCTCGCCGGCCCGCGTCAGGGAACCCGGAACCAGCGGCCAGTTGGTGAGGGCTTGGACGGACGGATCCCTGGCCCAGGACTCCGGATAGACGGCCATGTGTTCGAAGTCGTACCCTTCGCGGATCACCCAGCGGCCGTCGCGCGTGGCGGCAACTTCCTTGCCGCCCTTGCGCGTTCCCAGGTAACGCCCGGAGTTGGCGTCATACCATTCGTGCCCCGCGCAGATGATATCCGACTCCCACCCCGCCGCGATCCGGTAACGCGGCTGCGGGGCCTCTTTGCCGATGAGCACCTCCGGTTCTCCAAACTTGTCGCCGAGATCCCGGACGCGCGCCAGCGATTTGGCGCTGTCGCTGCCGATGCCGTGGCCGGGATTGATATCGCCGGCGCCCCAGACAACCCAGAGACAGGGCTTGTCGCCCGACTCGTCCAGCGCCATGGTCCACCAGTAGTTCCAGAATCCCCAGGCATCCAGATCGACACTATCGTAATAGCCTTTTTTCCGCTCCATCCCCAGCAACCGTGTCTGGGCCAAGACCTTTGGATTCGCGCCCGCCGCATACTTCGTCAGGATCACGGCTTTCAGATGGGTGGTCGGTTTATCCGCGCCTTTAGCATGGCGGATAAAGTTCGTGGACGACGCCCCCAGGACGTAGGCTTCCCCCGTTTTTTTGCTGATCCGCACTTCGTAGGGACCGGCGTGCGCAATCTGCCGCAGGAACTTGCCGTCGTGGTTGAAGATCTGGATGCGGTTATTGCGCCGGTCGCAGACCCAGAGGTTGTTGTCCTTGTCGAAGGCGATCCCCTGCGGATCATTGAACTCGCCGGGCTTGTCCGACGCCGCGGCGCCGCTGACGTTGCGCTTGCCGATAAACGTCTCGAGGGGCGCGTCCTGGCCCCAGCGGACCCGGCAAATGGCGTTGTAGAAGGTGAGCCGGCCGGGGGTCTTTTCATCGAGCTCCAGGTTGCTTTCGGAGCCGGAATTATCCAGGCGGTGCTGCTCCTTCAAGCCGCTCAAATAGATGATATTCTCATCCAGGGGATCGAGGGCGAAATGGAAGCGCTTGGCCCACGCGTTGTACCAGATCAGCCAGTTAATGTCCTTGAGATAGGGTCCGACAAAATCCTCCGGCAGGCTGCCGTCGGCGTTGATCTTGTAAAAGCGCCCCGGCCCGCCCTGGTACTCGGAGCCCGCGAAAATGAGCTGCCCCTTGCTGTTGATCAGCAGGCTTTGCGGAAACGGCTGCTCGATGCTGGGCAGGGTCTCCGCCAGCTCCCGGCCCCCGAAGCGCACCTGGCCGTCCGGCCCGTAATCAATGATGTTCAGCCCCTTGAGCTTCTCGACGGGCACGTCCGCCGGCGGCGGCAGCAGCATGGAAACGAACTTTCCGTTGCGGTCGTATTTCATGATGCGCGACCACTGGTCGCGGATGCCCTCGTAGCTATAAACGAACCCTTTGTCGTCGGCCGCAATGGCATTGATCTGGTTCGGCGATTCGTTCCGTCCGATTTCCTTGTCCAGCGCCGCCTTGGACCCCACCCCCACCCTGGCCTTGTAAGAACCGGCCGGCACTTTCCTGCCGAAATCGTCCTTGTAATCCCAGCTCACGCTCTGCTTGAGCGTGTTCTTCTTCAGCGGCGCCGGCGCGTTCGGCCCCAGCATCCCCGCCGCCAGGTGCCGCACCCGCTCGCCCTTGCCGTCCTCGATCCACACGGCCACGTCCGTGCGCGTGTTGGCCTCAAAAGCGATCTCCGCGGCGGCGCTGGAGGCCTTGACCTCCGGGCCCGCCGCCAGCGCCGGCGGCTTCTCCGGGACAAGCGACGGGTTCGCCGTGGCCTTGATGACCCGGTCGTTGATCTTCAGCTGCGGCGAACGAAACACCCCCGGCGCGTTCTTCGCCACCGACGTGCCCTTCAGGCCCCGCGCCTCCCCGAACTTGTGGGGGAAGTGGAAGCCCTCCGAATGGCCCGGCGACCACGCCCCGATGCCGCCGTTCACCCGGTGGAGGTTCAGCCCGAAGTTCTCGTAAATCGTCTTGGTGTAATTGAAGGCCGCCAGGGGAATCCCGTACTCGATCGTCCACGCGTTGCTGGTCCACTGGCTCTTGACCTCGTACTTCGGCTCCCAGCGCAGCTCCGGGTCGCGCGGCTCGTTATTGTAGATATCCCCGGTGACGTCAAACGGCGTCAGCACGAACTGGTAGTAGCCGGGGGTGTCCTCGTTGTCGGGGTCCAGGAACAGCTCGATGTTCTCGCCGTTCCAGAGGGCGCCGTCATGCTTGGCGCCGTCGCCGGTCTTCTTGCCGCCCTTGTCGCCATAGGGGCACCGGATGGCCAGGTAGATGACCTCGTCCTTCTGGCAGATCTTGAACGAGTTCGTGAGCTTCAGCGGGAAGGAATATTCGTCGGTGGCGATCAGGCCCTCCTCGGCCTTGGCCCAGCAGGGATCGTCCAGGGCCCCGTCCACCACGGGCGCCTTGTCGGCCTCCGCAATCCGGATGGAAGGCAGGAGCGGCTCGGCCTGCCCCCGCTGGAGGGGCCGGTTGGCATAGACCGCGCATGGTTTTTCGCCAGCCGACCTGCCCTCCAGGGACGCCCCCCCCCTCTCCTCCGCCGGGGGTTCACCGGCCGGAGCAGCGGCGGAAAAGGCGGCCAGCCCGGCCGCCAGAAGGATTGCCTGACAATACGGACTGATCATAGGACGCCTCCATTTTAGGAACTGCCGAAAGCGATTCAAGAAACATCAGGCCAACATACGCTCCACGACTGCCGCGGACAAGAAGCATTCCTTTCGATATCCGGATTCATCAGCCCGCGCACCGCCGGACGCAAGTCACATGCCATGGTAGTACGTGTTATTGTAAAGCGCGGGTACGGAAAACGAACGGGCATTGGCATAAACGCGCAGTCCGTTGTGACCCATGAGGAGGACCTCTTCCCGGCTGTCGCCGTAGACATCCGCCCGGTCGCACAGGTGCAACCCCGGGGTGACGCCCTCGCCCCCGTCATACTCGAAGCACATGTGCGGCGGCACGTCCAGCTCATCCACGATGTTGCCGTCGCCGTCAAAGATCGCCACCGGCCGGCCCGGCCCGCGCGCATGGACCAGGATCTCTTCCCTCGCGCCCGCTCCGCTCCAGCGAATCGGCATGGCGGCGGCGGCCCAGCTGCCGGGAGGCTGCGGGCGCCGCCAGATTTCGCGTCCGGTCTCAAGGTCGTAGAGATAGAGAACGGCGGGCTTGCCGTTCACGTCCCGCGGGTAGCCGCGGTCGATGACCGCCACCTGGAAAGCGGAGTCCGCCCGGAATCGGCCGGCAAACACATGCTGCGCCTCCCGGAGCGGATGATGCCAGAGTTCGACGCCATCGGCCGCCAGGCAATGGACGCCGCCGTTGCCGAAGAGCAGCCGCCAGGAACCGTCCGCCAGGCGCGCGACGAAAACGGCGTCCGCATGCGACCCCCCCCAGCTGGGATGCTCCCCCCAGTCCTTCTGAAAGACCGGCTTGCCGTCATGATCAAGCAAGGCGTATCCTACGAACACCTCGTCGCGCCCGTCGCCGTCAATATCCGCGAAGGCCGGGTAGTGGCCCGGCGAGCCGCCGCCATAGTGCCACGGGGTGTCGCCAATGCGCGCGATGGAATCCGGCCCCGGTTTATGATCCGGCAGGGTGCCGTAGTGCCACAGGGTTTCACCGGTGCGCGCGAGGCCCCACATGTTCCAGTAGACGTCCTTGACCACCAAATCCCCCGGCCGGCCTGCGCCAGTCAAATCCGCGAAGGCGATGGCATCGTCGGCGGGCGCCGGGATGGCCAACGACGTTTTCTCCCGGCCGGTCTGGCCGGAGAGCACCACCAGGGTCGCGTTCCCCTCGTAGCGCAGCGCCCGCTCGCGCAGGGCTTGCTTGCCGACGCGGCAGACGATCGGCTCCGCGTACACCGCCTGGCGGACATACAGCACCTCGGCCAGCCCGTCATGGTCCCAGTCGTAGACCTGCACGGGCAGATCGGTGCATGCTATGCCCCGGTCGGCGGCAGGCGTCCCCACCTGCCACAGCACCTTGCCGTGGATGGTGGCGGCCGTCAGGCAGGTGATCTCGCGCGTGTCATGCACGCTCTGCACGAACAGCAGGTCGGGCGCGCCGTCGGCGTCCAGATCCCCCACCCGGACACAGTTCGCGCAATAAGGCTCCTCGATGGAACTGACCAGGCAGACCGGCATGGAACACCTTTCTCAGCAGCCGACGCTTCCGTATGGCGCTGGATTGTTTTCTCAATTCCTTTCTTGGCCCGAAGGCCTTGGGCAAAGCATCGCTGGCGTCACCCGTGAAACCGCCCTCCCCCAGGCACCAGCACGCACCGCGCCAGACAAGCAAGTCGCCGCGCGAGCGCACAGGCGGTCATGCCCAAGGCACAACGCCTGCGTTTCCAGGCACGAATGTATCCCGCGATGCCCGCGTTGACCATTCAGATTGGGCAAAAGAATGATCAAATAAGGACATTTTAGGCTTTTTCCACGCCATGCGGTCCGGTAGGCTTCCAGCCGGCATGGACATCACCTATGAGATGATGGCGCCCCTGGGCGTGTTCGCGGAGTTCCAACGGCTGGCACAGCGGATTTTTGGATTGACCCTGTCCGTTGTCAATCCGGATTTGAGCCAGATCCGTCTGCTGGGCCCCCGGTCGGAAATGAATCCCTTCTGTCTGGCCCTGCAGGCCGCACCGGAAGGTTTGCGCCGCTGCCAGGCGTGTGACCGGCACTATTGCTCGGCGGCGATGATCAATCAACGGCCGCTCCGCTATGAATGCCATGCGGGGCTTTCAGAGTTTGTCATACCGATCGCGGTCAACCAGAGGGTGATCGCCCTGTTGCAGTGCGGCCAGGTTCTGAGCCGGACGCCGGCGGACGCGGATTGGCGACGGACCCGGCGGCGCCTGGCGGACTGGAAGGGCAACTGGACGGCCTTGCGACGCCATTGGTTTCAGACCCGGGTGTTGTTGCCGGATGTCCAGGAAGACGTCATGCTGTTACTGCGCCTGTTTGCCGAGCACGTGGTGGCGGCCCATGCCCGGCTCAAACTCCTGGATGAGGGCCGCCAAAGCCGGGGCGTCCACCGGGCGCAGGACTACATACAAACGAACTATTCGCGGCCCCTGACGCTCGCCCTGGTCGCCCGGGCAGCGGCGACTTCCCCCCGCAACCTCACCCGGATTTTTCACCAGGAAACCGGGGAGACCGTGCTGGCCTTCATCCACAAAACCAGGCTCGCGCAGGCCCGCGAACAATTGGCCCTGACCCGGAAACGGGTGACGGAAATCGCGTTCGAGTGCGGCTTCGGTTCCATCCCGCAGTTTCAGCGCCTGTTCCGCCAGTCGCAGGGCTGTTCCCCGGGGAAATGGCGCCGCCGGTAACCGTAAGGACCGACCTGGAGAAAGAGCATTTCAGGAGCGCCCCGTCACCGGGTGAAGAGGGTGTCGCGGACGTAGACCCATTCGCCCTTGGGGTTGATGTAGCCGCGCCGGGTGCCCGCCCAGACCATGGCCAGGCCGTCCTTGAACTCGCGGGCGCCATCAAAGGCGGGAGCGATGACCGCCCGGCCCTGCTTGTCCATAAAGCCCACCTTGCCCTGGCGGCGCAGCAGGGCCAGCCCCTCCTGGAAGCGCTCGGGCTCCTCGAATTGCGGCGCGATCACCTGCTTGCCGGCGGTGTCCACGTAGCCCCACTTGCCGCCCAGCTTCACCGCCGCCAGGCCGTCGGAAAAATCACGGGCGTCCTCGAAGATCGCCTCGACCGCAAAGGCGCCGTCCGGCTTGATAAACCCCCACTTGCCCTCCAGCCGCACCCGCGCCAAACCCTCGGCGAAATCGTGAGCGCGTTCGAAACGGGCGGGGATAGCAACCTTGCCGGTCTTGTCAAGGAAGGCCCACTTCGAATGCGCCATAAAAATCCGCGAACGGCCGTTGGCGAACGGGTGCGCCTGGGTGGGCGCCTCGTCCGCCCCGGCGTTGCACGAGCGCTGTTCCGGCGCGTTGTGCACCGTGTTGGTCGGGTCCATGACCACCCGGCCGTCGCGGTCCACGTAGACCCAGTCCGCATTGGTCACCACCAGCGCCCAACCGTCGGAATAGGGCTCGAAATCGCGGATGCCGCCGAGCACCACTTTGCCCTCCGGGTCCAGAATCGAAATGGGTTGGCCGAAATTGGCGGCGAACGCGCGCCCCTCGCGGAAGGGCGCGCGCAGGTCCTGGCTGCGGATCAGGCGGCCGTCATCCTTGAGGATGAAAAACTCCCGATTGACCGAGACGCCGGCCCGGCCCTCGTAAAAATCCGTGGCGGTGTCGAAGTCCGCGCGGACCGCCAGCCGCCCGGACTTGTCGATGTAACCCCACTTGCCGTTTTCGAACACCCGGAAGAGCGGTCCGCTGATGGCTGGCGGCGGGGCCGCTTCGTCCCATTCCGGGGGCAGCGCTCCAAACGCCCCGCCCGCCCCCAGCAGCGCTCCCAACATCCACGTCCCGCATCGCCGGATGTTCATGCTTACCGTCCTTTCGCGTTCAGAATCCCACACTGCTTCCCAGGAGCAGGGTGTCATCCGGCTGTTCGCAGGTCCGGATCCACTTGGCGGCCTCCTCGTTGATCCAGTCCTCGGGGTCCGCTTGGAAGGCCTTGAGCAGCCGAAGCGCTTCCGGACTGTTCAGCTTGCCCAGGCCCATGACGGCGTAATAGCGCACGAACGGGTCCGGATCGGCCAAGGCCCGGCCGAAGGCCGCGGCCGCCTGGCCGCGCACGGCGGCCTCGGGCGCCTCCGCGGTTTTCCGGTCGAGGAAGGCCTTGGCCGCAGCCGGGTAGCGCGCCATCCACGGGTACTTGTTGACCGCGTTCAGCTTGACGCCCAGGATCCGCCCGGCGTAAGCCCGGACGTCCGCATCCGCGTCTTTTTCCATGGCCTCGGCCAAAGCCAGGACGGCGGCGGCGTTGGTAAAGGGATAGAGCGTGTCCACGGCCGCGAAGCGCGCGCGCGGGTTCGGATCCTGACGCAGGACCTTGATGACGTCGGGCAGGGCGTCGCGCTCGTATTCCGGGAAGGCGGATGGGTCGCGCTGCAGTCGTCCCAGGCGGATGGCCTCCAGGCCCATCCAGCGGTTTTCCCAGGTTTTCCCCGAAAACAGGAGATCCCGGTACAACCCGAGATTGCCGGTATTCTTATTCTGCAAGTCCATCTTGTAATAGCGGTTCCAGAGCAGGACGTATTTCACGAGGGTATTTGCCTCGTCCCGCAGACGGCTGCGGGCCAAGGCCTCCAGCGGCTCCGGCATGGGCCCGGCGCCGTATTTGCCAAAGAGGCCGATGGCCAGCGGCCCGCGCACGTCCTCGGAATAATCGTTCACCATCCGGTCCTGCACGGCCCGGTCCACCCCCTCGGGGTCCAGCGCCCGGTACTGCTGCAGGATGCTCGCCATGCGGCCGCGGATCTTCCAGTCCCGGCCCTGGGCCAGGTGATGATACAGGCGCGGGAACTCGTTGGTCCCGGCCTTCATGAAGCTGGCGATCGCCGTGGGGATGAACTTCGGGTTCTCGACCCAATACAGGCTCACGGCCTTCTCGAACAGCAGATCGCGGATAGCCTGTTCATCGGCGAACTCCCCCAGGTCCTTGGCCGCCTGGCAGCGGGCGTCAAAATAATAGTCCTTGCCCTTTTTCTCGTGCGCGCCGTAAAGAATCTGATGGATCGCGTTCTTGCGCTTGAAATCCCGGACGTCGGCGGCATCCTTGGAGCCCGGCTGCAGGAGTTCCTTGATCTCCATCTCGGAAGTCTTGGCGTCCACCTTGGCCGGCTGGCGGTCGTCGAACTCCGCCAGTCCGTCCAGGTCCATCTCCGGCCGGGCCGGACCAATATCCAGCTCGTCCAACTGGGCCCGGACCGGGCCGGAGGCGGCCATGACCAGGACGGCCAGGCCAAGCCCGAAAAACGCCGTGAACGGGTGCGGGCGTCGCGTTGTCATGTCATGCCTCCTGTCATAACGGCGAGGAAAGCGATTTTCAGTTGGCCGTGTAATGAACCACCAGCTTGCCCCGGCCGTGCATGAGGTTGCCGGACTGCGGGATCAGCGCCAGGCCGAAGTTGGGATAGCGCCCCTCGGTCCAATCCCTGAAAATCCGGGTGATGTCCATGCGCACCTCGTTCTTGGCCTCGTCAATCACGGCGGACCCCGTCGGGGCATAGAGCGGTCCGCGGTCCACCCCCTCCTTGCCGCAGCCGGGCTCGGCCCAGGGCTTGCCACGGTCGTACTCGAACCAGGTCATGTGTTCGTTGACCCAAGGCCGCAGCACGGCGTACGCCGCGAGGTTGCCGCCCTGCTGCGCCCTCCGGGGCGGAAGTGAAAACACGATGGTGGCGCGCCGGACCTTGGCGCCCTTGGGCAGCTTGTCCTTGCCGAGCTCGATGTGGGCCAGCTTGAGAGTCAGACCGGAAGGGGTGGGATCCAGGGTGCCGGCCCCGCCCCACTGGCCGATGCCGCGGTAGATCGCCTCGCCCTCGGCGCCCTGGGGCCATTTGCGGACGCTGTTCAGGTCGGTCCCGAAATGCATCAGGGCGGTTGCGTCGGGGGCGCCCAGGTGGGGCGAGAGCTCGCCGCGGACGATCTGGGCGCCCTCGAGCGCGCTGTCGGCGATGGCCGCCTGCGTCGCGCGCTTGAGGTCGTCCGGCAGGTCCAGCTTGAGCGCGCGCTGCCAGCAGTCGTGGGCATCCTCGAAGCGCGACAGGAGCGCGCAGGTGTCCCCCAGGGCCTTCCAGGCCCGGCCGCTCTCCGGGTTCCGGCGCGCCAGGCGCAGGGCCGACTCCAACGCTTCCTGCGGCATCCCCAGGGCGTGGTAGCAGTCGATTTCCAGCCCGCCGGCCGTCAGGTCCGCCGGCGCCTTCTGCAGGGCCTGCTTCGCGGCTTGCAAGGCCGGCGCCAGCTTGCCTTCCGCCTTGAGCCGGGCGCCCTCGGCCGTCAGCTCGGGCGCGGATCGCTTCGAGGCGCCGTCATCCGGCTTGTGCTGCAGGATGACCCGCGCCAGGTCCCGGCGCACCTGGTAGACCGCCCGGGGATCGGCGTTGTAATTCATGCCGCCGTAGCCCCGGAACCGACCGACCCGCTTCCAGCGGCCCCAGGGCGAAGGATCCCCCTGCCCGTCAATGAAGGAACAGGGCTCGACGATCTTACGCACCGCCTGATAGCCCACCGCCTGGGCCGCCAGCTCGCAGAGCTCGACATCCTCCATCCCCTCGCGGTACTGCTTGAGCTGCAGGTTCGGGGCCCAGTTGTGGTCGCGCAGGCCAAAGTCGGCGCCCTGCATGCGATAGACATAAAGCCCATCCCCGCCGAACTCCGGAGCCCAATCCCAGTCGGCGCCATAGGAGGTGATCCAGCACAGCCAGTCGGCGGCGCCTTCCCGCCAGCCATACCAGGGCACGAAACGCTGGTTCATGTGGGCGTTGACGTCGCCCAGAAACGAGAAGGCGTTGTAGAGCCAGTACTCCTCGCCAAGCTCATGGCGGCGGGCGAACCACTTCATATTGAGCAGCAGCCAGGTGGGATTGGTGTTGTAGGCCGTGATCCAGCCGCGGAGGTGGTCGGCGACCAGCGAGGTCACCATGCACTTGGCCTCCGGGATGGCCTTCTTGAAGTGCAGGAAGGTGGTGGCGATCGCGCAGAGAATGTTGGGCTCGTCGGCGGGCTCGTCGGCCTCGTAAAACCAGAGCTTTTCCAGAAACCGCAGGCGCTTGGCGATCAGGCGCAGTTCGCGGAGATACTTGAACTGCATCTCGGTCTTACGGTCGTCCGCCTGCTTGCCGTTGCCGGTGTACCCGGGCCAACCGAGCTCCCCGGGCAGCGATGACAGCCCGGCATACCAGCCGGTCAGGCCCACCTTGGGCACCGGCACACCGTCCTCGAACAGGGATCCGTCCACGTAGGGACGCATGGTGCGGATATAGTGGTCCCAGTAGCAGGCGTCGAGGATCTCGTCGCCGTCGTAACGCGAATCGGGGTCATAGACATTCACGTAGCCGCGCGCGCGGCCGCCGTACCCGCCGGCGCGGTGGTCGTGGAGCAGCTTCAGCCAGCGGTGGTAGCTGGAAGCCCGCTGGCCGGGACCGGCGTCGCCGAAGGTGGTGGCCAGGGTGCGCCGGCGCGGCATG
>CAZVVD010000102.1:12666-13671 GCA_964630555.1 uncultured Verrucomicrobiota bacterium | reverse complement strand
GATCCGTAGTAGGGGTGCTCCTGGATTGCCATGAGCTGGATGGTGTTGTAGCCGGCCACCGCGATCCGCGGCAGGATGCGCTCGGTGAACTCGCGGTAGCTCCCGACCTTGCCCTCCTCCTGGGCCATGCCGACGTGCGCCTCGTAGATCAGGGGTGCGTCCGGAACCCGCCGCCAGGAGGGATGCCGCCAGGCGTGGGGCGCGGCCGGCGCCCAAACCTGGGCGTTGAAAATCTTGGTGGCAGGGTCCTGCACGACCCGCCGGACCCAGGCCGGCAGCCGGTCGCCTTCGCCGCCGGGCCAGCGCAGCCGCAGCCGGTAGAGCTCCCCGTGGCGGAGCGCCGGGCCCGGCAGGCGCAGCTCCCAGACGCCGTCGGCGCCCGCGGGCCGAAAGGCGAATCCGGGCCGCTCGTTCCAGTCCGTGAACGTGCCGATCAGCGCCAGGCTCGTGGCGTTTGGCGCCCATTCCCGCAGGACCCATTCTCCGCCCGCCCGGTGCAGGCCGAAGTGCTCGTGGCCGGAGGCGAAGTCTGCCAGCGCCTGGGTCCCGCCGGTCAGGCGCCGCTCCAGAGCCTGCCATTGGGTGAGGCGCCCGGCAAGGCGCTCGGCGTAAGGCTCCAGGTAGGGATCGTCCCGCACCAGCTTCGGCAAGGCGGAGCGCGCGATCGCCGGCGCGGTTGGCCGGCGGTGGGATCGGCGTTGGGCGGGCGTGTTCATGCGCGCCCGTCATTGTGATGGGTGCGGCCGGGATGATCAAATGAAAAAAGACGGAATGCGTTGTGGGGGGGGGCGGTCTGCGGGACGGCATTTCCCGTATGCCGATTGTAGGGCGGGCACGTCCAGTCGATCCGGTCCCGGTGCCGCCGGAGCATTTCCCGTATGCCGATTGTAGGGCGGGCACGTCTCCGGGACTGCCCGCCGCTCCTGCCGCCATGGCATTTGCCGCCATGCCGATTGTAGGGCGGGCACGTCCCCGGGACTGCCCGCCGCTCCCGCCGCCATGGCA
>CAZVVD010000102.1:0-12566 GCA_964630555.1 uncultured Verrucomicrobiota bacterium | reverse complement strand
TTTACCGCCAGTCCAATTGTAGGGCGGGCACGTCTCCGGGACTGCCCGCCGCTCCCGCCGCCATGGCATTTACCGCCAGTCCAATTGTAGGGCGGGCACGTCTCCGGGACTGCCCGCCGCTCCTGCAATGGCGAGCATCCAGCCCGCGCGGAGCGGCGCCAAGCCGGACCGGCCGATTTCAGACCACCTTGATGACGCTATTCAGCGTGCCCAGGGAGTTGCGCACCCAGTTCTGGCACTCGGGATCAATGATCCAGTTCCCGTTGACCACGAACTTGTATTCGTATTCGCCCATGGGCAGCTTCAGGGTGATGGCGAATTTGCCGGTGTCGCGGATGTCCTTCATCTGGTGCCGCTTAGGATCCCAGTTGTTGAACGTCCCGGCGAGAAACACGGAACTCTTCGGCGTGGCGGCGATCTGGAACGTCACCCGCTTGGCGGGAGCCGCCGTCTTGGTTGTGCGCATTCCTCGTTTCATGGTGCCCTTCCTTTCTGTGTGTGCGACGCCCGCGCCCGCTTGGAGCCCGGCGTCCAGCCCCGAAAAAAATTATCATCTTTTAGGCGCTTGATAGTATAACGTTCCCCCAAAAAAAACAATGGCAATTTGCAGGTTTTTGGATTGCCGCGGCGGATGGGGGACGGTACAATTCTTTTTTAAGTCGCATTTCGCCGCCGCCCGCCGGCGGGGACCGGGAAAGGAAAGGCGCCGATTGACAGCCAGCCCGCCAGAGCAGTCCCCGGTTTCCCTGGCGGACCTGGTCCGCGCCCGGCGGAGCTGTCGCGCCTACCGGTCCGACCCCGTCCCGCGGGAGGCCCTCGGGCGCATGCTGGAGACCGCCCGCTTGGCGCCTTCCGCCTGCAACCGCCAGCCTTGGCGGTTCGCCGTGGTGTTGCGGCCGGACCTGCGTGAGGCCATCGCCACGCGCGGGCTGCTGCCGGGCATGTCCGCCGGCTGGGTCGCCGAGGCCCCGGTCCTGGTCGTCTTAGGCCTCCGCCGGGCGGTCGTCACCCACCGGCTGGCCCCGCTGTTCTCGGGGGTGGATTATCCGCTGCTTGACCTGGGCATCGCCGGGGAACACCTCGTGCTCCAGGCGACCGCCGAGGGGCTGGGTACCTGCTGGATCGGCTGGATCCGGCCGGAGGTCATCCGCAAACTGGTCGGCTGGCCGGCCTCCATTAAGCCCGCCATTGTCTTCACCGTCGGCTGGCCGCGCCAGGAAGCCGCACCGCCCGACAGCCCCGCCGGCGGGATGCCCCACAACCGCCTGCCGATTTCCGATCTCGTCCAGTGGCTTGATTGAATCCCTGCGCCGCCGGCATTCGGCGGCGGCCCCGGGAAGAGCCGCGCCCCTGACGTCAAGTGCGTCTCCCGGCGGATCGGGGGAGAAAACGCGGGGCTTCCTCAGGCTTGACTTCAGGCCTGCGGACAGTAGGATGCTGCTCGGATCGAAGGCTAAGGGCCTGCTCCGCGATAGCTTCCGTTGGCTGACGGATTGCAGGTTCGTTTTTAGAGTTAGCATTCATGCAAAGGGCCTGTTCCGCGATAGCTCAATGGTAGAGCGGGTGGCTGTTAACCACTAGGTTGCAGGTTCGAGCCCTGCTCGCGGAGCCACACAGTAGAACGAAGTTCACTGTGTGGCGGTGAAGTGAACCGCAGGTTCTACTTCACTGTCCTGTCTTCCCTTGCTTCCCCGCAGTAGAACCAGGTTCACTGCGGGGCGGTGCAGTGAGCCGCAGGCTCTATCCGCATGTTCACGTTGCACGGACAAGATCTCGTGGTCGAGCTGCTCGATCCCGTGGCGGACGCCGGGCGCGAGGGCGCGCGCTACTGTGCCGGGGGATATATCTGGCAGGTGCGTGACGCGGTTGCCGGCGACCTGCTGTCCGGGCCGTGCTATCCCGATGAGCCGGCGCCTTTTTTCGGCCAGGGCGCGCCGGACATGTTCTTGGGCTTCCTGGGGGAGGAAGGCGCGTCCGCGGGGGACGAGGTCGGGCGGGTCGGGGTCGGCCGCGTTCGCTACGCCGGGCCGGGGGCGGATTTCCGGTCGCTTTACGACACCGGGGTGATCAATTTCCTGGCGTGGGAAGTCGCGGCCGACGAGCGGGGCGTGGTCATGCGCGCGGAGGATGACTTCCGGGACCGGGCGTACGGGATCGAACGGTCGGTTCGCCTGGAGGGCCGGATCCTGCATTCACGCACGGCGGTTCGGAACCTCGGCGGCCGGGACTTTCCCTTATGCTGGTACGCGCACCCGTTCTTTCCGGTTCCCGCGGACGACCGGCTCTGCCGTTTTTCGCCGCCCGTCGCCCTGGCGCCCAATCCGGGTTTTGCCCTCGATGCCGACGGCCAGCTTGTGCGCCAGGCGGGGTATGACTGGCGCGGGGGCTGCTACCAGCCGCTGGCGTTGGAGCGTTCCGGTCTTCCGCTGACCGTCCTCCAGCGGCATCCCAAGGTAGGGCAGGTGGAGACGCGCACGGATTTCCCGCCCTCCTACCTGCCGGTCTGGGGTAATGACCGCACCTTTTCGTTCGAGCCGCACCACGAGACCAGGCTGGGCCGGGGCCAGGCGGCCGCCTGGTCTATCAGTTATCGTTTCCCGGTCCGGGACGGTGGGTGAAGCGTCAGCGATTGCGCCGGTCCGGCCGGAGCGCCGGTTGCGTCACGGAAGGACGGGGCTGGCCGCGAAGACCGCGCCGCAGCCCGCCGCGGACCGGGCCAGGTCATGGCTGCCCGTTCCTGATATAGGCCGGCGCAGCCTTGCGGATGCTCTCGTGCCTCGATTCCGCGGCCACCTTCTTGAGCCAGGCGGCGTCGGTGAGCTTCAGCATGGCCTCGCGGCTGACCTTCACCTCGCGGTCGCCGATGGCCACCTGGGCCAGCACGGCCTGGTCGGCGACCTTCCGCAGCGCCGCCAGGCGCACGTCGATATCCGGTTCCCCGACCGCCGCTTTGGCCAGCACGGAGGGATCGGTCACTTTCTTCATGGCCGCCAGGCGGGCGTCCCAGTATTTGCCCTCCGCGGCCACCCGGGCCAGCAGGGCCGGATCGGACAGCCTGGCCACCGCGGCCTCGCGGACCCGGAACCAGGTATCGCCGGCCCGGTCGGCCAGGGCCTGCTGGTCCTCGATCGTCTGGACGTCGGCCAGGCGCTTCTCGCTCGCGGCTTTCTGTTTCGCCAGCGCCGCGGGGGTTTTGAGCTTTTCTTCGGCGATCCTGCGGAGGCCGGAGTCCTTTTCCTCCACCGCCACTCGGGCCAGGGCGGCCGGGTCGCTCATCCTGTTGACGGCGGCCTTGCGGGTGTCCCAGTATTTGACCTCGTCGGCCACCCGGGCCAGGGCGGCCGGGTCGACGAGCTTGTTCACCGCGGCCCGGCGGACGGCCAGATCCGGCGCCGAGAGCGCCGCGTTGAGCAGCGCGGCCGGATCGGTCATCTTCTCGACGTCCGCCGCGGTGGGGTCCGCGGCGGGGGCGGTCCCCGCGAGCGCGGCCAGCAGGCTCAGGATTCCCAGGGCAGTGCGCATAGTGATTCCTCCCAAGGCGGGCTGTGGCCCGCAATCCAATGTGTAAACCCGTGCCGGGTTTTCCTGTGCCAGCCTGCCAGAACCGCCCGTCGTGTCAAGCGGGAAAACCCCCGGCAGTGTAACCTCAGAAGCTGTGAAAAAATCTGACGGCCACGATGAAACGTGGCCCTCCACTCGATATGTCTTCGGAAAATGGAGGGTCGCGCTCCGTCGCGACCGTCTTCAGATCATTTTTTCACACCTTCTCAGTTACGCAGGGGCGGAAGTGGAGCCGGCCCCGCATGCGGGATCGGTCTTTTCTGAGGCCGGGGCGCCGGCGCCCCGGTCACCGTGGCCGTGCAGATGCAGAACATGGACGACTATCTCAGCACGGAGGTGGACTGGTGGGCCGTGGCCTGCGCGCGGCCCGGCGTGTGGTATTACCTCGACAGCGGGAGGCAGTGGAACACGTTCAGCGGCGACCTGCTGCTTTGCCGGCCGGTCCACCAGGGCGGGATCTTCCACTTCGGGTCCACGACCATCCTGGACGCCTACCTGCTCGAGTCCGGGACCTACGACTTCTGGTTTGCCGTGAATTTCCCCATGGACGGCATCCTCGACGTCAACGGCCCGCTCCTCTTCAACAAGGTCACCGTCGTGGCGGACTGATTCAGATGTGACAGCGACCTGCCATCCCGCCATTCCGCGACATTCTAACATTCTGTAGACTGTTGGAATGTCACGGGCATGAATGTGGGCGCTCCGCCGGGGGGTTCAGATTCCATGGCCCCGATCCTCTGCGCCCCTGCGGGCTGATTCCTTGCCGGCGATCAAGGGGGCAAAGCTCCCGTGGGCAATCTGACCGCGGACCGCCGCGCACCCTAGCGCGTGACGCGCGGCAGCCAAACCGCCATGGCCCCGCCCGCGCGGTTGTCCCAGAGCGCGTAAGGAACGGCTGTGAACTTCACCCGTTTATAGCGGGGCTTGGGCGCCGGCTGGTAGAGTCGGCCCTTCCAGGGCGTGGGGTCGGGCGTCAGGGCCGTGCCCTCGATGACGGCAACGCCGCCCAGCAGTTTCCGGTCGAAGCGGACGCTGAGCTTGGCCTTATCCTCCAGCAGGAGGCTCCCGACCGGCGCGGCATTGTCCGCCTGCTCGAGGCAGTAGAGCAGGGGGCCGCGCTGGAGCGCGACCTTCCCGCAGGCCTCGGCCACCGCCGGGTGCGCCGCGAGGCGCTCGACGGGCATGTCCAGCGCGAGGCGCACGCGGTCGCCGGCCTTCCAGGCGCGGCGGAGCCGGGCGTAGCCCTTGACCAAGGGGGCCGGGCAGGCCTTGCCGTTGACGGCCAGCGCGTGCTTCCGGCACCAGCCCGGGATGCGCAGCATCAGGTCAAACCGCGCGGGCCGGTCCGGGCTGACCGTGAACTCGACGGCGTCGTCCCAGGGATAACGGGTCTCCTGGGCCAGGGTGACGTCGGCGCCGCCGACGCGGGCCCGGGCGGTGGCGCCGGCGTAGAGGTGGACGTAGAGAGCCTTGTCCGAGGCCGAGTAGAGGTACAATCCCAGCGAGGCCAGCAGGCGGGCGATGTTCGGCGGACAGCAGGCGCAGCCGAACCACTCCTGGCGATGGTGGTTGCCGGAGGAGGCGACGGGGTTGACGTAAAAGAACTTTTTGCCGTCCAGGCTTACGCCGGCGAGCGCCCCGTTGTAGAGCGTGCGCTCGAGGACGTCGGCGTAGCGGGCGTCGGCCTCGAACTGGAGCATGCGGTGGGCGAAGAAAATGAGCCCGATGGCCGCGCAGGTCTCGGCATAGGCGGACTGGTTGGGCAGGTCGTAGTTACCGGTGAAGGACTCGCCGGTGGAAGTGGAGCCCACGCCGCCGGTGACATACATCTTCCGGAGGGTGGCGCTGTCCCATAATTTGCGGCAGGCTCTGAGGAGGGAGGCGTCGCCGGTGAGGGCGGCGACGTCGGCCATGCCGGAACAGATATACATCGAGCGCACGGCGTGCCCGACCACCTCGTCCTGCTCGCGCAGGGGCTTGTGAGCCTGGAAGTAAGCGTAGGCGTTGTCCGGCGGCATGTTGGGGTAGGGGTTGCGGCCAGGGGCCTCGACATCGAAGTCGTGCGGGTTTTGGCGCCCGCGCTCGTCCACGAAGTATTTCGCGAGCTGCAGGTATTTATCCTGGCCGGTGGCCCGGAAGAGCTTGGCCAGGGCCAGCTCGATTTCCTCGTGTCCGCAGTAGCCCCGTTTCTGGCCGGGGCCGGTCCCGAAGACCGTGGCGATGTAATCCGCGTAGCGGCGGACGACGTCCAGGAGCGCGCGCTTGCCGGTGGCCCGGAAATGCGCCGCCGCGGCCTCGATCATGTGGCCGGCGCAGTAAAGCTCGTGGCAGTCCTTGAGGTTGCTCCAGCGCTTGCCGGGCTCGACGACCGTGTAGTGCGTGTTGAGGTAGCCGTCGGGCTGCTGGGCCGAGGCGACCAGGGCGATGGTCTCGTCCAGGAGCTTGTCCAAGGCCGGGTCGGGGTAGGTCGCCAGGGTGCAGGCGGCGGCCTCGATCCACTTGGAGACGTCGCTGTCCCAGAAGATGTGCGGCGGGTTGGGGTCGCCCGGCTTCCAGTTCAGGCGGAAGGCGTCGATGCGGCCGGTTTTCTTGCACTGGGCGTACTCGTGGGGAAGCGTGACGGCGCGGTTGACCTCCAGGCGCGGGGACCAGAAGGCGTCGGCGATCCGGACATCGGACAGGGACAGCGGCTGCATCTGTGCTTTGACGGTCATGGTTCCTCCTATTGCATTCCCCCTGTCAGCCAGGGCAGGTTGAAGCGGGCGACAGCGATCCGCTCGTAGGGCAGTTCCACGCCGCGCTCGAAGCCGCACAGGATTGTGCCGTCCGGCAGGACGCCCAGCGAGGAATACGCGCTCATGCCCCGGTATATCCGGCGGGCCACCGGCCAGGTCTTGCCGCCGTCGTAGCTCAGGCGGACCGTCATCCAGCGGCGGACGTCGCCTGCGCCGCCGGCCTTTTCGACGGCCGAGAGGACCGCGGGATTCGAGAACAGCAGGCGGTTGCCGCCGCCGTCGGCGTCCGGCAGGCGCTGGACACTGCCGTTGCAGCCGCCGAAATGCTCGGTCAGGATGGCGTCGCTGCCGGACTCGGGAAAGGTCAGCCCGCCGTCGAAGCTCAGGGCCCAGCGGCGCCGGTTGGGGGGCAGGGGGCCGCCGGTTTCGATCCTGGAGTTCAGGTGGAGGGCGCCGTCCGCCAGCTCCGCCACGCAGGTTTCGTCCGTGCCCAAATCGCTGGTCCCGCCGGTTTTCCAGGTCTGCCCGCGGTCGTCGCTGTAGATCACGGATCCCGCGTAATGATCGTTCGTGGTGCGCGCGGACATGATGGCCGGGATGACCAGCCGGCCCTTGTGCTTTCCGAGTTTGAGCGTGATCCCGTGCCCGCACCCGTGGGTGTAGCCGGTCCGCCCCTGTGGATTGGGTTCAACGACCGGCTTTTCGTGACGCCAGGTCAGGCCTTCGTCGTCGCTGATGGCCAGGAAGCGCCCGGCCTCGGGGGCGTCCCCGGCCCGGCGCTCCGTTTCCTTGACGTGGTCAAACGCCGGGCGACGGGTGTAGTCCAGCATGATACGGCCGTTGGAGTCGTCCACGATGGCGGTCCCGATGGTCGCGGCCCAGCCCTCGCGGCTGAAGAGGTCGCGGGGCGTCTCCCAGGTCCGCCCGCCGTCGAGGCTGCGGCTCATGACGATATCGTTCTCCTGGGCCTCGTCGGCCACGGTGTCGATCCGGCGGTTGGCGAACACGAGCACGGCGCCCTTGGGCGTCACGACCAGGGAGGGGATCCGGTAATGGGCGCGGCGGTCCCCGACCAAGACGTCGGCGATCTCAAGAAACGGCGTCCCGGATTTCCGGTCCTGCGCGATCGCCGCGGCGGTCTCGGGCGAGGCCGGGCTTGTCCGGAGCGCCGGCTCGACCGGCGGGTCGTTCGGCTTGTCCGGGAGGTTCCAGAGCGTGACGCTCAGGAAGGCGGCGGACGGCCGGAGGGATTCGTACCATGGCTGGGAGTAGAATGTGAGCATCCGGCCGTTCGCCAGCCGCGCGGAGCACGGGCTGCCGGGCTGCGCCGACGGGCTGTCCGCCCGGAGGACAAGCTCATGGTCGGTGTCCCAGGTGACGCCGCCGTCGGTGCTCACCGAGGCGCGCGGGCCGAAGGGCGCGCCGTGGTGGGCGTAGGTGCAGACGAGGGTACTGCCGGTCGCGGCCATGAGCTGCGGCCAGTTCCCGTACATGGCCGTCAGACGCGGCGGAGTCCAGGTCGTGCCGCCGTCCCGGCTGTCGAGCTGCCACAGGCCGCCGGCGGGCCAGACGCTGCCGGCCATGAACTCCCCGAAGTTCTGACGGCGGTCGGACCCGGCCATGAGGCGGTCACGGTAGAGGCGGACGGGCTTGTCGTGCCCGACCATGGCCACCAGCCGGCCGTCCGCCGTTTCCAGGACGTGGGCGTTGTTGAAATGCCGGTCGAGGTCGAAGACGAGGTCGCGCGTCCAGAGCCGGTTCCAGGTCCGGCCCTTGTCCTTGGATTCAAAAACGGAGAGCGCCCGCCGGGCGCCGGCGGTTTCCCGGCCCATGAGCAGCAGGCGGCCGTCCCGCAGGAGGGCGGGGCCGTGGGGCGCGCCGACCGGCGTGGGCGCGCGCTGGCCCCAGGTCTTCCCGCCGTCGGCGGAGACTGCCAGCCAGTGGCCGCGCGCGGCCCTGCGGTCCGCCTCCGGTATTTTTTTCCAGGCGGCCCGCCAGGCTGACGTCACCCAGTGCGGATAGACGCTGGCCGCCTCCTCGTCGAGGCAGTCGTCGGTCGCGGTCCAGGTCAGGAGCAGGGCGCCGTCGGGCAGCTCGATGAGGCCGGGGTCGCGGTCGTCGAGGACGGTGTCCAGCGCCAGGGCCGGCGCGTTCCAGCGCTGGCCGTCCGGGCTGGTCATGAAAAAAAGCTTGCCATCGGGCCCGTCGAAGTAGGTCCGGTCGCCGGAGAACACGGCGGCGAAGGAGCCGTCGCGCCGGGCGATCATCGAGGGCATCGCGCTGTGGCGCTTGGCGTAGCCGTAAACCACCCAGCTGTCCTGCGGCCGAACGGTGAAGCCGGAGCGCAGGCTTTCCGCGAACTGGCAGGCGGCCTGCTCGCGGCGCAGGCGCGCCTCGTGCGCGAACGCGGTGAAATTAAACGGCAGCTCCGTGATGCGCGGGGGCCCCCACTGGGGGATGCGCCAGAAGCGCCAGTCCCAGGGCGCCCTGAGGTAGGCGTAGAGCTTGTCGTCCAGCCGGGCGGTGACGCGGATGCGGCCGAAGACGGCTTCGTTCCAGGCGTAGAGGGCCAGGTAGCGCCCGAAATAGCTGTCGCGGCTGTCGGGACCCTCGAGGACCTTTTGGCCGTCCACCTCGATCCGGAAGACGCCCCCCTCCCGCTCCACCGCGATGTCATGCCAGGCGCCGGGCTTGAGCCGGAAGTCGGCGTTGCGGGCGACTTCCCGGCCCTTGACGACCAGTTTGCAGCCGGTGTTGTCGCCGGAGCCCACGCCGGCGTAGACGGCAGCATCCATGGAGCCGTCTTCGGTGCCCAGGACCAGGCTGAGATCGCCCGGCTTGGCCCCGGACTTGGCCCGGTATTCCACCCGCAGGCCCTCGATCATCGCCGGCAGGCGCAGCATCAATTCGCCGTCGCCGCCGTCACCCTCTTTTTTCAGGCCTTCCGGGGTGAGGGACCACTTGCCGTTGATGAGTTGCCAGTGGTTGAGGACGTCGGCCTTGGCCAGGTCCTCCTCGAAAACAACCTGCCAGGCGTGGGTGAGGTCGAGCGTCTGTGCCGCCGCGCCGGTGACGATCAGGAAGGAAACAAGCCAGGCGTGAAGGATTTTCCGGGACATGGGCACCTTCAAGGGCAGTTGGAATTCCTGTTCAATCGTGAACAGTTGGCCGGTAAAATAGGGGATAGCTTCCGGGATGTCCATCCTGTTTGTAGCCATGCTCGCTCCGGCCGGCCTCTTGCCGCCTTGCGCGGCAGGAATCGCCGTCATAATGATCATGGTTGTCTCGTTGATGTCTCTTTTTCATGGACCGGGGGGATGCGCATTGACTATGTTGATGAACGAATCCGGAAGTAGGCGCCGGGCTGTGAACGGCGCCCCTTGTGTCGCTCATAGCGCGGCACATGCTTCCGGAGGATCGCCCCTCAAAGCGGAGATAATGTATGCCGACGCAAAATGAGGCGAAGGCGGCCGCCTCTTATGTCTGGCGCCAGGTCACGGACAACGCGGGCTTTCCGGGCCGGGACGGCGCCGGCGCGCTGGTGTTCGACGACAAGATGTGGCTCCTCGGCGGCTGGAACCCGGGGGACAAGCGGACCAACCCCATCCATTCCAACTGCAATAACGAGGTCTGGAGCACGGCCGACGGCCGGGCCTGGAAACTGCACGCCGACCACGTGCCCTGGACCCCGCGGGTGTGCCACGACGTGGCCGTCTTCGACGGCCGACTCTGGCTGCTGGAAGGCCAGCGCGTCCCCGGCGGCAACGGGAACGACGTCTGGCATTCCGCCGACGGCGCGCGCTGGCAAGATCTGCCGGGGACGCCCTGGGCCCCGCGCCATGCCGCCAGCGTCTTCGTCTTCCGGGACGCCCTCTGGATGGCCGCCGGGAACCACATGGGCCGCGACGTTTGGAAGCTGGAACGGAACCGCCCAGGGTAGAAGCGACGCCCCCGTCGCTTCCCACCCAAGGCCATTATGCCCATGGCGGACACGATGCGTGCGGACGTGTCATTCCGATCCCGCTTCAGCGGGAGAGGAATCTCGGCCCCGATGATTCAAGGGTGGATCGGGATGCGATCCTTCACTGCGTTCAGGATGACAAACGAAGAGTTGGAGCCATAGGTCAATGTAACCGGCCTTGGGTTGTAGCGCCTATTGAGGCGGTCGGAAGGCCTATCTCCAAATCCGGTGCGCCATTGACAAGGCCGGGAAAACCGCATATCTACAGGATGTAAACCGCGCTTGATTCTCGGGCGGGAAAAGTCTTTTCGGCTCAGCCGGCTGTCGTTGCGCCGGCGCGGCGCTGTGCCGAGTCGCAAAGGCGCTATTGAAAAATACCGCGGACGCGACAAAGCGCGTCCCTCCATTTGGACCTTATGATTTGGAGGGCCACGTTTTATCGTGGCCGGCATGTCGTGTGGTTTATGAAGACTCCTTATTACCTCATCGACGAACGCAAGCTCCAGCGGAACCTGGAGATCATCCGGCGGGTGCGCGAGCAGTCCGGCGCGAAGTCCGTGCTGGCCCTGAAGTGCTTCTCGACCTGGTCGGTCTTCGGGCTCATGCGGAAATACCTGGATGGCACGACCAGCAGCGGGGTCTACGAAGCCCGGCTGGGCCGGGAGAAATTTGGGAAGGAGGTCCATGCCTACAGCGTGGGCTATTCCGGGGACGATGTCCGCGTGGTCCGGCGGTACGCGGACAAGATCATCTTCAACTCGCTCTCCCAGCTCCGGCGCTTCGCCCGCGAGGTCCGCGGCCTGCAGGTCGGTGTGCGGGTGAACCCGGGCTTCAGCTATTCCCATTTCGACCTCGCCGATCCCGCTCGCCGCTATTCCCGGCTCGGTGTGCGGGACGCCCGCGCTCTCTCCCGGGCCGCCCCGCTCCTCGACGGGGTGATGTTCCACTTCAACTGCGAGAACGATGATTTTCAAAACTACGCGAAACACCTCGACCGGATCGGGCAGGCCTACGGACGCCTGCTCCGGCGGTTGGAATGGGTCAGCCTGGGCGGCGGGGTGGCCTTCACCAAGGCCGGTTACCCGCTGGACGCCTTTTGCCGCAAGCTGAAGGATTTCGGCGCCGCGTTCGGCGTCCAGGTCTACCTCGAACCCGGCGAGGCTGCCATCACCGGCTGCGCCGAACTCGTAACCACCGTGGTGGACGTCATCCGCAACGAGGCGGAGATCGTGATCGTGGACGCCTCCCTCGAGGCGCACCTGCTGGACCACCTGGTCTACCGCACCCACCCGCGGATCGCCGCGCCGGGCCCCGGCCGGTTCGACGTCATCATCGCCGGCCGGTCCTGCCTGGCCGGCGACGTCTTCGGCCGCTACCGCCTGGCCCGGCGGCTGAAGCCGGGGGACAAGGTCCGCGTCGCGGACGCCGCCGGCTACACGATGGTGAAGAAAAACTGGTTCAACGGCCTGCCCATGCCGGCCATCGTCGTGCGCCGGCTGGACGGTAAGCTGGACACGGTCCGCGAATTCGGCTACAAGGACTATGTTCATAGTTTGTAACCAAGTAGGCGCCGCGCTGTGAGCGGCGCCATCCGGGGCATGGGGCGCGGACAGCAACATGCAGTCCTTCCCGAAATAAACGCAGGCATCATTCGCCTTGGGAGGGCGGGCATGCCGCCCGCCGAAGCCGTTTCAAACGCAGCGTTCTCCGAAACACGGCGGAAAACGACATCACTACAGGAGTAGCCATGAAGAAGAACGTGCTCATCATCGGGGCCGGCGGCGTCGCCCACGTGGCGGCCCACAAGGCGGCCATGAACAACGACACCCTCGGCGACCTCTGCATCGCCTCGCGCACGCAGTCCAAGTGCGACGACATCATCGCCAGCATCCGGAAGAAAAAACATCTCAAGGACCAATCGAAAAAACTCTATTCCCGCGCGCTCGATGCCCTCGATGTGCCCGCCACCGTCCGGCTGATCAAAGAGACCGGCTCGGAGATCGTCATCAACCTCGGCCAGGCCTTCATCAACATGTCGGTGCTCGAGGCCTGCCTGGAGACCGGCGCGGTGTACATGGACACGGCAATCCACGAGGACCCGGACAAGGTCTGTGAGGATCCGCCCTGGTATGCCAACTACGAGTGGAAGCGCAGGGACCGCTGCAAGGCCAAGGGCCTGACCGCCATCCTCGGGGTGGGGTTCGACCCCGGCGTGGTCAACGCCTACGCCGCCCTGGCCGTGAAGCGCTACTTCGACAAGATCGACACCATCGACATCATGGACGTCAACGCCGGCCGGCACGGGAAAT
>CAZVVD010000101.1:0-13735 GCA_964630555.1 uncultured Verrucomicrobiota bacterium | reverse complement strand
TGGGGCCAAATCCCTCAGGCACCCACCCGCTGCGGGTGGGTACCTGAGTAGTTACTGAAAAACTAAGGGGCAATCACGGTGATCGAACGGGCAGAGAGATCCGCGAGGGCCTCGAAGTGGAGGTGCAGCGCCGAGTCCGGGAGCAGGTCCGCCGCCCGTTCCGCCCACTCGATCACGGTCAGGCCATCCGGTTCGAGGTAGTCGTCCAACCCCAGGCCGGCGAGATCGCCGGGCCCGCGAACGCGGTAAAGGTCGAGGTGGTAGAGCGGCCAGCGGCCGGCGTACTCGTTGGCCATCGTGAACGTGGGACTGGTCACCGCCTGGCGAACGCCCAGGGCCGCGGCCAGGCCCTGGACAAAGCAGGTCTTGCCGCTGCCCAGGTCGCCGTGCAGGGCCAGGACGTCCCCCTTCGCCAGCGTCGTCAGCAGCGACGCCGCGAACGCCCGGGTTTCCTCCGGGCTCCTGGAAATGACCGTGCGTTTTCGCATCGGGAAAAGATCATGGCCCACGGAGCACTCCGAACAACACGGAAATCCTTTTATCCTGTTTTCGTGTCATTTCGTGCATTTCGTGGTAAAATTCCCAAGGATTTTTTTCTTACCGGAAATGCTCGTAGCCGGCTGACCCGAGCCGCCCGCGCCGGCCCCGCGCGTCAACCGTTTCGATCACCCCGCGACGCGGGGTCACCGTGCCGATCCGCGCGCAGGCCAGGCGGAAGCGCCGCCGCCAGGCCGTCGGGAACGCCGCGCTCCTGGCGGCCGGAACGGCGAATAGCAGCTCGAAATCCTCGCCGTCGGCCAGGGCGCGCCGCAGGGCGCCCTCCGGACTCCCGCCGAGGCGCTTCGCGGCCGCCGAGACCGGGATCGCATCCAGACACAGCTCGGCGCCCACCCCGCTTTGCCTGAGCAGGTGGCGCAGGTCCGCGGCCAGCCCGTCGCTAAGGTCAATCATCGCCCGGGCCCAGCCGCCCCGGGCCAGCCAGCGGCCTTCCGCCAGGCGGGGCATGAACCGCAGATGTTTTCCCGCCCCGCTGCCGCCGAGCGACCCGGTCACGAACAAACCGTCCCCGGGTTGCGCGCCCGAGCGCAGGACCGCCCTGCCTCGCGGCACCCGGCCGACGACGAAGGCGTGGACTTCCAGCGCCGGCCCCGCACTCACGTCGCCGCCGACCACCGCCACGCCCGCGTGCCGCGCCAGGGCCGCCAGACCACGGGAGACGCCGAGCACCCGCCCGGAGGACGCATTCGCCGGCGCCACCAGGTCCGCCAGCGCCCAGAGCGGCTCGCCGCCCATGGCGGCGATGTCGCTCAGGGCGCGCGCCAGGGCCTTGCGGCCGACCGCCCGCCCGGGGGCCGCGGGCGAAAAGTGGACGCCCTCGATCACCGGGTCGGACTTCAGCAGCCAGTCGTGGGCGCGGTCGCCGGGGACGCGCACGACCGCGCAGTCGTCCCCCGGCCCCGCCACGACGTCCCGCCGGGTCGGCAGGGAACGCGCCAGGCGCCGGATCAATTCCCGTTCCCCGATTTCCCCGAGCAAGCGCGCTTTCATGAAGTCCTCCGGGTTCGGGCAACGTATACCAGACTGCCCCGCCCATGACGAGCCGAAACGCCTGCCTTTCCCGAGGTGTCCGGCCCAAGCGCCGGCAATCGCCGGGCGAGGCCGAGCCTTCGCCTCCAGGCAGGGCAAACTCTTCTTGACGCCTCCCTGCCCGTGTGTCAGATTCAAAGCAAACGAAATGGTGCGACGCCCCGCCGCTGGCCAGCCTGAAGGCTTCATGATCAGCCACCCACACCTCCGCCGCGTCCCGGCCACGGACGCTACTTTCGACGAGGCCGCTTACCTGGACGCGAATCCCGATGTCGCCCGGGCGGTGCGCGCCGGCGCTTTCAAATCCGGCCGGCACCACTTCGAACGCTTCGGACGGAACGAGCGGCGCACGATCGTAGTGCCCGGCGCGTCCGCCCCCCGCCCCGGTTCGCTCGCATCCCTCCTGGCCCGCCTAGCGCGGCGCCTGGGCAAGCCTGAACCTGGGGCCGACGGCCGCCGCGCGGCCCCCGCCGACAGCCCGCAAGAGGATCGCCGGCGCCTGGTCGGCCGCTACATCGCCGGCGGCGCCGGCATTGAAATCGGGGCCCTGCACAACCCCCTTCCGCTCCCCGACGGAGTGAAGGTCAGCTACGTGGACCGGGCCGACACCGCGGCGCTGCGCCGGCAATACCCGGAACTCAAGGACCAGCCCCTGGTCGCGGTGGACATCGTCGCCGACGGAGAAAGCCTGGCGCCCCTCGGCAACGGAAGCCAGGACTTTGTCATCGCCAACCACTTTCTCGAGCATTGCCAAAATCCAATTTTTGCGCTGGAAAACATGTTGCGCGTCCTGAAGAACGGGGGCATCCTGTTCCTGGCCGTTCCCGACAAGCGCTTTTCGTTCGATTGCGCCCGGCCGGCGACTCCCTATCGGCACCTGGAAAAGGACTACGCGGAAGGCCCGGCCGGATCCCGGGAACAGCATTTCCGGGAATGGGTCAGACTGGTGGAAAAAATCCCGGACGGCCCGGAAGCGGACCGGGAGACCACGCGGCTGATGCACGCCGATGCCAGCATCCATTTTCACGTCTGGACGCCAACCGAACTGCGGGAACTGATCTTGAACCTGAAAACACGCCTGGAATTCGAGATCGAAACGATGCGGTTCGCCGACGAAGCGGTTTTTATTCTTCGAAAGGAAAAGGACAACCACCATGGACATTGAACTCTTCACCTTGTGCGACGCCGCCACCGAGAGCGCCGGCAAGCTCAACATCCTGGGCTCCTTCGACCGGATCCTCACCCGCCAGCTGCCCGCGATCCATGCCCACTGCGCCATCGCGCTGCGCGTGCGCTTCGACCGGATCGAAGAGGGCGAGCACCGGGTGCGGATCACCCTGGTGAACGCCGACGGACAGGCGGTCTTCCCGGGATTGGACGGCAACATCGGCGTCGCCATGCCGCCGGACGGCCAGACCCTGTGCGCCAATTTGATCCTGAACCTGAACGGGCTCAAGTTCGAGAAAGCCGGACAGTATTCCATTGACCTGGCCGTGGACGGGCGGCACGAAAAGTCCCTGCCGCTCTACATCCTCCTGCTGGAGCCGCCGGCCAAGACCTGATAACCACCCGCGGGGAAGCGCCCGCCGGCAACGGCGGAAAACGGACAGGCAACAGCCTAGCGGCTTAGCCGTGATGAGCATCGCAGCGGCGATGCGCAAACGTGGCAACCCCCGTTTTGTGGCGGTAAAACCGCCACAATCATCACGTGACCACGTTGGCACGTGGAACGTGACTCACGTGGCGGCCGCGGAGCGGTGAATAATTCGCTGCGCGCGAATTATTCAGGTTAGGCATAAGCCGATCCACCGCCGGCCCGGCAAGGTAGAGCGCATTATCCCCTAAAGCGGACCAAGGACGTCAACGAGAACCCGAAAACGGCCGAGGCGCTAGCCCGGCTGGAGTCCATCACCGTCCGGGACGGCCGGATCCATATCGTGCCTAAGCCGGCGCCGTGAGCCGGAGCCGGCGGGCTGGAATCGTGGAATCATGGGATGCTGGAAGATTGCCTCTGCCTGCACAGGTCAACTGAGCCCCTCATTCCAAGGTTCCATCATTCCAACGGAGCAGATTGCCTTCTCCAGCGCTTCCACCAGCCGGCCCAGCTCGTCCTCGCCGATGATGAGCGGCGGCATGAGATAGACCACGTTTCCCAGCGGGCGCACCAGGATCCCCTGCCCCCGCAACGCGTCCCGGACCGCCTGGGCCCGGCCCGGCGCGGGCCGGCCGCGCGCGTCTTCCAAATCCAGCGCGGCGATCAGACCCAGGCATCGGACCCGCTTGACGCCCGGCAGGCTGGCCAGGCGCCCCATGCGCCGGGCCAGCACCGCCCCCATCCGCGCCGTCCGCGCAACGATCTCCTCCTCTCGATACACCGCCAGGACCTCCAGGGCGAGGGCCGCGGCGATCGGGTTCCCCGCGAAGGTGTGGCCGTGGTAGAAGGTATGGTCCTCCGGCAGGTCCGCGAAGGTCTCGAAGATGGCCTCGTCCACCACCGTGGCGCTGATCGGCAGGTAGCCGCCGGAGAGCCCCTTGCCCAAGCAGACGATCTCGGGCCGGATCCCGGCGTGCTCAAAAGCGAACATTTTTCCGGTCCGCCCGAAACCGACGGCAACCTCGTCGGCAATCAGGAGGGCGCCGTGTCGCCGGCAGAGTTCGGCCAGCTTCGCCAGGCAGGCCGGGGCATACAAACGCATGCCGGCCGCCCCCTGGCAGAGCGGCTCGACAATCACGGCGGCAATCTCGGCCGCCTGTCGGTCAAGAATGCTTTCCAGGGACGCCAGGCACTGGCAGGCGCAGGATTCGGGGGTCAGCTTGAACCGGCAACCGGCGCAGAAAGGCGCCTCGGCGCGGAGCGCGGGAAAGAGCAGCGGCTGAAACGGCTGGTGAAAGCCGGGCAGATAACCGACCGACACCGCGCCCAGCGTATCGCCATGGTAGGCGTTTTCCAGCGAGACGAAGCGCTTGCGCTCCGGCCGGCCGAGGTTATGCCAGTACTGCACGGCTATTTTAAGGGCCGCCTCCACCGCGCAGGCGCCGTCCCCGGCGAACAGGACGCGCCGGGGCCCCGGGCCCAGCAGGTCCGCCAGCTGCTCGGCCAGGGCGATCGCCGCCGGGTGCGACAGGTGGCCGAGGATGCTGTGCTGCAACCGGCCGGCCTGGCGCCGGATGGCTTCCACCAGGCGGGGATGCCCGTGCCCCAGGTTGCACGCCCACCACGAGGAAACGGCGTCCAGGTAACGGCGTCCCTCGCCGTCCACCAGGAACACACCCGCGCCCTCCACGATCACGGGGAACGGCTGTTCCAGGGCGGAATGCGCAGTGTAGGGATGCCAGAGCGCCCGTCGGTCGCGCTCCCGGTATGACTGGCTGTCGAATGCCATGGAAGTGTGAAAACCGCCAGCCCCCCTACCCCTTCCGGCGAATGAAAACGGGGGCAGCATAATCCTCCCGCGCCGACAAGACAACCCCCAATCAACTCGGGATTGAAAAAAGGGTTTGCCGTGCTATGCTTTTGTCGGTCGTAACCGCGGTCAACCTTCAGCCGGGAAAGGAGCGAGCGCCATGCCGTCAATTTCACGCCGCTGGGAATGCTGGCTTGCCGTGGCCCTCGTGGGCGCCGGGCTCGGACTGCAACCGGCCGGAGCCGTCCACGACACGACCGTGCTCGAGGAACGCAGCAACCTGTGGAGCTGCATCTGGGGCAGCGCCACCAATGATGTGGGTGAAGGCGCGGCCATTGACGGCGAGGGCAACGCCTACGTCGCGGGCGGAACGGACGGGGCCTTCGACGGCCAGACCAATGCCAGCAGCACGGACCTGTGCCTGACGAAATTTGCCGCCGACGGGACCAGGGCCTGGACGCGCATCTGGGGCTCGCCGAATTACGACCTCGGCTGGAAAGTCGCCCTGGACCAAGCGACCAACGTCTACGTGGTCGGCTCCACCGAGGGCAGTTTCGACGGCCAGACCAACGCCGGGGGCAAGGACATGTGCCTGACGAAATTTGCCGCCGACGGCACCAAGGCCTGGACGCGCATCTGGGGCTCGCCCGAATGGGACGCCGGGGCCGCGGTGGTGGTGGACAATCAGACCAATATTTACGTGGCTGGATATGCCGCGGGCAGTGTCGACGGCCAGCCGAATGTCGGCGGACCGGATCTCTGCCTGGTGAAGTTCAATGCCGCGGGCGAGCGGCAGTGGACACGCCTCTGGGGCTCGACGAATGCCGACTACGGCACCGGGCTGGCGCTGGAGACCCTGACGGGATGCGGGGGCTCCCCGAAACCCTCGCCCTGCCCGGCGGCCAGCAATATCTACGTGGCCGGCTACACCGACGGGGCCTTCGACGGCCAGACCAACGCCGGCCAGTATGACCTGTGCCTGACCAAGCTGACCGCGGCCGGCGACAGGACCTGGACGCGTATCTGGGGCTCGCCCAGCAACGAGAACAGCACCGCGGTGGCCGTGGATGCCTCCGGAAACACGCACGTCATCGGCAGCACCGCCGGGGAGTTCGGCGGCCAGACCAACGCCGGCGGCACGGATATCTGCCTGACCAAGTTCAACGCCGGCGGCACCCAGGTCTGGGTGTGCCTGTGGGGATCCGCCTTGGACGATGCCGGTTGCGACGTGGTGGCCGACGCCGCCGGGAACCCGTGCGCGCTGGGAATGACCCAGGGCGCCTTCGACGGGCAGACGAACCAGGGAGCCTACGACCTGGTCCTGATCAAGCTCAACACGGCCGGCAACCGCGCCTGGACGCGCATCTGGGGCTCGGCCAGTAATGATTTCGCGCGCGGCCTGGCCCAGGACGCGGTGGGGCATCTCTGGGCGGCGGGCTTCACGGAAAGCGCCTTCGACGGCCAGGCCAGCGTGGGGGACTGCGATTTGTGCCTGACGAAGTGGGGGTTCACCGCGCCGGGCGTGCCGCGCTGCGTCACCGCCAGCGACGGCGCCTACACCTACAAGGTGGCGGTGAGCTGGTGCGCTGCCACCAACGCCTTCGGCTACCGCGTCTGGCGCAATACGGTGAACGACGCCGCCTCGGCCGAGGAGCAGGGCGCCACGACCGCAACCGCCTGGTACGACACCGGGGCCGTCCCCGGCGCGCTTTACTATTACTGGATCAAGGCGACCAACGATGCCGGCATCGGCGCCCTCAGCGCCGGCGACAGCGGCTGGCGCCGCAGCCAGGCCAGCACCGACAACGCCACCAGCGACATGGACGGCGACCGCAAGAAGGATCCGGCCCTGTACCGGGAAGCCACCGGGGACTGGCTGATCCTGCTTTCGGCCAGCCAGTACGCGCAGCAGCAGGCCGCCGGCTTCGGCGGCGCCGGCTGCCTCGCCGTGACCGGCGACTATGATGGCGACGGCAAGACCGACCCGGCCATCTATGCCGCCGGCGCCGGTCTGTGGACGGTCATGCTCTCGGACAGCGGCTATGCCACGGCCGCCCTGGCCGGTTTCGGCGGGTCGGCGTTCACCCCCGTGCCGGCCGATTACGACGGCGACGGCAAGACCGACCCGGCGCTTTACCAGGAATCGACGGCGTCCTGGATTGTCAAGTTGTCGGGCCGCGGCTATGCCGAGGCGTCCGCCGGGTTCGGCGGATCCGGTCACCGGCCGGTGTTCGGGGATTTCGATGGGGACGGCCTCGACGATCCCGCCGTGTATGCGGCCGCCGGAGGGGCCTTGCAGGTCATGCTGTCAGGCAGCGGTTACACCGTGGCCCGGACCGACGGCTTCGGCGGCGCCGGCTGGCAGGCGGTGTCCGGCGATTTCGACGCCGACCGCAAAGCCGACCCGGCGATCTACCACGAGGCCACGGGCGCCTGGCTGATCCTGATGTCGGGGGATAACTACGTGCCGGTTAGCACGACGGGCTTCGGCGGCGCCGGGTATGCCGCCGTGTCCGGCGATTTCGACCGCGATTACAAGGCCGATCCTGCCGTGGTCCAGAGGGAGACGGGCGCCTGGCATATCATGATGTCGGGCTCCTGTTACCGGATTACGCCGATCGCCGCCTTCGGCGGCGCCGGCTACGCGCCGGTGCCCTGAAATAACTGCCGGCGCAGGTGACAAATTCGGCTGCCACGTCTGAAACAAAGTGGCCACGTCAGCAGGATGAGGCCACCCCCGTGTGTCTCCGCGTCCGGGGGGTTGGCGGCCTATGATGGCTTCCCGGCGGCATCGTCGGAGGGCGGGCTGACCAGGGGCTTGGCCGTCTCCACGGCGCGGCCTTCAATGGCCAGGATCAGCCGGTTGACCAACTGCTCGCGCCGCTGGTCCCGCTCCGCCTCCGACAGACCGGCCACATCCATGTAACCGGCGGCGGTCTGGCCGTGGCCGCCGGCCGAGCCTTCCTTGGGTCCGATGGCAGACCGCAGCACGCGGGCGCAGCTCGCGTGTGCGAGTTCGCTCCGCAGGGAAATCAGCAAGCGGTTTTCCGAGAACGCGGTGCAGAAGGCCCAGGTGATGCGCTCCATGCGCACCAGCAGGTCGGCAATCTCGGCGACGATTTCGGGCTGGGAGACCGCCCGCAGGTGGGTCCAGGAGACCCGCCCATAGGTCAGGGTGTTGCGGACGGCTTCCTCGAGGGTGCCGTAATAGGCGCGGGGCAGGGCCGCGTTCCTGATCTGCCCCAAGATCTTCAGGTTGCAGCGGGTCAGCAGGACGGTATAGGCCTCCAGGTCGCGGGCCGAGGCATGCCGGCTGAAATCCACGGTTTCGCTGGCAATGGCGTAGGCCATGACCGAAGCCAGCCACTTCGGGACCGCGATACCCGCCACCGTCAGGCATTCCACCAGGCGCGTCGACAGCGCCCCGAAGCCCGGAGTGATATCCAGCAACAGGGCGTCGGAGGCGGTCCGCCGGCCGTGCTGGTGGTGATCGAAAACGGCGATGGGCAGGGCGCAGGCCGGGATCGTGACGTTCCCGCTCCAGGGCGTGGCGTCCACGAAAATCGCCGGGACATTCCGCCGGGCGCCCCGCCACTGCTGGGGGGAAATCCACTTGGTCTTGAAATGCCGGAGCAATTCGCGGTTCTCGGCGCGGGACACCGCGCCGCTGAACACGATCCGGCTGTGCAGCTTCCAGCGCTCCCGCAGCAGCAGCTGCAGAGCCGCCGCCGACGCCAGGGCGTCCGGGTCGGGGTAATCGTGGGGCAGGATCAGCACCTGCCGGCGCCGGGGCAGCCGCGCCCCGAGCGCGTCCAGGAGTTGCTCCACTTCGGCAATGACGGCGGACTCCATGTTACTTGATGAGTACGCCGATGATCACTCCGACCACGATAAAGCCGAAGAAAACCAGGGACTTGAGGGCGGTAATCTTGGTGAAAATCAGGTTGACGGTCACGTCGCTGCTCCAGGTGCCGATGGAATTGAATACCAGCACCAGCGCCGTCAGGCCCAGGACAACGAAGGCGTAAATCACTTTCTTGTTCATGGATCCTCCCCGCCTGGCCGGCGCTGACCGCCGCCTGGCTTGCTTTCCCCGTCTTCCGCGCTCAGGGCTGCCATCCATCCGCCGGTCAACCCGGACCGGTTTCGCGCGGATGGGGACGGCCTTTGGCCGTTCGATGGGAGGCCCATTGTGCCCATTCCGCTCCGTTACGCAAGGAAAAAACGCGCCCGGGACGCAACCCCGGGATTGAACCCCCGCCGCATTTGTGGTAGGCGTTTGCTTGGTATGCAACAAACCCCCTCACCGGGACAACATCGGGTGGCGTGCTGCGGCGACGTGCTGGAGTTCACCCTCCGGCTCAAGCGCCCCGCGCCAGGCCGGGCCTTCCTGCGAACCAATATCGGCCACGCCGCCACCGCCCGCCTGGCCATCCTGCGCGAAGTCATCGAACACCAACCCCGGCTGGCCGAGGATTGGTTTGACATTCCCATGCGCCCGGCGGAGCCCCCCCAGGACGGCGGATCGTTCCGGCTCGCCCTGCCCCTGGTGGAGCCCGGACACTTTGAGGCCAAGGCCTATTTCCTGCCGGCAGGCAAAACCCAGCCCCGCTGGCCGGAAGGCCCGAACACGACCGTCAATGTCCACCCCGCGCCCTACGCCGCCGGCAACGGCTTGTATAACGCTTTCGTCCGCCAGTTCGGCGGCCGCAAGGAAGCGGCGGCCGAAGCCGGGCCGGACCGGGTCAAAGCCGTCGCGGCCCTTGACCGGGACGCATACACCGTGATCCCTCCCTCCGGCACCTTCCGGGACCTGGCCCGGGAGCTGGATTTCATTATCGGCCGCCTGGGCTGCCGCATTCTGCTCTTGCTGCCTATCCATCCCACGCCGACGGTCTTCGCCCGGATGGGCCGCTACGGCAGCCCCTACGCGGCCCTCGATTTCATGGAGGTCGACCCGGCTCTCGCCGAGTTCGACACCCGGGCGACGCCGCTGGAACAGTTCCAGGAGCTGGTGGACGGCATTCATGCCCGCGGCGCCCGCCTGTTGCTGGATATCGCCATCAACCATGTCGGTTGGGCCGCGAAAATCCACAGTCAGCATCCCGACTGGCTGGCGCGGGAGCCGGACGGTACGATCCGCTCGCCCGGCGCCTGGGGGGTGGTTTGGCGCGACCTGACCGAGCTCAAGCACGTCCAGGGCGACCTGTGGCAATACCTGGCCGAGGTCTTCCTGACCTGGTGCCGGCGGGGAGTGGACGGCTTCCGCTGCGACGCCGGCTACATGATCCCGGCCCCGGCCTGGGAGTTCATCGTAGCCACCGTCCGCCGTCAGTTCCCCGACACCCTTTTCCTCCTGGAAGGCCTGGGCGGCAAAATCGAGACCACCCTGAACCTGCTGAATGCCGCCAACCTGAACTGGGCCTACTCGGAGCTGTTCCAGAACGAGGACCGCGGCCAGGTCGAGGCTTACCTGCCCACCGTCTTCCGCGCCTCGGAGAGCGAAGGCCTTCTGATGCATTTCGCGGAAACCCACGACAACAACCGCCTGGCTGCGCGCTCCCTCCCCTACGCCCGGATGCGCACCGCCCTTTCGGCCCTCTGCTCGGTCCGCGGCGCCTTCGGGTTCGCTAACGGAGTCGAGTGGTTCGCAGCCGAAAAAATCGACGTCCACGAGCGCACCTCGCTGAACTGGGGCAGCTCTGAAAACCAGGTGGACGCGATCGCCCGGCTGAACCGACTGCTCGGCCTGCACCCGGCCTTCCGGGGCGGCGCCAGCCTCCGCCTGGTCCACCGCGGTCCCGGAAACGCCATCGCCCTGCTGCGGACCCCCCCCGCCGGCGCCGGCAGCCTCCTGGTCGCAGTCAACCTGGACGCTTCCCGGCCCGGCGCCGTGGCCTGGAACATCGGGGATACTCCCCTGCCGCCGGAGGGGCTGCTCGACCTGCTCTCCGGCAAGCCGATCTCCGCCGCCGTTGCAGGCGGCCTCGCCCGGATCGACTTGGCGCCCGGCGAGACTTTGTGCCTGACCGCGGAGCCGCGGGACCTGGCCGCGCTGGAGACGAACGCGCGGGAGGCATCCCTGCCCAACGACCCGGTCCGGCGCCAGCGCCTGCGCGCCCGCGCCCTGGAAGCCTGGACCGCCGTCCACGGCACGGGCGATGTCTCGGAACTCGATCCCGAGCGGATGGCCCGGGAATTGGCGGCCGATCCCCGCGCCTTCTGCCGGCGGCTGACCCCGGGAAGCGGCAACCTGATCGGCTGGGACTGGCCGCGCGACCTGAAACGCCGCGTCATGCTGCCGCCGCGGCATTTCCTGCTCATCCGGGCGCCGGCGCCGTTTCGCGTTCAGGCCGCGGCTGGCGAAGAGATTCTCCGCCAGGACGACGCCTTGCCGCTGGCCGGCGGCGGCTATTTCGCGCTCCTGCCGCCGTTCCCGGTTCCCGCGGAACCGCGCTCCTGCGAACTGCGCTTCGCGGTGTTCGGACGCAACCGGACCGAACATGCAACCGCTCCCCTGCTGATCCTCCCGCCCGGCGACGCCGCCCGGGCGCCCGTCGTCCTGGAGCGCGCGGATTTCCTGGGCAAGCGCCAGCTCGCGCTCGGGACCAACGGACGCGGCGGCATGCTGCGCGCGGGCGTCACCTGGGCGGAGCTTTCCAGCCGCTACGATGCCTTGCTGGCCGGCAACCTGAGCCCGGAAGTCCCGGAAGACCGCCGGATCATGCTGACCCGCTGCCGGGCCTGGCTGGTCTTTCACGGCTATTCGCAGGATATCGGGGTGGACCGGGAACAGCTCTTCGCACGCGGTGAAACCGGCGGGCTCTGGCGCTTTCGGGTCCCGTTCGGACACGGCCGGCTGGTCTGGCTGGATGTCCGGGCCGAGCTGGCGGAGGGCCGCAACGCGGTCCGGCTGTCATTTGTCCGCCAGCCCTGCGCGGCTGGGCCGGACGGCCTGGCCGATGACCAGGCCGTGACCCTCATTGTCCGCCCCGATCTCGAAGACCGCAATTTCCACGAGGTGACCAAGGCTTATCTCGGGCCCGAAAAGGCCTGGCCGGCCGCCATACGGGGAGAGGCGGCCGGCTTCACCTTCGCGCCGGACCCGAACCGGCAACTGAAGATGACGGCGTCGTCCGGGGAATTCCGGGTGGAGCCGGAATGGCAGTACCTGGTGCACCATCCGCTCGAGGAAGAGCGCGGCCTGGAACCGCACTCCGACCTGTTCAGCCCGGGCTATTTCCGCCTGTCGCTGGCGGGCGGGCAGGAAGCCGTCATTATGGCCCAGATCCTGACGCCGGCGGAGCCCGAGCCATTGCCGGCGATCGTCCGCCGGAAAATCGAAACCCCGTCCGCCGACCCCCAGCCCCTGCCGGAAGCGCTGAAACGGGCCATGCGCCAGTTCATCGTCCGTCGCGGCGAGTTGAAATCCGTCATTGCCGGCTATCCCTGGTTCCTGGATTGGGGTCGGGATACGCTCATCTGCGCCCGCGGCCTGATCGCCGCCGGGTGGCTGGACGAGGTCGGCGCGATCCTCCGCCAGTTCGCGCGCTTCGAGCAGAACGGCACCCTGCCCAATATGATCCAGGGCGGGCGGGCCGACAACCGGGACACGTCCGACGCCCCCCTCTGGCTGATCGTGGCCTGCGCCGACTGGCGCCGCGCCGCCGGACGCCAGGATCTGCTCGACCAGTCCTGCGGAGAGCGCGCCGTGCGCCAGGCCCTGGAGTCCGTCATCCGGGGCTTCCTGCGGGGCACGCCCAACGGCATCCGGGTGGATCCGGATTCCGGCCTGGTGTTCAGCCCGGCCCATTTCACCTGGATGGACACCAACTTCCCGTCCGGTTCCCCGCGGGAAGGCTATCCCGTCGAAATCCAGGCGCTCTGGCACACCGCCCTGTCGTTCCTGGCGGAGACCGGCCGTCACGCGCCGTGGCGGGAACTGGCCGGGCGCGTGGAGCAATCCATCCGGCGCTTTTTCTGGAATCCTTCCCGGGGCTTCCTGTCCGATTGCCTGCACGCACCGGCCGGCCGGCCGGCGGCCCAGGCCGCGCCCGACGACGCCCTGCGTCCCAACCAGCTCCTGGCGCTGACCCTGGGCGCGGTGACCGATCCGGACATCGGGCGCCAGGTCCTCGCGGCCTGCGAGGAGCTGCTCGTGCCCGGCGCCATCCGCAGCCTGGCGGACCGGCCGGTGGAGTTCCCCCTGCCCATTGCCCGCGACGGCCGGCTCCTCAACGATCCGCTCCGTCCCTACTGGGGCCGCTACGAGGGCGACGAGGACACCCGCCGGAAGCCGGCCTACCATAACGGCACGGCCTGGACCTGGCTGTTTCCCTCGTTCTGCGAGGCCTGGGTGCGCTTCCACGGGGCCGGGGGCCGCGACGCCGCCCTGGCCTGGCTGGGCAGCAGCGCAACGCTCCTCAGCGCCGGCTGCCTGGGCCAGATCCCGGAAATCCTGGACGGCGATTATCCCCACCGCCCGCGGGGCTGCGACGCCCAAGCCTGGGGCGTCACCGAGCTCTACCGCGTGCTGACATGGGTGGAAACTGCCGCCGGGCCTGCTGGACAGCCATAATGTTGTGATCGCGGTGGCATGATGATCTGTCCGGATGAATAGGGTTCAGGGTTCGGGCTTCAGGTTAAACACACCGAATCTTGCCGGATCGAAAAAACAGATTATGTCTTATCACCTGGATTTTGCACGCCAGCGTGCAAAATCCACCCGAAGGGCCGTGATGCGC
>CAZVVD010000100.1:0-13798 GCA_964630555.1 uncultured Verrucomicrobiota bacterium | reverse complement strand
CCTGCCCTCCAGGGACGCCCCCCCCCTCTCCTCCGCCGGGGGTTCACCGGCCGGAACGGCGACGGAAAAGGCGGCCAGCCCGGCCGCCAGAAGGATGGCCTGATAATACGGACTGATCATTGGACTCCTCCATTTTGGAAATGACGAAAGCGATTCGAGAAACATCAAATTAACATACGCTCCACGCCTACTGCGGACAAGAAGTATTCCTGCTTTTGGAAAACGGATTTTGGGACGCGGATAGAGTGCCCCACCTTTCATCCAGCAAAGGGCAAACGGCCGTCTACAGGAAGCACGCCTTGCGCACCGAGAGGCTGGGCGGCCCCATCAGGCCGCAGGGCACCAGCCGGTAGTCCCGGGTTTGCTTCACCAGGAACGTATCCGGGCCCGAGGCCGTCGAAGGATCGAACGGAAAATGCAGGGGGCCATGCGAGTTGCGGCGGTGGGCGACCACCTCGATCTGGAGCCAGTTCGGCTGCCCGCGCGGCGCCAGGGCGGAGGTAAGATCCACCTCGTTGGGCTCCCAGGCAATAACCCCGGCCACACGGCTGTTGACCAGGACCCGGACGGCGGCGCCGCGATACGCGGGCACTTGGAGAAACAGGCGTTCGCCCTTACGCAGGTGCGGCGCCAACCGGCACCGGTAGATGATCGAACCGGAATAAAACGGCAGACCCTGGCGGCACCAATCGCCGATTTCCAAACTTTCCGGCCGGGCGCTCAGCACGGCCCGAACCCCCTGAACCCGAACACCGAACTCGCCCAGCAGATAGATCATTTCCAGGCCGGGATGGTCGGCCGCGTAGTCCCCGGTCAACCGGATGTTATTCCGGCCCAGGTGCAGCAAGGCCGGCGCGAAGGCAAGCGTTTTCAAGGAAGGGTCAACCCAGCAGCCGCACTCAACGTCAGTCGAAAGCTCATGGCCGTTGACTGCCACGCGGTAGCGGCGGGGCTGTTCCAGGGCCAAGCAGACCTGACCTTTGGGAAGCACCGCGACCTCGAACGCATAGCTCAACTCGAAAGATACCCGCCGGGACAGGGGTTCCGGTTTGCGCGCCCAGGGCTGGACCATGCCTCCGCCCCGCAAGGGCAGGCCCAGGCGCCGGCGGATCTGACGGTCAACGATCAGCGCATCCCGCGGCGCCTGCCACGCCCCCGACCCGATCCGGCAAGCGGGATAATCGAGAGCCAGCACATTGGGTTCCGACAAGGCAATCGGCCAGCGCGCGGGGGCCAACAGGCGCCGGCCCACTTCCCGCCAGGCCGGCGGCCGCGGAAAGCGGCGCGCGCTTTTTTTCTTCGGCACGATGAACAGGCGGCTGCCGAGGGCGGGCAGGCCGGTGCGGATCAGCCAGGCGCCGGCCTGCCGCACGGCGTCGGCCGTCGTCAAGGCGCCGGTCTCGGGATTGCACTCCAACGGGGCGCCGGCGCATTCCGCGAAGCCCCTGATCTGCACCTCCGGATAGGGCGTCCGCCGCTCCCGCACGGGGACATCCAGAAATCCGGTTTTGATCTGGCCGGGCGCATGCCCGGTATTGCACAGAAACAGGTAACAGGCCTCGCGGTCCTCGCGAAGCTGGTACAGCGTCGCCGCGATTTCACGGCCGGTGGGATCGGCGATCGACACGCGGCGGCCGGCGCGTTCAACCGCCGCCGCCAGGGCCGCACCGCATTCCGGCGCGCGGACGCATTGGGCCGCCAGCCGAAGGACATCCGCCGAGTTTTCGGCGTCGACCCAGCCGGCGGGCTCGCCCGCGAAGACCACGACGCCTCCTGCCGCGGCGAAGCGCCGCAGCAAGCCGAGCGTCGTCCTCCGCATGGTGTTCAAGGGCGGCACGACCACGACCGTATAGGCCGCCCGGCCGACATGGAGCACGGCCCTCCCCTTGCCCCTGGACACCCTGGCGTGACGGGCCAGGATATCCTCGTCGCCGTAATCGAAATCCAAGTGCGCGGTCAGGAGACTGTCCCGCAAGGCCAGCAGCATCCGGTCATACCTGGCAACGCAGGCGTCGTCCCGCCATCCCCGCCGGCACATCATCCACATGCTTTCGACGGGATGAATCACCAGCACGTCGCGGACTTCCCGGCCCCGGGTCATGACCACGTGGAGGCGGGCAAAATAGTCCTCCACCTTCGGGTACAGTTCCCACCAGGGCGACTGGTAAAAGATCGAGGCCGGGTAATCCCTTTTCGCCTGGCCCTCCATCGTGTACCAGGCCAGATGCTGGCAACGCAGGTTGATGCCCAGGGCCGCCTGCCAGTCGCCCAGCGCCTTGTGCCCCGCCAGCGGGAAATCCCAGCCGGTGCAGCCGTAGGTTTCCGTCAAGCGCCATTTCCGGCCGAACTGGCGCGCGGCGGAACTGGCCTGCTTGACGATGTCGTACAGGCGCCGGTTCTCCCCCAACAGGTCAATGCCGGGAGCCTGCATATACTCGTAGGCGCGCAGGCAACTGCCGACGACATGGGTCTGGCCGGAAAGCGAATCCTCATCCTGATGATGCCCGGTAAAGATCAGATGGTTGCGTTCGCACCACGCGGAGATCTGACGGCAGAAAGCGTCCACATAGAGCTGCGTCAGGCAGTCATGGTAGTGCAAGCGCGCCGGCCGCATCCCCCGGCCGTCGACGTCGAACACCAGCTCCATGAGATGCGGGATCAGGTCGTAGCCGTAACGCCGGCGGAAAAGGGCCGGCAGGACGCCGGTCCAGGGCAGTCCGCCCGGCTGGCCGGTTTTCAGGTCAACGTCCAGCAGGTGGCCGTAACGGGGCTCATCCGTAAAGATTCCGGGGATAACGCCGCCAAAATAGCGGCCGTTATATTTCCGATAGGCTGCGTGCGTAATCCTGATAAACGCGCGCACGGCCTCAGCATTCAAGGTATCGATGTAGCTGAAACCGTTGAAGCTGGGACTGCAGGCATACACTTCCAGCGTGAACGCCACTCGCTGTTCGCCCGGGGCGAGCTTCGGCGAGCCGCCGCGCGGGATTCGCCGGACGCCATCCGCCCGGACGCCATCCAGCCGCGCCACGAAGGCTGCCGCCAGGGCCGGCCCCCAGCGCAGGCGCTCCGAGTCACCCAGGATACGGACCGCGAGGCGGCGCATGCGATACGCCGGGTTTCGGGTCACGAACCCGCCGGCGAAGCCCGACGGCCAGCGATCCTCGTCGTACAACCAGGCCCGCATCCCCAGCCGTTTCGCCTCGTCGGCGCAGGCGCCGACCAGCCGAAACCATTCCGGGGACAGATAGGGCGTCGCCAATCCGACGCGGGCATGCATGAAGAAACCGCCCAGACCCATGCGGTGCATCAGATGGATCTGGCGGCGCAATTCCGCCTCCTCCAGCCTGCCGTTCCACGCCCAGAACGCCAGGCCCCGGTATTCGCCGGGCGGCCGAGCCAACTTCCGCAGAAAGACGCGATTCATGGTTTGCCTTTCAAAGGCGCTTTGGCCGAATCCATAATCGGTTAGCGTGCGAACCCATGGGATTTCAGCCCGCTGGCACGGAGTCCGCCCCCCCTTGCCATCACTCGATCAGGCCACCCTCCGGAGCCCTCCGAAGCGCTGCGATGCATTTATTATTGAGGAAGGCGGTATTAAGAATCCTCAGCGTCCCGTTCACGAAGCAGCGTCCCCCGCCAGTGAACGAGACCGCAGCGCCGGTGGTGTTGTCCCGCACCACGCAGTTCGTGAAATACAGCCCCGCCCCGCAGTCCACCCCGTTGGTGAAGCGCCCCCTGCTGACGGTGGGATAGGCTCCCCAAAGGCCGTTCCTCGTTTCCGTCAGGGCGCAGAACGCGCGCCGGCACCCCCCACCCCCGCCGGCTGAACGCGCCTTTCCTGTCCGCGGGCACCACGATGTCGAGGTTCGTGCCGATCCCGTTGGTGTAGCCCGCCGGATTGGTCCCGCTTCCGCAGCGCGTGGCATGGCCCCAGCTCGTCCCGCCGTCCACGGAGTAGTTCGCGAACACCCAGGCGGCGTCCCTGTTGACCCCGTCCCGCGAGGAGTTCTCCCAGGCAAGGTCGAGGCGCACCTCGACCTAGCCGTCCGCTGGCGCGCGCAGGGCGGTGTTGGCGACCCCGAGATTGTTGGCCCAGGCCGGCGCGCCCGCCCTCCCGCAAATTCGCCGGCCACGCCTTGGCGACTCCATTTCTCATGCATGGTTGCCATCGGCGGACAATGAAATACAAGTCTGGAAATGATACCCCCGCCCGTCCGGAGTGTCAAAGCCATTTCGAACTGTTTTACGATAGACCCCCGTCACTCGGATTCCGGATCATCACAACATCTGCAAACGCGCCGACAATCCTTCGAAGGCTCGCGGCCAAGGGCCAGCGGGATTGAAGTAAATCCCGGTGACGACGCTGCACATATGTGCAAGCCTGGCGTTTCGACCGCCCGGCCATTGATTTCGGATTGAACTCCGGCCTGGGCGCGGCTATAGTTTTTCGCTCGACCGGAAACAGGGTTCGGCCAGGCACCCTGGCGCCACGCTCATCCCCGGGATGAATCGCGCGCTGAAGTCGCGGGATCGCGCCGTCAGGAAATGCCGCATCGCAACATTGACGCGGGTTCCCAAGCTTTCATCGTTTGACCGAGCCATGATTCCACTTTCTCACGGGTACCTGCGGCGCGCCTTGGCCCTCGGGCTCCTGTGCGCCGGCGCGGCGGCCGGCGGCACGGCCTCCCTGGAGGGCTCCCCGCCGGTCCGCCGCCCGGACAGCGCCTTCGCGGAGCGGGACGGAGCCACCGGCGAAACCTACGCCGTCCAAACGGTCCCGGACGAACTTCTGCCGAGGATTCTCGCGCGTTTCCCGTTCGACACGGATGAAAACTCCGACCCCGCCGCCGGGCTGGCGGTCCCCGTCCTGTTCACACGGGAGCGCCCCGGCTATACCGACGGCCGGCCGGTGCCGGTGAACCGCCCGCGCCTGGTCAAGGGCCGGTTCGGCAACGGCCTGCTCCTGGAAGAAGCCCACGCCAACCTGTTGTCCCGAAACCAGGCGGCGGTGGAGGGCACGACCACCAGTTCGTTCGTTTGCCTGAAAGGCGCCGCCATCGCTTTCAGCACCCAGACCTGCTGGCAGGGCCGCCAGTCGCTGGAGGTCCAAACGCCGGGTCTAACCTCTGACGAAGGCGTGGGCATCGCGCTTACGACGGAAAGAGCGCGGTATAACGGGCAACAGGTTGTCCCGGCCTACACCCTGGCCTCGGTGTACCTCAAGGGCAGCAATGCCCTGGTCCTGTCCCTGAAGGAAGCCGGCGGCGGAACCGAGTCCGAGCCGGTCATCGTCCAGCCGAACGCAAAGACCTGGCGGCGTTTTTTCTGCGCCTATGCCCCCCAGTATCCCGCCGCCGACATCGGGCCGGGCCGCGCGTCCGACTGGCGGGGGCGCCTCCCGGACGCGCCCCCGCTCGCCATCAAACTCGTTTTCGCCTGCGTCACCCTCGACCGGCGGCAAACCGTATTCCATGCCGACGGCTTCCAGGTCGAACAGCGCTGGCTGCCGTTTGCCGCCCAGGGCCCCGGGGCCTCGCCGCGTTCCTGGGCGCCGGGGGGGGCGCCCGCCGCTCAAGACGCCTTTTCCTTCGCCACCCGGGGCGACGCCGCGGCGGCCTGGACCCAAGCCGGGGCGATCAGTTTCTGGTTCAAACCCGGGTGGGAGCTCCGCGACGGAACCTGGGACCTGCTGCTGCGCTTGGCGCCCGCCGGCCTGCGCCTGCAACACCTCAGGACCATGCTCGAATTGTCCCCGGCCGGCGCGGAGTGCGCGCCCTGCCCCTATGACTGGCAAGGCACCTGGCACCATCTCGCCGTCACCTGGAATCCGGACGGCCGGCGCACGCTTTTCGTGGACGGCTACGACTATCCCGCTGCGCGGGGCGAGCTCCACCCCATCCCCGGCGACACCGACCGCCTGCAGCTCGGCGCCCCCGAAGAGGGGCTCGCCCCGAACGGGGTGGTGGACGAACTGATCCTGTTCCGGGGCGAACTCGGCCTGGAAGAGGCCAAGGCCATCGCCGCCTACACGCCGGCGATACCCGAACCCAGACAAGGCGAACGTCCAACATCCAACACTCAACATCCAACATCCCACGAACCGAACCAGTAGAAGCGGCGCCCTCGCCGCTTTGTTCTTACCCGGAAAAAGCGGCGGAGGCGCCGCTTCGACTCCCAACAAGGACAACATGCCATGGCCACGAAGCGCAAGTTGGAGCGGCTGGTGGGACGCGCCGGCCGGCGCCTGTGCGTCCCGCTGATGGGCTATCCCGGCACGCGCCTGACCAACACGACCCTCAAGCAGAACGCCTTCAACTGGGGCATCCAGTGCTGGTCGCTTTACGAGCTGGTCTACCAGCTCGCTCCCGACGGCATGTTTTTCATGATGGACCTCTCGGTCGAGGCCGGCGCCCTGGGCGTGCCCGTCCGCTACGCCCTGGAGGATTCGCCCACCGTCGAGCAGCACCTGGTCAAATCCTCCGAGGACCTGATGCAGTTCATGTCGATCGACATCCTCAAGGATGCGCGCGTGCGGATGTACCTGGACACCATGGCCTGGATGGCGAAGAACATGGACATCCTCAAGGGCGCCTATTGCATCGGCCCCTTCACCCTGGCCGGGCTGCTGATGGGCGCCTCGGACATCGCCCTGACCACGTTGGACAACCCCGCCCTGATCCACGACCTGCTCGCCTTCAGTTCGCGGGTGATTGCCCGCTACGCGGAGGCCCTGTTCGACAGCGGCGCCGACGTGCTGGCCATCCTCGAACCCACCGCGGTCATGCTCTCGCCCGCCCAGTTCAAGGAGTTCTCCGGCGCCTACATCGCCCACATCGTCAGCCACGCCGGCGGCACGACCGTCCTGCACATCTGCGGCAACACGACCCACCTCATCGAGGCCATGAGCCGGACGGGAGTGGACGGCCTGAGCCTCGACAGCATGGTGGACTTCCCGGCGGTCGCCCCGCGGGTCAAGGAGGGAGTGACCCTGATCGGGAATCTCGATCCCGTGCGCATCCTGAGAAACCTGACGCCGGAGCAGGTGCGGCAGGCGACGCGCGAGTTCCTGGAGAAAACCCGGGGCATCCCCAATCTGATCGTCAGTTCCGGCTGCGACCTGCCGCAGGACACGCCCATCGAGAACATCCGGGCCATGATCGAGGAATGCAAGGCCTTCCCCATGCCCGCCGCCAAACGGTAGGCGCGGCTACCCGGCGAGAAATTCCTCGACCACGGCCACCGCGTTTTCGGTGGGAGTTTCCGGCCGCAGCGGCTTGGCCGGCGCCAGGATGAAACCGCCGCCCCGGCTCATCGCCCGGCGCAGGCGCCGGATTTCCGCCCGGATTTCGTCGGGCGTGGCGAAAGGGATCAGCCGCTGGGTGCCCAAGCACCCCCAGAACGTGATCTTGTCGCCCCAGGCCTTTTTCAGGGCATCCGGGTTCATACCGGCAGCCTCGGGCTGAACGCTCTCGAGGACATCCAGCCCGATCTCAACGATATCGGGCATGATCTCCGCCGCGCTCCCGCAGCAGTGCATAACGGCCAGCTTTCCCTGAGCGTGGATGGCGTCAAAAATCCGGGCATAGCGGGGCTTGAAGAATTTCCGCCAGCGCTCGGCCCCGATCAGGATGCCGCGCTGATCGCCCCAGTCGTCGCCCATCATGATGGCGTCGGCCGGCACGTCGGCGCACTCCGCCACCAGGTCCAGGCAGAGGCCCGTCATCCGCTCCAGCAGTTCGTCGTAAAAGTCCTCCTCGGCGGCGCAGTCCATGAGCGTGTTTTCGAATCCGCGGAGATACCAGCTGCCCCAAAGGCACAGGCTGCCGACCAGGGTGAAGGAGCGTTTGGCGGCCTCGGCCACGCGCTGCCGTGCGCCGGCCTTGGCCGCGGCATCGCGGAACGCGGAGGCCGGGGGAAAGGCGTAGCCCTCGAAGGTCGGCGCCTTGAGCGCCGGCGCGACCACCGCCGGCGCCCCGCCGTCCACCCGCCAGACCGAGCCGAAGGCGTCCCGGAAATGCGCGGCATCCAGCGTGACGTTCGTGTCCCGGGTGACGCCGCCGCAGTGGGCGATATACGGCACGATTTTTTCGCGCCAGGCCCGGCTCCCGTAATGCGCGTCCAGGCGGCTGCCCACGTCCCCTTCGAACGCCAGAGTGTAGGGAACGGGATCCGTCTGGCGGTGGCGGATTTGTTCAAGCACGAGGTCGCGCGGCGTCATGGTTCTCCTTTTTTCCCGCACGGCTGGAACCGTCCCCGGTCAGCCGCTCATACAGCCGGAGGGCATGCTCCGGCGCATCGAGTTGCACGCAGGCCATCCGGGCGCGGCAGGACACCTCCAGCCCCGGCGCCACGTCGCAACCCACCAGCGAAAAATCACCCCTTTCCTTTGCCTACCGCAATTTTCCTAACCAAAATTGCCTTGCAGGCCTGCCCGCGCTCATCGCGATGGTTGAAATCGGAATAGATCGCCAGGAAGGCGTCGTCGGCAACCGCGAGCAGCCGGGTATAGCCGCAGGAGTGGGCGGTGACCTCCCCGCCGGCGCCGGCGACCAGGCTCACCGGCCCAACCCATTCCCCGGCCGCGCCGTCCGGCGAAAACAGCAGGTGGACTCCCGGCCGGCCGAACGAAACCGCGGCGATCCCGTTGGCCAGGAGCAGCCCCTGGGGCATGACTCCGAAATCGTGCAGACGCCGGGGCTCCGACCAGGTCAGCCCCCCGTCCCGGGAGCGGGCGATCAGCAGGGGCGCCTGGCGCTGGTTGGCGCAGCGGATGACGCAGGCCAGGGCGCCGTCCGCGGTCGGGAACAGGCAGGGCTCCCCCATCATCAGCCGCCCCGCGGGATCATAAGCGATCAGGCCGTGCCGGCGCCAGGAACGCCCGTTGTCGCGCGAAACCAGGCACCAGGCCGCATAGGACTTGGGCAGTGAGCCATCCGGCAGGAGACGCTGGAAATGATAATCGGCATAGTAAAGAAGGCCGGCGTGTCGCAGGACACGGTTGTCGATGTAGGGCCGGGGGATCACGCCCTCGCCCGTCCGCACACGCGCCAGACCGGACGCAATATCCCAGGCAATCTCCTCGCGTTTCCAGGCGCCGGCGGCGGGGATCCAGCGCACGGCCGGAATCCGCTCCAGGAAGCTCGGCACCGCCGGGGGACACTGGTCCAGCCGGTGGAACAGGACTTCACCATAGGAGTCCATTCGCCCCGAAGGCTCCGGCAGGACGATGCCGCCGGCCGCCAGGTCCTGGGGGGGCGACATGGGAGCGCAGAAATATTCGCCGCCCGCGACCTCCGAGACCGGCGAGTGCGACACCGACAGGAGCGGGTCCGGCAGGTCCGCCGGCTGCCAGGTCCGTCCGCCATCGCCGGACACGCGGGCCGGGCCGGGCCGGCCGTAAGCGTCATCGCAATCGGGGCCGTCATTGAACGTCGCCAGGAGCCGCTGATCGGGCAGACGGGACAGGACGGGAAACTGGTGGTAGCCCCAGCGTGTTTCGCCGGGCACGGACAGGGCCACGACAGACGGATCATCGAGGCGGACCTTGACGCGGCCCAGGCGCACGGTGTGCATGTCGCGGGACCCCCCGCTATTCGACCTGAGTCAGGCTAACCCGAAGACGGGCTCGCGGCCAGGGTCTGCCCGGCGAGTTCGAGGGCAGGCAGGCTGGCCTGCAGGTCCTGGCGGCGCACGGGAAGCATGCGGGCGATCTTGAATCCGCACCTGAGCAGGATCTTTTCGAGGCTGGCGCAGCACTCGGGAGCACCCCCGCCACCGCCCCCGGCCACGCAGACGCCCAAGGCCGGTTTGCCCTTGACCGCGGCGCCGCCCGCTGCGTGCATGCAGGTCCGCCGCAACCGGTCGCAAAAGGCGCGCAGGCTTTCGCTCAGGTCGGCGAAGTAGACCGGGGTGGCGAACACCACGGCATCGGCCTGCCTGATTTTTTCCACCAGGCCGGCCAGGTCGTCCGCGATCACGCAGCGCCCTTCCTTCCGGCACAGACCCCAGCCGTCGTCATCGCACTGGCGGCAGCGTTCGATCCTGAGCGCGGGCAGGAACACGGTCTCGGCGGAGGCGCCGGCCCCAACCAAACCGTTCCGCACCGCCTCCAGCGCCCGGGCGGTCTGGCCTTTCGGATTCCGGCTACCGGAAATCAGCAGGGTTTTCATGGCTCAAAGCTTCGGCGGCTTGGGCAGGCCTTCCAGTTCCTTCAGGGAAGCCCGCAGGTCCTCGTCAGGCAGCGTGTAATCGGAGAGCTTACCGGACAGGAACGCCTCGTAGCCGGTGAGGTCCATCAGGCCGTGGCCGGACCAGTTGATGAGAATGGTCCTTTCCTTGCCCTCCTCCTTAGCCCGCTTGGCCTCGCGGGCGGCGGCGGCGATGGCGTGGGAGGTCTCCGGGGCCGGCACGAACCCCTCGGTATGCGCCCACAGCACCGCCGCCTGGTAGCATTCCAGCTGCGGCAGGGCGACGGCCTCGATCAGTTTCTCGCGCAGGACGTGGCTGACCAGCGGGGCCATGCCGTGGTAGCGGAGCCCGCCGGCGTGAATCGGCTGGGGCACGAAGCCGTGGCCCAGGCTATACATCGCCAGCAGCGGCGTCATCATCGCCACGTCGCCGGAGTCGTAGACAAACGGGCCGCGGGTCAGCGTCGGACAGGCGGTCGGTTCGACCGCCACGATCCGGACGTTCCGTCCGTGGATCTTGTCGCAAACATAGGGGAAGCTGAGCCCGGCGAAGTTGGAACCGCCGCCGACGCAGCCGATGACGACGTCCGGGTATTCGCCCAGCAGCTTCATCTGCTTCTGGGCCTCCAGGCCGACCACGGTCTGGTGCATCAGGACGTGGTTCAATACGCTGCCCAGCGAGTAACGCGTGTCCTTGGAGGTCACGGCATCCTCGATGGCCTCGCTGATGGCGATGGCCAGGCTGCCAGGGGTCTGGGGGGTCCGAGCCAGAACCTCGCGCCCGGCGCGGGTATGGGCGCTGGGGCTGGCGACGCACTCGGCGCCCCAGACGTTCATCATCATCTTGCGGAACGGCTTCTGGTCGAAGCTGATGCGGACCATATAGACCTTGCAGGCCAAGCCGAACAGCTTGCAGGCCATGGCCAGGGCGCTGCCCCATTGGCCGGCGCCGGTCTCGGTGGTCAGGCGCTTGATCCCGAAAGCCTTGTTGTAGTAGGCCTGGGCCACGGCGGTGTTGGGCTTATGGCTCCCGGCCGGGGACACCCCCTCGTTCTTGAAGTAGATCCGGGCGGGCGTGCCCAGGGCCTTTTCAAACTGGCGTGCGCGGCACAGGGGGCTGGGCCGCCAGAGAAGCAGTTTTTCCAAGACCTCTTCGGGAATGTCAATCCAGCGCTGGGTGCTGACCTCCTGCTCGATCAGGTTCATGGGGAACACTGGCGCCAGGGCCTCGGGCCCGATCGGCTTGCCGCTCTTGTCGACCGGGGGCGGCAGGGGATGCGGCAGATCGGCCTGGATGTTATACCACTGCCGGGGCATCTCCTTGTCGCCCAGGACCACTTTGGAAGTGAAGCTCATAAACGCATGTTCCTTTCCGTGGAGGCCTCCGGCCGGCCCCGCGCGCGGGCCCGCTCAGCGGGACCGCGGGCGCCCGCGCCGGGCGAGCACCAGCCGCTTCCGGCCGACGGCCTTGCCGACGCAGTTCCGGAAACACTCCGGGCCGATTTTCAGTTCGCGCGACCCGCGGGTGATGTTGCACAGGCTGACGTGCAGCTTTTGGGCAATATCGCGCTGCCGCGCCCCGACCGCCAGCAGGCAGACCAAGCGCCAGCGCGTGGCGATGCGCTTGATTTCCATCGGGGTCAGCAGTCCCCGCATGAACTCCTCCAATTCCCGCGGAGTCCGCAGGGAAGCGATGACCTGGTACAGTTCCTGGAGTGTGTGTTTCTTCATGGCGTTTCCTCCTTATCCTTACTGGTGAAGCGAGCTTTTAGTGTAGCCGACGGACGGCGGGAGGCAAGCCCAAAATCGAAAAAATTCAACTCACGGTGAAGGTGAGCTGGTCGTGCGTCTCGATGCGTTCCACGAGCCCGTCGCGCACCCAGACGATGCGGTCGGAGACCTGGAGCATTTTCACGTCGTGGGTCGCGGTGACGATGGTGACCTGCTGCTCCTGCTGCAGGCGCTTCAGGAGCTCGATGATCTCCGCCCCGGTCTTGGTGTCCAGGTTGCCGGTGGGCTCGTCCGCCAGGATCACCGCGGGCGCGTTGACCAGGGCCCGGGCGATGGCCACGCGCTGCTGCTGGCCGCCCGAAAGCTGGTCCGGCAGGTGGTGGCAGCGCGGCTCCAGGCCCACGGTCTTGAGGACCGCGCGGGCCTTGGCCTGGGCCTCGGCCTGGGAGTCGCCCCGCAGGATCGCCGGCAGGGCCACATTTTCCAGGGCGGTCATGACCGTCACCAGGTTGTAGGACTGGAAGATGTAGCCGAGCTTGTTGCAGCGCACCCAGGCCTGCCGGTCTTCGGGCAGCTTGAAGAGGTCCTCCCCCATGAAATGGATCGTGCCCTCGGTGGGCACGTCCAGGGCGCCGATCATGTTGAAGAAGGTCGACTTGCCCGAGCCGGAGGGCCCCATGATGGAGAGGTATTCCCCCTCGTAGATGTCCAGGGTGATCCCCTTCAGCGCCCAGACGGTCTCCTGGCCCAGGCGGTACTTGCGCTTGACGTTCACCGCCCCCGCGATCACGTTGCGACTGGATTTCGTTGCGGTCATGAAGTTGTCCTGTTCAACCGCGGCAACCACTCCCCAGTGGATGGCCCTGATTTCACTGATAGCCTGTTGATCTCATCCGCGATATTCGCGTGCTCCGCGGTGCCCCTCCCCATCGCCCGCCGCTATAATTTCGCCGACTCCCTTGGCGCTTGGCCGCCACCCGCGCCTTCGCGGCCGGCCGCTGAAACTGCCCCGCCGACCTGGAGGAGGATCAGGTTGCGGCGCATCAGGCTGCGGGTGAAGGCCAGGACGTTTTTTTTCATCGCCTCCGGGCTGCGGCCGCAGCGGCCGGCCATTTCGCCGGCGATCTCCCGCAACGTCCGGCGCCCGTCCACCCGTTCGTAAAACAGGGTTCCCACGTCGTCAAGCTCGACGATTTTTTCGTACTTGTATCCCAGCCAGTCGGCCAGGCGTTTCTTCAAGCCCCGGACCGGCACGTTCAGGCGCAGGTGGATCAGCCCCCCGCTGTCCCGGCGCAACTCGACGTTCGCCGGCGCCAGCGGCACCACCGCCAGCGGATCCGCCACGCAGGCGCCCCGCGGGTTGACCCGCCCCGGTTGTTTCTCTTTTTTCATGCCTGCCTCCGTCAAGCATGCCGCGTGCGGCGCGCCCGATCCACCTTCAGGAAATTCATTGAGGCCCGCTTCGGGACTCAATGAATTTCCTCGATCTGGATTTTCATTTCCTCCGGGGTGGTCACCCGGGCGATGCGGCCGTCCTCGATCCACACGATCCGGTCCGAGCGCTTGAGCATCTTCAGGTCGTGGGTGGCGGTGATGATGGTCACGCCCAGCTGGTCGCGCAGGCGGGCGAAGAGCTCGATGATCTCCTCGCCCGTTTTCAGGTCCAGGTTGGCGGTGGGTTCGTCCGCCAGGATGATGTCGGGCGAATTGGCCAGGGCCCGGGCCACGGCCACCCGCTGCTGCTGGCCGCCCGACATCTCGGCCGGCCGGTGCAGGGCCCGATCGCGCAACCCGACCGTGTCCAGGATGCCCAGGGCCTTGTCGCGGGCGTCCTCGCCGCTCAGCCCCGCGAACGACATGGGCAGCATGACGTTCTC
>CAZVVD010000099.1:0-13825 GCA_964630555.1 uncultured Verrucomicrobiota bacterium | reverse complement strand
ACTCACGTGGCGGCCCTTCGGGTGGATTTTGCACGCGGGCGTGTAAAATCCAGGTGGTAAGAATTTCTTACCTCCCAATCCCCCGGTATCCTTGTCCCGGCCATCCAAGGTTTTTTCGCCTGCCGGCCTGATACCTAGACCCTCTAGGTATCAGGCCGGACACCCCGAATTTCCTGGGATCTCCCATTCGGCCGTGAAGAGATCTGAAACGCGCCCGCGCGTTGCCGGTTGTTGGCCGGCATGGCATCGCGCAAGGAATCCTTACTTGATGGGTTGCGCGCTCATGGTGGGGACACACTCGCACGATTCAACGCGGGACGTGGTCGTCCCGGCTCCAGGCTGGAAGCAGGGGAACGGCGAAACGACGGGGGCGTTGCTTCCACTTGAGGGGAAAAGCACGCCTGGCTAAGCCGCAGAGCGGCTTTCTGCTACGCGAGGTTGCTTCGCAGGACACGCCGCGCCGGCGGGCGGGGGTGTGCAATTACAACCTGTCATGCGCGTCTGGTTCCCGGTTGGGGACTTGTGCCAGGGCGGTCTCGAATTTTTTCCGGCTGGCACGCGTCGCCCGCTGAGCCAGGTAGTCCTCGGTCTCCAGGGCGGAAATCTTCTCCGCCACGGCCGTGGCTACGAATTGGTTGATCGACACGTGATCCCTTTTGGACAGCAGCCGGGCTCGGCTGTGCAGAGAATCGGGCAACCTAAGGCTGATCGCGCTCATTTCAGTTCTCCTGTTTTTATCAGGAACTCCCTGGGAGTCAGGAGTTCTATTCCGAAGGACTGCGCCTCGGCAAAGTTCCTTTTGTTGTATGTCACAATGCAGTCGCATTGTCCGGCGACCGCGACTTCAAGCACCAGGTCGTCTTTGGGATCGCGCTCGCGTGGCCTCCACAAGAAGTGAATCCTGTGCGGCCGCCCGACCTGGCACAGGTAATTGAGGATGTCCGAAACGTAAGCCCATGAAGGTTTATTCTGCCATCGAGACCGCTTGAGCACCTGCTCGTATTCCAAGACGAGCGGAACCGACAGATTAATGTCGAACCTTCCCTTTCCGACCAGAGCGAGCAGAGCGAACGAAGATCCCTGTTGTGATCGCAAGGCCGACACAAGCACATTGGAGTCCATAACCACCTGACATCGCTTTGTCACGGTGGTATTATGGGTGATATGAGATAGAATGTCAACCTTCTCCCAGAGACTGACTCTATTACGTCCCTGCCCGGTGTGCCCGTTTCAATCCGGCCGGGGGTTTTTCACAGCCCGCCCGCATGATACCTAGAGGGTCTAGGCATCATGCCGGATACCCCCATTCACCTGGGATCAGGTCTGAATCGCGCCCGGCGCATTGCCGGTTGCAGGCCAGCATTCCTATCTCGTAAGGAATCCTTGCTTGCTCATCTAAACCCACCCCCTGCTTCGCTCAAGGAGCTACGCAGGGCAAGTCTGCCCCCTCCCGCGAGGGGAGCAGGGAAGGGCGATGCGAGCTGCATGTGCCGCGGACTGGCTTCCTGCTACGCGAGGCCGCTTCGCAGGCCATGCCGCGCAGACAGGCGGGAGCGTTGCTTCCACGGGGCAAGGTTGCACAAAATGGAAGGAGACGCGGCCGCGTGTCTGCGACAGGCGGAGCCACGCCGGAGGCGCGGTCGCGTGTCTGCGACAGGCGGAGCCACGCCGGAGGCGCGGTCGCGCCCTGCAATGAATAGAACAACAGACCGCCAACATTCGCCTTTTTTTGTCTTCCAATAATCGGCCGGCGTATTAGAATGGTTCCGTTTTTGCGAAGATTTTGCTTCAACCGGAAGAAAGGCGCATGCTATGAACCAAGGATTGAAAATCACGCTCTGGGTGCTGGGGCTGTTGATCCTGATCGGCGCCCTCGGCTCCGGCGGGTGGCACATCTGGACGCTGAAGCAGCAGGCCGAGGGCGACCGCGCCCGGCAGGCCCAGGAATGCGAGGCGCTTAAGGCGGAAATCGCCAAGCTCGGGCAAGACATGACGGGCAAACTGGGCGCCGAGATCGCCGCCCTGTCCAATGCCCACTCCCAAGCCCTCTCAACCACCGGCAGGCAGATCGATTCCGGCCTGGCCGCGGCGGCCGAAAAAACAGATAAGCTGGCCGAGGAGCAGGCCAAGGAGCAGGAAAACGTCAAGGCTCTGAACGCCAAGCTCAGCAGCTTGGAAGAAAAACAACAAAAAATGGCCGAAGCCCAGGCCAAGGTCGGGAAGGAGATCGCATCCCACAAGGAACAGGCGACCCAGGGGATCACGGGCTTGTCCACCGCCCTCAGTAACCTGACCAAGCGCACCGACAACATCGTCGCCACCGAATCGGACTGGCATTATTTCGCGGGCATCGATAAATGGGACGATAGCGACCTGGCCGGCGCCATCCGCCAGTTCTCCCGGACCGCCAGGCTGAACCCAAAATTACCGGGCGCTCATTACAACCTGGCCCTGGCCTACTGGCGCAATGGGCAGTTGCCCGAAGGCTGCCAGTCCGCCTACAACGCGGGTCTGTGCCACCTGGCCAAGGGCGACCTGGCCCAGGCCAACCGCATGCTGCTGCTGCTGCGCACCATCGATCCCACCTCGCCCCTGATCGTCAGGCTGCGCAACCAGATTGCGGCGACACCGGCGTCCAAAACGCCGGCCGTCATTGCCGCCGCTCCGGCCGCCCCACTTTCTCCCGAGCCGGCGGCGTCCGCGGCCGCGGCGCCTGCACCGGCAGCCGAGGTCGCGCCGGCTTCCCCGGCGACTGTGGAACCTGTTGCCCCGGCCATTCCTGAGCCGGCCGCGCCCGAATCTGCGCCGGCCGCCCCAAGCCCGATTGTCTCCCCCGAGCCGGTGGTCATCGCGCCCATCGCAGTGCCGACGGCGCCCGCGCTCCCGGTAGCACCCTCGCTTTTGCCCGCACCAGTTCCTGAAACCACGGCTGAACCGGAGGGTGCCGCCGCCCCGGTGGTCGCCGACCAGCTGCCGGCCACCCCACTTTCTCCCGAGCCGGCGGCGTCCGCACCGGCGGCCGAAATCGCGCCGGCTTCTCCGGCGACGGCGGAACCTGTCGCCCCGGCCATTCCTGAGCCGGCGGCGCCCGAATCTGCGCCGGCCGCCCCAAGCCCGGTTGCCTCCCCGGAGTCGGAGGCGCCCGCGCCTGCGACCCCTGAACCGGCGCCGGCGGCTGAGTCCGTGCCCGTGCCGGCAAACGAGCCGCCCGATATAATGACCTTCTTTCCGGAAGCGCCCGCCGGCGCGGACAAGTCGTCAGCCCCGATTCCCCCGGCGATCCCGGAACCCCTTGCGGAACCTTCCCCGGCGGTTGAACCGGCGCCCCTGCCGGACGCCACACCGACCGCGGCGGCGCCCGCGATGCCGGATACGCCGGAGGCGGCGTCCGTTCCTGAACCCGGAATTGCCCCGTCAGTTCCGGACGAATCCGCGCAGGCCGCGGTCCCGGCCGCGCCCGAACCGGCGCCGGCAGGGGCGGCCGATCCGGCCGCCCCGGTCAGCGCGGAAACCCTGCTCGGCGACGAGCAGACCCCTCGCTGACGCGCTGTGAGACAGACCGCCGCTGGGAAGAGGCCGCACGGGACGCATGCTTGGAAACTGCGATGAACCCCATGCCCTTACATCTCCCGATTCAAGAGCGCCGGCGATGCCGCCGGCGCCTCCTGGGGGCCGCCGCCCTCGCCGCCTGCCTCGTCACACCGCTTCCGGGATTCAGCGTCCCCGGCCCGGCGGGCGAATCCCGCAGCGCCGACTTGGCCGTGAGCGGGTTCCTGTTCCTGCCGGCAACGATGGCGGCCGGCGCGCACCCGGAGTTCACGGCCTTCGTGCTGCAGAACAACGGACCGGACGCCCTGCTGGATGACGCCGTGCGGTATGAATGCTTCCTGTCGCGCGCCCCGTTCTTCACCGAAGCCGCCGCCATCCCCTGCGGCCATTTGAACGACACCCTGCGCCTGGGCGCCGGCGAGCGCGTTGCCATCGTCTTCCAGGAGGCGGACCGCGCCCACCTGTCGATCCCGGCGGACGCCTCCGGCAGTTACTTCGTGTTTATGCGCGCGCAGGCGGCCACGGTCGGCGATCCGGATCCCGCCAACAACGCGGTCCGACGCGCCGGCGTCATCACGGTCGGCGGGACCGGTCCGGCCGCGCCGGTGGCCGGCGATTTCGACGGCGACGGCAGGCACGACCTGGCGCTCTACCAGGAATCTTCGGGAAGCTGGTCCATCAAGCTTTCCGCCAGCGGCTATGCCGCCGTCTCCGCCGCGCTGGGCGGCCCCGGCCGGCAGCCGCTCGGCCTGGACTTCGACGGCGACGGGCGGGCCGACCCGGCGGTGGTTGACTCCCCCACGGGCGACTGGGCCGTCATGCTTTCCGCCGGCGGCTACAGCCTGGCCACGCTTACCGGCTTCGGCGGGGTCGGCTTCACCCAGGCGGCCGCGGATTACGACGGCGACGGCCTGGCCGACCCGGCGGTCTACGAGGAAGCGGCAGGCGCGTGGCAGGTGAGATTGTCGGCCAGCGGCTACGCGGCGGCCGAGATCGCGGAGTTCGGCGGCTGCGGCTGGACCGGCCTGGCCGCGGACTTCGACGGCGACGGGCGGGCCGACCCGGCGGTCTACCACGCCGCGACCGGCGACTGGATCGTAAAACTCTCCGCCGGCGGCTACGTCCCCGCCCACATCACAGCCTTCGGCGGCGCCGCCGACCTGCCCCTGGCGGACCACTTTGACGGCGACGGCCGCGCGGACGCCGCGGTGTATAACCTGGCCAGCGGGACCTGGCGGATCATGCTGTCCGCCGGCGATCTCTACCTCATCGCCGAGGCGCCCAACTTCGGCGGACCCGCTTTCGCGCCGGCGCCGGGCGATTTCGACGGCGACGGCCTGGCCGATCCGGCCATCTACCACGCCGCCAGCTCCACCTGGCATCTCAAGCTCTCCGCCAGCGGCTACGCCACGGTCAGCGTGCCGCAGTAGGTTTCCCGCCGAGGGTTCGCCTCAAACCCGCGGCCCGGCCGTCATCCTCCCCGGAAAATCTCGCTGGACACCTGCCGCCGGATGGGCCTGGCGTCACGATTCCTGGCGGGCCTTGTTGATCAGACCGGTGGTGCTGTAGCCCGCCACCAGGGGACAGAACTCGATCCGTCCGCCCCACCCCGCCAGGAGCTCGCGCTCGGCGCGGACGCGCTCCTCCTCGTAGGTGCCGCCCTTGACGTGGATGTCCGGCTGGAGCCGCGCCAGCCACTCGAGGGGGGTGTCGCCGGAAAAGGGGAGCGCCAGCGAGACCGAGTCCAGGGCCCGCAGGGCCGCCAGCCGGAACGGCGCCGGGAACACCGGCCGGGTCGGGCCCTTGTAGGCCCGGACCGAGTCGTCGTCGTTGACCAGCACGACGAGGTCGTCCCCCAGCCGCCGGGCCCGCGCCAGCAGGCACAGGTGCCCGAGATGGAGGATGTCGAAACAGCCGTTGACGGTGACCAGGGTCGGGCGGCCGCGGCGCGGCCGAAAGCGGTCCAGGTCTGCCTGCCCCGGCGTCGGGCCGTCCGGGACGGACGCGACGGGCACGGGGGTGGCGTTGCGCAGGATCCGGTCGGAGATATCCTGGCTGAAACAGCCGGCCACCGGCGGGAGGTCGTCAACACCCTCCGCCAGCTCGCGGGCCAGTTGCTGCAGCCGGGTCATGGCCGGCCGGGCCAGGCAATCCACAAGGACATAGGGCCGCAGCGCGCCGAGCCCGGCGGCGGCCTGGTCCGCTGTCAGGCAGAGGACCGCGGCGGCGTCCCGGAGGTGGGCGACGGATTCCGTCCGCGCCTCCGCCGAATTCCAGGCCCAGCTCCGGTTCTGAAGCTGTTCGTCGGCGTCCACCACCGCGCAGACCCGACCCGCCCGGCGGGCGGCCGCGCGCAGGGCCAGGAGATTGCCCGGCTGGAAGATGTCAAACGAGCCGGCCACGACGGCTACGCCGCCGGCCGACGCGCCGGCCGTCCGCCAGGCGCGGATGCGCGCCGGGTCCGGCAGGATCTTGGAAGTTTCAGGTGCCTTCATGCCAACCCTCACCGACTCTTTACCACATCCTTCCCGGCGTTCAACGCTGAAAACCGGCCGGCCGGGGTCGGGTGGCGAACGAGCGCCGGGCGCCGATGCGGCGGAACAGCGCCGCGCTCTCGGCGAGAACGAAATGGGCCGGGTGCGGCGCCGGCCGCGGGGCTTGTCGCGCGGATCGGCAGACGGGACAGGCGCACCAGACAGAGCCTCAGAGGTCAGCAGTCAGAACGGAAAACCAGAATCACCCTTCTCAATTCCAAGGTTTTGCCCTGCGTCGGCTGCTCCGACTTCTGGTGTTCTGACCTCTGAGGCTCTGCTTCCTCCAGCCTATTTCTCCGCCGGGATGCGCATGCTGTAGAACGAGCGGTAGATGAAGACCAGGGCCACGACGAAAAGGACCGCGCCGATGGCCAGCGCGGGCCGGGCCAGGCCGCCCTTCTGCATGGTCACCGCGATCTCCACGGCCAGTAGGCCGAAAAGGGTGGTGAACTTGATCACCGGGTTCATGGCCACCGAGGAGGTGTCCTTGAAGGGATCGCCCACGGTGTCGCCGACGACGCTGGCGGCGTGCAGGTCGGTGCCCTTCATGCGCAGGTCCACCTCGACGATCTTCTTGGCGTTGTCCCAGGCGCCGCCGGCATTGGCCATGAAAATCGCCTGGAACAGCCCGAAGAAGGCGATGGCCACGAGGTAGCCGATGAAGAAGAAGGGGTCGAAGAACGGCAGGGCCAGGGCCAGGCAGAAGATGGCCACGAAAATGTTCAGCATGCCCTTCTGGGCGTAGACGGTGCAGATCCGGACAACCTCCTTGCTGTCCGCGATGGAGGCGCTGGCGCTGTCCAGCTTGATGTGCTCCTTGATGTAGACCACGGCGCGGTAGGCGCCGGTGACCACCGCCTGGGTGGCCGCGCCGGTGAACCAGTAGATCACCGCGCCGCCCATGAGCAGGCCCATCATCACCTGCGGCTGGACCAGGCTCAGGCTGGCGATGACGTTGCCAAAGACGCTATCCAGCAGCAGGATGATCCCGAAGATCATCGTCGTGGCGCCGACGACGGCCGTGCCGATCAGCACGGGCTTGGCCGTGGCCTTGAAGGTGTTGCCGGCGCCGTCGTTCTTCTCCAGGCAGTCCTTGGCCTTCTCGAAGTCGGGCGCGAAGCCGAAGTCGCGCTGGATCTCCTCCTTAATGCCCGGGCGGGACTCGATCCGGCTCAGCTCGTAGACCGACTGGGCGTTATCGGAGACCGGCCCGAAGCTGTCCACGGCGATGGTCACCGGGCCCATGCCGAGGAAGCCGAAGGCCACCAGGCCGAAGGCGAAAATCGGGGTGGCGAAGGCCAAGGCCGGGGGCATGATCGCCGCCAGGTCCGGATGGCGGGAGAGCAGGAAGCTCACCAGCATCAGGACCAGGATGAGGAGCCCCTCCCAGAAGGCCGAGAAATTTCCGGCCACGAAGCCGGAGAGGATGTCGAGCGAGGCCCCGCCCTGGCGGGCCGAGGTGACGACCTCCTTCACGTGGCGGGAGTTCGTGCTGGTGAAAGCCTTCGTGAACTCGGGGATCAGGGCGCCGGCCAGGGTGCCGCAGCTGATGATCACCGCCAGCACCCACCAGAGGCTGCCGTGGGCGGAGGGCGGCAGGAGCAGGCAGCTGGCCGCAAAGGTCACGGCCACCGAGATCAGCGAGGTGATCCAGACCAGCCGGGTCAGGGGCTGCTCGGCGTCGAACTCCGGGGCCGTGGCGAACTTGGCCGCGCAGGCCCGGGCGTTGATCGCGTAGGCCACCAGCGAGGTCAGGATCATCAGGATGCGCATGACGAAAATCCAGACGATCAGCTTGCCGCACATCACGGGATTGGCCACCAGGGCCAGGGCCAGGAAGGCGATCAGGGCCACCCCGGTGACGCCGTAGGTCTCGAAGCCGTCGGCGGTCGGCCCGACGCTGTCGCCGGCGTTGTCGCCGGTGCAGTCGGCGATGACTCCGGGGTTCTTGGGGTCGTCCTCGGGAAGCTTGAAGATGATCTTCATCAGGTCGGAGCCGATATCGGCGATCTTGGTGAAGATCCCGCCGCAGATGCGCAGGGCGCTGGCGCCGAGCGACTCGCCGATGGCAAACCCGATAAAGCACGGCCCGGCCAGGTTCCGGGGCAGGAAGGCCAGGATGCAGATCATGAAGAACAGCTCCACGCTCACGAGCAGGAGCCCGACGCTCATCCCCGACTTCATGGGGATTTCCAGGGCCGGCCAGGGGATGCCGCGCAGGGCCGCGAAGGCCGAGCGGGAGTTGGCGCGGGTGTTGATGCGGATGCCGAACCAGGCCACCCCGTAGGAGCCCAGGATGCCCAGGATCGAGCAGGCCAGAATGATGAGGATCTCCAGCACCGGCTTGTGCTGGAGCGCGCCGAAGTAGTACCACATGCAGGCGCCGATCAGGAGCCAGAGGAAGGCCAGGAACTTGCCCTGCTGGAACAGGTAGGTCTTGCAGGTCTCCCAAATCACCTGCGAGACGTCACTCATGCTCGCGTGCACCGGCAGGGCCCGGGTCTGGTGGTACTGGACCAGCCCGAAGATCAGGCCGATGACGCAGACGCCCAAGCCGCCATACAACAGGGCCAGCCCGCCCACCGGCATCCCCAGGATGTCGAAACTGACGGCATGCAGGTCTGGCAAATTGATGTCCGCCTCCCCCGCCACCGCCCCGGTGACGGCCGTGAACGCCAGGATGCCCGCCCATGCCAAGACCCGCCGCGACCAGGTGCCCGCAACTCTCATGATACCGACCTCCAGAATGCTGGGGTTAACGTGGTGGACAAAACGCGCCGGATGATAGCTTCCGAGCCTGGCGGCGTCAATCGGTTTTCCCGGAAGAATTGCGGGCCCTCAGAAGCTCTGAAAAATCGCTCGCCAGGCGGACCGCCCCAGGGGTCCCGTCAACCCGGAGGTTGGCCGACTGGCCGGGCCGGCGCGGCGCCGGCCGAAAAGCACTACCCGATCGCCGCCTGGCGGCGGCGGAAGAATTTTTCCAGCTCGACGGCCCAGAACACCGTGGTGCCTGCCGCGATGCACAGGGCCAGGTCGGCGGCCGAGAGCGGGACGGTCTGGAAGACCCGCTGCAGGAAGGGCGCGTAGATCATGGCCAACTGCAGGAAGAAGGTCAGCGCCACCGCGCCCAGCAGGTGCGGGTTCGAGAACAGGCCGAGGGTGAAGAGCGACTGCTGGTGGGAACGGATGGCGAGCACGTGGGCCAGCTGGAGGAAGGTGACGATGGTGAAGACCAGGGTGCGGAAATGCCGGATCGCCTCGGGCTCGCCGAAGCCGCCGTTCCGGCCGGCGTCCCATCCGCCCGCGCCCAGGGAGACCGCGCACATCAGCAGCCCGACCCAGAGGATGTGCCAGCCCATCCCGCCGCCGAAGATGTTGTCCGTGGCCTGCCGCGGCCGGCGGCGCATGACGTCGCGCTCCGCGGGCTCGACGCTGAGCGCCAGGGCCGGCAGGCCGTCGGTGACCAGGTTCATCCACAGGATCTGGATCGGCAGCAACGGCAGCGGCATCCCGAAAAACGGCGCCAGCAGCATGACCCATAGTTCGCCCGAGTTCGTGCTCAGGAGATACTTGATGAATTTGAGGATGTTGTCGAAGATCACCCGGCCTTCCTTGACCGCCGCGACGATCGTGGCGAAGTTGTCGTCCTGCAGCACCATGTCCGCCGCCTCCTTGGTGACGTCGGTGCCGGTGATCCCCATGGCCACGCCGATATCCGCCTTGCGCAGCGCCGGGGCGTCGTTGACGCCGTCCCCCGTCATGGCGGCGACGTGCCCGCAGGCCTGCAGGGCCTCGACGATCCGCAGCTTGTGCTCCGGGGCCACGCGCGCGTAGACCGACACCTCCCCCACCCGCCGGCGCAGCTCGGCCTCCGGGAGGCGGTCGAGCTCGGCCCCCGTGAGCAGGGTGTCGCCGGAAGCGATGCCGAGCTGGCGGGCGATTTCCAGGGCCGTGAGGGGATGGTCGCCCGTGATCATCACCGGGCGAATCCCGGCGTCCCGGCAGGTCCGGACCGCGTCGCGGACCTCCTGCCGCGGCGGATCGATCATGCCCACCAGCCCAAGAAACACCAGCTCGCGCTCCGGGTCCGGCTGCGGCCCGTCGCCATCCTCCGGGCGGAAGGCAACCCCCAGCACGCGCATCCCGTTCCGGGCCAGGCTGTCGTTGGCGGCCAGCGCCCGCCGGCGCTGTTCCTCGCTGATCGGCTGCGGCCGCTCCGCCGCCCAGACGCGGTTGCACACCCCGAGCAGGCCATCTACGGCGCCTTTGCAGAACACCAGGCGCGCCGGGCGGCCGCCGGCGGCGGCGAGGGCGCGGTCGAGGAGCGGCGGGAGCGCCGGCCCGACCCGGTGAACGGTCGTCATCCGCTTGCGCTCCGAATCGAAAGGCGCCTCGTCCACCCGCGGCAGGGCGCGCTCCAAGTCTTGCTTCCACAAGCCGAAGGAGGCGGCGGCCACGACCAGCGCGCCCTCGGTCGGATCGCCGATCGCCTGGACCGGCCCGCGCCCGGCAGGATCGCCTTTCAAGAACGCGTCATTGCAAAGCGCCCCCGCCGCCAGCAGCAGGGCCAGGTCGGGGCGGTCCGCCTCCGGCGGGAGCGGGCCGGGCCGGCCGTCCAGCACCGGAGCGCCGCGCGCCAGGCGCTCGGTCAGGTCAATCCTGTGCCCGGCCACGTCCAGCACGCTGACCGTCATGCGGTTTTCGGTCAGCGTGCCGGTCTTGTCGGAGCAGATTACGGTGACCGAGCCAAGGGTTTCCACTGCCAGCAGTTTCCGGATCAGGGCCCGCTGGCGGAGCATGCGCTGGGCGCCCAGGGCCAGGGCGATGGTCACCACCGCGGGCAACCCCTCGGGCACCGCCGCCACCGCCATGCTGATGGCGGTCAGAAACATCAGCTTGAGGTTCTCGACGCCCAGCCCCCCGCGGATCAGGCCCTGGACGAAAATCACGGCCACCAGGGCCAGGGCCGCCACGGCCAGGCCGCGGCCGAGCTGGGCCAGTTTCTTCTGCAGCGGCGTGGCCTCGCGCTTGACCGTCTGGATCAGGGTGGCGATCCCGCCCAGTTGGGTGCGCATGCCGGTCTCGGCGACCACGGCCAGCCCGCGCCCGTAGGTCACCATCGTGCCCAGGTAGACCATGTTGCGGCGGTCGGCCAGGGGCGTGTCGCCGCCGGCGAGCGGCCGGGTGTTCTTCTCGACCGGCTCGGACTCGCCGGTCAGGGCCGCCTCCTGCACCCGCAGGTTGGCCGCCTCCAGCAGGCGGCAATCGGCCGGCACCAGGTTGCCGGCTTCGAGCAGGAGGATATCGCCCGGCACCAGCTCGCGGGAGGAGATTTCCTGCCCGCCCCCGCCGCGCCGGACGCGGACGACGGGGACAGCCATTTTCTTGAGCGCGGCCATCGCCTTTTCGGCGCGGTATTCCTGGGTGAGCCCGAGGAGGGCATTGAGGACGACGATCACGAAAATCACGATCGCGTCGGCGAGCTCGCCCAGGGCGGCGGAGACGACGGCGGCCACGACCAGGATCACGATCATCACGCCGGTGAGCTGTTCCCAGAGGATCAGCCACGGGCTCTTGATCCCGCGTTCCGTCAGCGCGTTGGGGCCGTGGAGGTCCGCGCGCCGGCGGGCTTCCGCCTCGTCCAGCCCGTGTTCCGCGTCCGTCGCCAGCTTCGCCAGCGCCTCGGCCGCCGAAAGACTATGCCAGGGTTCCATCATCTGCGCGTTCCCGTCGGCGGACCTTCCGCCCGGTTCGAGCGCGCATCATAGGAACTCCGCTGCCGGGGGGCAACAACAACCGATCGGGATTCTCCATCTGCACGGAGCCATGGATTTCCCGCCCTAGGCCGGCGCGGGCGACAGCGCCCGGCGCACCGCCGCCTGCCAGCCGGCATAGAGGGCCTGCGCCGCGCGCCGGGACAGCCGCGGCCGGAACGTCCGGTCAACCCTCCAGCAGTTCCGGATCTGTTCCGCGCTCTTCCAGAAACCGACGGCCAGCCCCGCCAGGGTGGCCGCGCCCAGCGACGTGATCTCGATGACCTTCGGGCGCACGACCGCCCGCTGCAAAATATCCGCCTGGAGCTGGCAGAGGAGGTTGTTCGAGACCGCCCCGCCATCCACCTTCAGGCTGCGGATCCTGAGCCCCGAATCTTTTTCCATCGCGGCCATGACGTCCCGGGCCTGGTAGCAGATCGCCTCGAGGGCGGCCCGGGCGATGTGGCCCCGCCGCGTGCCGCGCGTGATGCCGGCGATCAATCCGCGCGCGTCCGGGTCCCAGTAAGGCGCTCCCAGCCCGACGAGGGCCGGCACGAAATAGACGCCCCCGTTGTCCCGGACCGAGAGCGCCAGCTTTTCGGAGTCCGACGCTTTCCCGATGAGCTTCAGGCCGTCCCTCAGCCACTGGATCGCGGCGCCGGCGACAAAGACCGATCCCTCCAGCGCGTAGACCGGCTCCCCCTTCGGGCCGCAGGCCAGCGTCGTGATCAGCCCGTGCCGGGAAGACGGCCGCTTGCTCCCGGTGTTCATCAGGATGAACGAGCCGGTGCCGTAGGTGTTCTTGATCTCCCCGGCCCGGAAGCAGGCCTGGCCGAAGAGCGCGGCCTGCTGGTCCCCGGCGATCCCGGCGATGGGGATGCCGGCGGGGAGCCGGCCGATGCCGACCGTGCGGCCGAAGACGCCGGAGGAGGGTTTCACGGCCGGAAGCAGGGTTTTGGGAATCCCGAAAAAGTCCAGGATTTCGTCGTCCCATTGCAGCGTCCCGATGTTGAACAGCATCGTGCGGGAGGCGTTGGTGCAGTCCGTGGCGTGGACCCGGCCGCCGGTGAGCTTCCAGAGGAGCCACGTGTCGGTCGTGCCGAAGAGGATTTGCCCGGCCCTCGCCCGGGCCAGGACGCCCGGGACGTTCCTGAGAATCCATTCGATCTTCGTCGCGGAGAAGTAGGCGTCGATCGGGAGCCCCGTCCGCCGCCGGATCCACTCCGCCCGCGCGCGGTTTTTCGCCAGCTCCCGGCAGCGGTCGGCCGTCCGCCGGCACTGCCAGACGATCGCGTTGTAGACCGGCCGGCCGGTTTCGCGGTCCCAGAGGACCGTTGTCTCCCGCTGGTTGGTGATCCCGATGGCGGCGATGGCCACTCCGGGCGCCTTGGCCAAGACCCGCTGGAGCGAGCGGCTCACGCTGCGCCAGAGGTCGCGGGGATCGTGCTCCACCCAGCCCGGCCGGGGAAAGTGCTGGGGAAACTCCTCGTAGGCAGCGGCGCGCTTGCGTCCGCCGCGGTCATAGAGGACAACCCGGCTGCCGGTCGTCCCCTGGTCAATGGCCAGCACATACCTCATTGGGGTCTAAATATTCAACAAGTTGATCATTGGGTCAATTCTGGTCCTTGTCCCGAGCGCGTAGCGCCTCTGGTTGGCCCGCTTCTCTCCCTCTCCGCCGCTTGTTCCCTTCTTTTCGTCCGTCAACCCTAGAAACTTCAGCGATTATTCCCGCTTGTCGCCTTAGTTTTTCCCTCGATTGTCCGTCACCGAATCCCCTGAACCCCTATACTCCTATAGTTCCCTCAGTCCGTATTCGGATCCTTTTCCACTCCAACCGTATTCGTCATGCAAATCACAGGATAACACAGATTGACATACTCACCCGTGCGAGGGATCTCCATTATACGGTCAATTTCAGGATCTTGCCTCAAACCGATATTAGGGACCGGGATGCGTTTTACGGGTGTGCAAACGACAACACGAAAACCT
>CAZVVD010000098.1:6228-13837 GCA_964630555.1 uncultured Verrucomicrobiota bacterium | reverse complement strand
TCAACAACGTGCGCCACATCGCCGAGCCCTACACCGACTACACCTTCACCCCCGAACCCAACGTGCTCTCCAACCAGCTCTACCAGTTCGACGAGGCCGACACCCTCGGTCTGCAGAACAGCCTCAAGTTCGGTATCCGCAACAAGATCCAGACCAAGCGCCGCACGGTCTACGACCTGCTGTATTTCGACATCTGGTCGGTCTACCGCTTCCAGACCCGGGAGGCCGAGCACGAGCTCGGCGACGTCTCCTTCGACGTCCGCTCGACCCCCTTCGACTGGCTGGTGCTCAAGCTCGACGGCGATTACGACACCTACCAGCCGGGCTTCAAAACCTTCAACACCCGCCTGACCGTGCTCGATAAGACCTTCTGGTCCTACGAGGTCGAACACCGCTACCAGAACGAGAGCAGCAGCCTGCTGTTCAACACCCTGACGATTTCGCCTTACGTCGGCTGGCGCTTCAGCGGCTACGTTCGCTACGAGTTCGAGGACAGCACCCTTGAGGAATACGGGCTCTCGGTCCAGCGCATGTTCGGCTGCCTGACCGCCAAGGTGGGCTTCGACTGGCTGGACGACGATTACGACGTCTGGCTGCAATTCTGGTTCACGGACTTTCCCAAAGTGCGCGTGGATGCCGGGCTGTAGCGCCGCATCCGCGTCGTCTCAACCAACCCCAACCGGAGGTTACGTATGAAGCCCACCCGCATCACCCTCCTCACCGAAGCCCGCATCGCCCCGGTGGATTCCCGGATTTTCGGCGGCTTCCTGGAACACATGGGGCGTGCCGTCTACGAGGGGGTCTACCAGCCCGACAGCCCCCACGCCGACGCCGAGGGCTGCCGGCGGGATGTCTTGGACGCCCTGCGGCGTCTGGACATGACCGCCATGCGCTACCCGGGCGGCAACTTCGCCTCCGGCTATCACTGGCAGGACGGCGTCGGGCCGCGCGAGTCGCGCCCCACGCTCCGGGAACTGGCCTGGCAGAGCCTCGAGCCCAACCGGTTCGGCACCGACGAGTTCATCGGACTGTGCCGCAAGATGGGCTGGACGCCCATGCTGACGGTCAACCTGGGGACCGGCACGCCCGAGGAAGCCCGCAACTGGCTGGAATACTGCAACGGCAAGCCGGGCACCCGCTACGCCGACCTGCGGGTCGCCAACGGCCACCGCGAGCCCTATGCCGTCAAGCTCTGGTGCCTGGGGAACGAAATGGACGGCGACTGGCAGCTCGGCCACGTCCCGGCCGGGGAGTACGCCATCCGCGCCCAGCAGGCCGCCAAGCTGATGAAGGACCTGGACAAGTCCATCGAGCTGGTCGCCTGTGGAACGAGCGGCGGCATGGGCATGCGGACCTACATGGAATGGGATCGCCAGGTTCTCGAGTACTTCGGCACCCTGCACATGCCCGCATACATCAGCCTGCACCGCTACGTCAGCAACCACGACAACGACACGCCGAACTTCCTGGCGATCACGAAAGCCATTGACCGCCAGATCGAGGAAATGGACGCCGCCTGCCGCTACGTCAAGGCCCGGCACCGCAGCGACAAGCGCACCTACTTGTGCTTCGACGAGTGGAATGTCTGGAGCAGCAACGAATACAAGGCCGAGCGGGAATTCCCCCGCCACCTTGCGGAGGTGACCTACACCCTCGAGGACGCGCTCGTCGTCGCCGGCTTCCTGCACAGCTTCGTCCGCCACGCCGACGTGATGAAAATCGCCAACCTCGCCCAGATCGTCAACGTCATCGCGCCGGTCATGACCCGCGGGGACCGGATGTTCATCCAGACCATCTTTCATCCCTTCGAGATGTTCTCGCGGCGCCGCCGGGGCGAGGCCCTGCGGGTGTTTCTGGACGGGCCTTCCTACGAGGCCCGGGAACACGGGACGTGCCCCTTCATCGACGCCAGCGCCATCCTGGACGGGAAAGCGCTCAAGGTGTTCCTCACCAACCGGAGCGTCAGCGAGCCGGCCGAGGTGCGCGTGGCCCTGGCCGACGGCGCGATCCGCTCGCGCGACAGCGCCGAGATCCTGACGGGCCCCGGCGCCAAGGCGGCCAACTCGTTCGAGGACGATGCCGTCGTCAAGACCGCCCCGTTTGATGGCGTCAAGATTATGGACGGCCAGGCGCTCTGCGCGCTGCCGCCGCTGTCGTTCGCGGCCCTGACCCTGACTCTGAGGTGAGCCGGCGGCTTGGCCGAAATACGCAGGGGTATTTCACGCCAAGGCGCGCAGCCGCCAAGCAACCGAACCTTGCTGGTCAGGCTTGTCTCTGGGCGGCTTGGCGGCTTGGCGGCTTGGCGTAATTATTCATCCGAACCGGGGACGCGGTGTCATCGCGCAGCGCGCCGGCCACGGATTCTTGGCGGGATCTAAAGCACCGGCATCAGCAGGTGGCAGAAGTTTTCCAGCAGGCGGCGCGAGGCCGGCCGGCGCTGCCAGGCCGCCAGGTTCAGCTCCTTGCCCTGGGTAAAGTCGGCCAGCACGATCCGCTTGAGGGCGTTGACGTAGGCGTCGTCGAACACCAGCAGGTTGGTCTCGTAGTTCAGGCGCAGGCTGCGCACATCGAGGTTGGCGCTGCCGACCAGCGCCAGCTTGTCGTCCATGATCAGCGCCTTGGCGTGCATGAACGGCGGCGGGCGCTCGAAGATCCGCACCCCCGCCAGCAGCAGCTCCTCGTAGAGCGCCTTGCCGGCCAGGCCGGCGTACAGGTGGTTGTTGATCTTCGGCGCCAGCAAGCGCACGTCCACGCCCCGCGAAGCCGCCGCCCGGAAGGCGCGCAGGATGTCCTGGGGGGGCACGAAGTAGGGCGTCACCACCAAAAGCTGCTTGCGGGCCGAGACCAGGCACTCGAAGAATACGTCGGCGACGTTTTCCATTTCGTCGGGCGTCGGCCCGCTGTTGACCAGGCGCGCCAGGGCGGATCCCACCGCCGCCACCCGCGGGAAATGGGCCTGCTGAAGCAGAATTTCGGGATCCTCTTCGGTGGCGAAATACCAGTCGCGCAGAAACGAATACTGCAGTTCCTGTACGATCGGCCCCCGCGCGGCGGTGTGGTAGTCGCGGATGGCCGGCCGGCCGGCTTGGGACACGTTTTCGCCGCGGATGTTGATCCCTCCAAAAAAAGCCTCCTCCCCGTCCACCACCAGGATTTTGCGGTGGTTCCGCAAATTGACTTGGAACTGGCGCTTGAACATGTTGGCCTGGGTCCAGCCGTGAAACCGCAGGCGGGGGATGCCCGTGTAGCGCGCGAACGCGCGGGCGAGGACCGCGCCGGTCGAGCCGAACTGGTCGTAGAGCACCCGCACGGCGACGCCGCCGCGGGCCTTGTCCGCCAGCAGGTCGAGGAATTCCCGGCTGAGGGCGTCATGGCCGATGATGAAGGATTGGAGGTGGATGTGGTGGCGGGCGTTGCGGATGGCCGCGCGCATGGCGGGGTAGGCCTCGTCGCCGTCCACCAGGGGCCGAAGGAGGTTGCCTCCCAGCAGGGGATGGTCGGGCATCAGGCGGTTCATGGTCCGGTTGAACTCGGCGGCGGCCGGGTCGGCCGGCTCGGCCGCCGTGGCGCGGTGCACGGCCCGCCAGTAGGCCATGGGCAGGGCCTCGTCCTCCCGCGATTCGCGCGCCGCCAGGAAGGCGCTGTCGGCCCGCTGCTTGCGCCAGGCCTTGAGCCCGACGCGGTTGATGCCGAAGACCGCGTACAGCAGGGCGCCGATGACCGGGAACGACCAGGCCACGAAAATCCAGAGCAGGGCCGAGGTGGATTCCCGCCGGGTTTTCAGGCAGTGAAACACGACCAGCAGGAAGAGGGCCAGGTGCAGGCCCACGTCCAGCAAAATCCACGGCCACGACACGGCGGCGGTGACCAAGGTCGACGGCTCATTCATAATCCCCCTGCTTATGCCCTCTCCGGTTGCGGTTGTCAATCCCCTTTGCGGCTTGATTGACGGGAATGGGGTGGGCTATCATGCGAGGCGCGGGAGGGGGATCGCGGCGGGCTGGAGCGCCGGACCGGCCGCGTTTCGTTGGCCGACTGAGAGGGCGATAGGCTATGCCTTCAACCATCCATGCGCTCTGCGTGCTGAATCCCACCGCCGGCAACGGGGTGGCCCTGCGCCGCTGGCCGCGGGTAGTGGAACTGATGGCGGCGCTCGGCATCACCTGCGACCGGCTCTCCAGCCCCGACCAGCCGCCCGGAGAGCAGGTGGCGCGGCGCCTGGAACAGACCCCCGCGGATCACTACGCCGCCATCGTGGGGGTAGGCGGCGATGGCACCCATTCCGGCGTCATGAACGCGCTGATGGCGTTCCGCGCCGCCCGCCCGGCGGCCGTCCTGCCGCCCTACGCCATGATTCCCCTGGGCACCGGCAACTCCATCGCCAAGTCGTTCGGCCTGGACGCCAGCGATGACTACTTTTCCGGCGACCTGCGGCGGGCGGTGGCCACGATCCGTTACGGGGCCGATTACCGCATGGACCTCGGACGCCTGGGGCAGACCTGGTTCAGCAATTCCCTCACGGTCGGCCTGGATTCCCGCATCCTCCGCGAACACAACCGCCGGAAGCAGGCCCTGGCCCGCTGGCCCGTCCTGGGCCGCCTGGTCCGCGGAAACCTGCTCTACACCCTGAGCGCGGGGACCCGTCTGTGGCGCCAGCGCCGCATCCAGGCCGAAGTCAAGGTCGACGGCCAGCCCTGGTATTCCGGTCCGCTGATCAACCTGGTGGTCAACAACACCCGGGTCTACGCCGGCGTTTTTGTGCTGTGCCCGGACGCCTTCGCCAATGACGGCCTCCTCGACGTCGTGGCGATCGCCGGCCAAACGGATTACCTCGCGAAATACCTGCTCTCGTTCCGGACCCATCCCCGCCGGATCCTGACCCTGCCCGAGCGCTTCCAGCGCGAGTGCTCGATGACCCGGGGCCGGAGGATCGAGGTGCGCCTGGCCCGGCCGGAGCCCGCCCAGCTGGACGGCGAGGAGCTGCCTGCCGCCGCGCGCTTTGACATCGAGGTGGCCCCGCGCGCCCTGGCGGTCAAGGTGCCGGCCGAGCCGGCCTGACTCCCACCGGCCCTGGGGCGCTGTCAAAAAAAGCGCGCGCGGACGGCCGCGGGAAGGCGGACCAGCTTCTGATCCTCGGCCGGGGGGCGCTATGGCTTGACATGCCGGGGGCCTTCGGCCATAGTTCGGCCCCGTGAACGACCGGATCAATGCGACGACGAGAGTGCGGATCGGCCTGCTGGTGGTGTTCGGCCTGCTGGCCGCCCTGTTTTTCTGGCTGGACCACCTCAGGATCTCCTTTTTCGAATTTCCCCAGGGCAAGTCCTTCACCGACTACCTGGCGTTCACGGCGGCGGTGCTGGCGATTTACGAGATCTGCATCCTGGCCTTCACGGTCAAGGTGCGCGTCCACCGGGGCGCGCCCAGCGAAATCTCCATGATCGCCGCGCTCCTGCGCTTCGGCGTCGGGATCGCCATCATCACGGCGTTTTTTCACTTCATGGGCAAGCTGGCCGGGTCCTGGGTGGCGGTGGCGCCCTTTATCGGCATGCTGCTGGGCTGGTCGCTCCAGGCCCCCATCAGCGGCCTGGCGGCCTGGATCCTGGTGACGCTCAAGCGCCCGTTCCGCCTCGGCGACCGTGTGATGATGCCCAACCTGGGCCTGATCGGGGACGTCAAGCAGATGGGGATGATGTACACCGTCCTCAACCAGGTGGGCGGCACCGTGGGCACGGAGGAGGCCTCCGGGCGGCACATCCTCATTCCCAACGCCATGCTCTTCAGCACCGTGGTCATCAACTACACGCCCCAGCAGGCGGACCCCTTCGTCCTCGACGAGGTGGTCGTCCGCATCACCTACGACTCGGATTGGCAGGCGGCCGAGCGCATCCTGATGAACGCGGCCACCGAGGTCACCGGCGAGGTGATCAAGCAGACCGGCCAGACCCCCTACATCCGCTCCGATCTTTACGATTACGGGGTCTATCTGCGCCTGCGCTATATGACCTTGGCCATGCAGCGCCCGAAAATCGTCCACGAGATCACCCGCCGGATTTTCGAGCAGTTCCAGGGCAATCCCCAGGTCGATTTCGCCATTCCCTATGTCTATTCCTACCGCATGGGCATCCAGGGCGGGCGCCGCGCGGACGGCGACGCCACCGCCGGCAACGACGCCGAAATCACGGATGTCGACGTCAACCTGATCCAGGGATCCGAGCCCGATCTGTCCAATCCGGAGACCGCCCGGGAGATTGGCGAAATGGCCGCCCGCATTTCCCAGATGGGGCTGCTGCAGCCCATCGTGGTCGAACGCCGGGAGAATGGCGCCTACGCGGTCGCCGCCGGGCACCTGCGCCTCCAGGCCTGCCGCCGCCTGGGCTGGAAGACCGTGCCTGCCGTGATCCTCGACCGCCAGCCGCCCAAGAGTCCTCTCGGTCCGGCCTGATCGCCGGCCGGCGGCCCGCGAGCTTTCAGGTCACGCTTTCCAGGTTCCAGACGAAGCCCTTGATCCCCTCGCTCTTCAGCCGCGCCCGCAGGGCCCGAATGCCCTCCAGGGCCTGACGGGCCTGCTCGTCGGACACCGCCAGCAGAAGGGCGTCGTTGCGGCCCGGCCAGACGTCCGTGCCGAGATGGGTGCCCGAGGAGCGCCCCTTGCCGAACAGGCCCTCCAGGCGGGTATAGGACTCGATCCCGCAAAGCTGCAGGATTTCCATGACGTCCTCGTCGACGGCTTCGTTGAAAACCAGCATCAGCATTTTCATGGCAGGTCCTTCCCGACGGCGCCCGCGCCAGGGGAGGATCGCCGGGCGTGGCGCCGCGACTCGAACACCGCGTAGAGGGTCGGCACGAACAGCATGGTGATGAAGGTTGAGACCATGAGTCCCCCGATCATGGTAATCCCCAGCGGCTGCCAGACCTCCGACCCCGTCCCGCGCGAGAACGCCAGCGGCACCAGGCCCATCAGGGTCGAGGCGGTGGTCATCAGCACCGGGCGCAGCCGGTGGGCCCCGCCGGTGGACACGGCCTCGGCCAGGGGCAGCCCCCGCGCCCGCAGGATGTTGATGTAGCTGATGAGCACAATGGCATTCTTGACCACGATACCCACCAGCATGACGATGCCCAGGAAAGTGATCACGCTCAGGGTCGTGCCGGTGACCAGGAACGCCAGGATGACCCCGGTGAAGGTGAAGGGCACCGAGAACATGATGACGAACGGGTCCAGCAGGGATTCGAACTGGGCGGCCATGACCATGTAGACCAGGGCGATCCCCAGCAGCAGGAGAAGCGTCAGGTCGCGGAAGGCCTTGGCCTGCTCCTCGGCTTCGCCGCCGATCTCGATGACGATCCCCTCCGGCACGGCGATCCCGTCCAACGCGCGCTCGAGGTCCTGGATCACCTTGCCCATGGCCCGCTGGTCGGTGTTGCACTCCACCCGCAGGACGCGCTCGCGGTTCTTGCGCTCGATTTCCACCGGCCCGACCGTTTCCGTCAGCCGGACGAAGTTGGCCAGGCGCAGCGAGGCGCCGGTGAAAGGCGACACGATCGCCAGGTTCTCCAGGTCCTCCGGGCGGGTCCGATAGGCGTCTTCCAGGCGGACGTAGATATCGTAGGT
>CAZVVD010000098.1:0-6218 GCA_964630555.1 uncultured Verrucomicrobiota bacterium | reverse complement strand
GAGCTCGTGTTGCACGCAAACTGCCAGCAGGCCGTCGGCATCGAATTCGTAGGTTTCGCCCTGTTCGCGGTACTTGCTGGCGGTGGCGCCCTCGAAAAAGGTCTTCACGCTCTCCGACACCGTGCTCATGTTCAAGCCCAGGGCCGCCGACTTCTCGCGGTCCACGACCACCCGCAGCTCCGGGCGCTTCAGCTCGCGCGAAAGGCTGACGTCCACGGCTCCCGGGATGCGCTCCAGCAGCGCCTGGATCTGTTCGCCCACGGAGTCGGTGTCGGCGAAGGAATGCCCGATGACTTCGACTTGGATTTTCTTCCCGCTGGTTCCGGTGATGAGCTGGCCCATCGGGTTGCCGGTGTTGACGTCCGTCTTGAGCACCCCGGGCAGCGTCCGGATCCGGGACCGGACCGCCTGGGCGATTTCCCTGGCCCCGCGGGCGCGTTGGGTTTTCGGAGTCAGCTTGATGCCGCCGGAGATGACATGCGATCCCGCGGCGCCTCCGAACACGCCGCCCATGCCGCCACCGCCGCCGGCCCGCACCCGGAAGAAGCGGCGCTCGGGAATCTCCTCGACGATGATAGCCTCGATCCGCCGGGCAATCTTGTCGCTTTCCTCCAGGCGCGTGCCGATCGGCAGGTGGACGGTGACGTTCATGTCGCCGGAGTCCTCCTCCGGGATGAACTCGGTGCCCACCAGCGGCGTCAGGGCCAGGCTGGCCAGGAAAATCCCGCTGAACCCCAGGAGCACGGCGGTCCGGTGCCGCAGGCACCCGGCCAGGGCCCGGCTGTAGGCGCGCTCCGCGGCGCCAAACCAGCGCTCGGAGAGCGCAAAGGCGGCGGCCATCCAGCGGCGGCCGGCGTGCTTCTGTCCGCGCCGGGCGGGAACGCCGGCCGGCGGGTCTTTCAGCCAGACCGAACACAGCATCGGGGTGAAGGTGGTGGCGGTGAAGAGCGAGGCCATGAGGGTCACGATGATGATGACCGCCAGCTCCCCGAACATGATGCCGACCACGCCCGAGACGAAGAGCAGCGGCATGAAAACCACCACGGTCGTCGAGGTCGAGGCCAGGATGGCCAGGAACATCTCCGAGGTGCCGAAGATGGCCGCCTCGCGCGGGCGCTGGCCCCGTTCCCGGTGGCGCATGACGTTGTCAACCACCACGATGGCGTCGTCCACGACCATGCCGACGGCGATGGTCAGGGCGGAGAGGCTGATCGAGTTGAGGGTCCTGCCGCTCAGGAACAGGTAGATGAAGGCGATCAGCATGGAGAAGGGGATGGTCAGGGCGATGATCATGCTCGGGCGGAAGTGGCGCAGGAAAAACCATGTGATCAGGATGACCAGCAGGACTGCATCGCGCGCCGCGGCCCGCAGGGTCGCCAGCGAATCCAGGATGTCCTGGGAGGCGTCCATCACAATGTGCATCTCGACATCCGCCGGCAGCTGGGGGCCCAGCCGGTCGAGGGTGCGCTTGATGCGCTTGGCCACCTCGACCGTGTTGACCCCGGTCTGCTTCTGGATCATCATCTGCACCCCGTCCTGGCCGTTGATTTGCACGAGGGTGGAACGCTCCTTGTAGCCGTCCTCGACCCGGGCGATGTCCTTCAGGTAGACCAGTTTTCCCTGGCGCTGCCCCAGGATCACGGCGTTGATCTCGTCCGGGCTGGCGAATTCGCCCGGCAGGCGCAGGATGTATTCCGACAGGCCGGTCTTCAGGTCGCCCACCGGCTGGGTGATGTTCTCGGCCGCCAGCACGTTCTTCACATCCAGGATCGAAAACCCAGAGCTCTCCAGCTTGACCCGGTCGATCCAAACGTTGATCTGGCGCTGAAGGCCGCCGTGGATCTGGACCGTGCCGACCCCGGGAATCTGGCGCAGGGCGTCGCCGACGCGCTTGTCGATCAGGTCGTAGAGTTCCGGGTAGGTCCGCCCGGCGGTGATGCCGACGAACATCACCGGACTCATGGCGGTGTTGAACTTGAAAATGAACGGGTTGTCCATCTCGTCGGGAATGTCCGGCAGCAGGCGCTTGGACATCTCGATCCGGTCGCGGATGTCATTGGAGGCCTCGTCCAGGTTGTGGCCCCAGGCAAAGCGCAGGGTGATGACCGCGACCCCTTCCCGCGAGCGGGCGGTGATTTTTTCGATGCCGGGGGTGGTGGCCAGCTGGTTCTCCAGCGGCTCGGTGACCTTGATCTCGACGTCCTCCGGGCCGGCGCCGGGGTAGGTCGCGATGACCGAAATCGAGGGCGGCTCGATTTCGGGCATCCGGTCCAGCCCCAGGCGCGACAGGGCGTAGAACGAGATGATCATGATCCCGAAAAAGATCATCAGGTTCGTGACCGGCCGGCGGACGCCGAAATCGGGAAGCGTCATGGGGCCCTTTCTGGCACGCGCGCGCCCCGGTCGCCGGCAGCGTCCGCCCCGGCGAATTCGACGCGCACCGCCGCGCCGTCGCGCAGCCGCTGCTGGCCCATGATAACGACCGCGTCGCCGCGCGCCAGCCCCTCCGTGACCTCGCACTCGGCACCGGCGCGCAGGCCCAGGCGCACGTCGCGCGAGTGGGCCAGCTGATTGCTGACGACATAGACGTAGGTCCGGGGCGCCTTGCCCAGGATCGCTTCCTTGGCGATCACGGCGGCGTTCGGATGCTCCTCGAGCACCAGGCGCACCCGGGCGAACATGCCGGGCTTGAGCCGGTGGCCGGGGTTGGGCAGGGTGATTTCCACCGGCGCGGTGCGGGTGTCAAGGTCCATGACCGGGCTGATGCGGGTCACCCGCCCGGTGAAGGTTTCCGCCGGCCAGGCGTCCACGACCGCCTCGGCCGCCTGGCCCAGGCTGACCCCGGCGATGTGCTTTTCGGGCACGTTCAACAGCAGCTCAACCGCCTCGATGTCCACCACCAGGGCGATGGCTGTCTGGGGCGTGACGCTGGCGCCGTGATCAGCGTGAACCCGGCCCACGATCCCGTCCAGCGGACTCTCCACCGGCGCCTTTTCGTAGGTGAACCCGACCTCGTCCCGGTCGATGAAGGCCAGCACGTCGCCTTTTGCCACCCGGGCGCCTTCCTCGCGCACCCGCTCCATGAGCTTTCCAGCCACCTTGGGATAGACGGCGGCTTCTTCCCGGGCCCGGATGTTGCCCGCGTAGTCGAGCGTGCGGCGCAGGGTGCGGGTTTCAACGCGCATGGCCAGGACCGGAACCGGTTCCGCTCCGGCCGGTTTCCGGGCCTCGCGGCAACCGCCCAGGAACGCCAGGAGACAGGCCAGGGCAATCGCCGCGGGGCGGGCCGCGCGTTGAACCGGGCGGTGGGAGTTAGGGGTCATGCCGGGTCTCCAGGCTGATGTGGTTGTTGGCCAGCGTCATGCCCTCGGCCTGGTCCAGGCGGACCTGGCTGAGCTGGTAATCAATCAGGGCCTTGACGTAGTCCAGGCGGGCCGTGGCCAGCCGGTTCTGGTAATCGAGGAAATCGTGGGTGCTGACCTGGCCGGCCGCGTAGCGTTCCTGCTGGGCGTCGTAGTGCTCCTGCTCCATGTCGGCCGCCAGCAGGGCGGCTTCGGTCTGGGTGCGCTGGATGTCCACCTCGCGCACGCGGTTGCGGACCTCGCAGATGATCTCCTGCTCCAGGCGCTTGAGCTCCAGCAGGGCCTGGGTCTTCTCCCAGCGGCTCTTGTCGTAGCGGGCGCGGTCGCCCCGGCCCCAGGGGACCGTGACCCTGACCCCGAGCATCCAGTCCTTGTAGTCCAGCGTGGCGTGGTCGGCGGCGTCGCCGGCGCTCTCGCCCAGCCCGTTCAGGCCGAAGCTGCCCACGAGGTCAAGGGTCGGCAGCCGGTCCTGACGGGTCAGCCGGATGCGGATGTCGCGGTTGGCCAGGGCCACGGTCTGGGCGCGGTAATCCGGGCGGTGCTTGAAGGCCCTTTCCAGGCTCTCGACCAGCTCGATGCGCCGCAGGCGGAAGACCGGCTCGTCGAGGAGCTGGAGGCGCGCATTCCAGAGGGCGGGATCCTCCGCCAGGTAGGTGACCAGCTTGAGGACGTCTTCGGCGTTTTCCACCGCCGCGAAGGCGCTGATCACCCGTTTGCGCCGCTGGCGACCGCGGCTTCCGTTTCCAGCAGGTCCACCGAACTGAGCAGGCCCCGGGCGTAGCGCGCCTGGTTGATTTGCAGGAGCAGACGCGTGCGCTCCAGGGTGTCGAACTCGATGAAGTATTTCGCGCGCGCGTAGTAAAGGGCGTAGTAGGTTTCCAGGACGCGGACGATGACGCCCATGGCGGCGTGCAGGAATTCCTGTTCCGACACCTGCACGTTGTTCCGGGCGATGACGATCTCGGCGCGGTTGTAGGCCACGCCCGCCCCGCGCAGCAGGGGCTGGGCCAGGGTCAGCTGGGGTTCGAGGCCGAAGGCGGGGTTGATGAGGGCCGTGGGCGAACTGGACTTCAGGCGGTAAAAGTCCACGCCGAGGTCGTAGCGGGCGCCGGTCCAGAGCTTGCCCCCCAGGTTGGCGTTGGCGTCGCCGAGCCGGGTGTTCGACAGGTTGGTGCCGGCGATGAGGTTGGGCGAGAGCTCGGTGGTGTCCTCCAGAATCGCCGAGAGCGTGAGGGTGGGATCGAAGTCGGCGTTGGCGATGCGCACGTCATCCCGGCGCAGGATGGGTTGAATGCGCCGGATCTTGATGTCGGGGTTGTTCTCCAGGGCGTACGCCACGCAATCCGCCCGCCCGAGGCGCAGGAGCAGGTTGGTGCGCGCGCCGGCGATGTAGACCTGGGGGTTAAATCCGGCCGTCGGCGCGGGGGCCGGACCGGCGGGGTCGGCCGCGGCCAGGCCGGACGCCAGCCAAAGCAGGCCGGCGGCGGCTTGCCACGGCAGGCTCGCGCATAAACCGTTCACGTCCGCCTCCCGTCCCGCGGGCCGCCGACCGAGGCCGCCAGGCCGGCCAAGATCTTCTCGAAGATGTCCAAGTAGACGGTCCGGTCCCGCACCGACAACGGACGGAACACCCGCAGGATGGCCTTGTGCCGCTCGGCCCGCACCGCCGCCAGGATCCGGCGCCCCTTGGGCGTGACCGCCGCCAGGACCGTGCGGCGGTCGCCGGCGTCCTGGAAACGCCGCACCAACCCCAGGGCGACCAGCCGATCCACCTGCCCGGTCAGGGTCGAACCGCGAACGCCCTGGGCCTGGGCCAGGGCGCGCATGGAACAGGTCCCCAGCGAGGCGATCTGGCGCAGAACCCAGAGCTGGGGCAGGGTGATGAGGCCGCGGGCCAGGTAGCCGCGGTCGTACTGCACCAGCGTGCCCATCAGCCGGGGGCCGAGCTGAACCAGGCGGTCCGCGAACGCCTCCAGGGTCAGGGGCGCGGGCCTTTTGATGTCAGGAATATCCACGAACCGTAAATTACGGAATTCGAAATATCAGGTCAAGCCCCGCCCGCGTTTTTTTTGTTGACGCCGCCGGGACGCCGGCGCTAGGGTGGATGCCAGCGCGCGGAACGCTTGGCCGGGAGGAGGTCCATGAAAACAGCGCTGACGATCGTCGCGGGCCTGCTTTTGCTGGCGACCCTGGGCGCCTGCCGCCGGACCGATATTCGCACCGTGGTCCTCCGGACCCCTGGGGTCACAAACGCGGCCTGCGCCAAGATCGTCCAGGATACCCTGGCCCGCCACCGGGGGGTCATCGGCGTGCGCCCCGATTTCCAGCAGGGGCGGGTGACGGTGACCTACAACTCCATGATTTTGGCGCGCAAGAACCTGGAGTTCGCCGTGGCCGGGGCCGGTTTCGATGCCGACAATACCCTGGCCTCCAGCAATGCGGTTGCCGCCCTGCCGCCGGAATGCCGGTAACCTGCGGCGTGCGGATCGGTGATGGGGGAGGGCGGAAGGCGTTGGCCATCCGTTCGGGAAGGTTGGCTTGGGCGCACGGTTATGCTGGCTCTGATTGATCCATTCCTGGATTACATTTCCCTCGAGCTGGGCCTGAGCGCCAATACCCGGGCGGCCTACGCCGCCGATCTGAAAAAGTTTGTCGCCTTTCTCGAGGTCCGCAAGGTGGCCACCCTCAATGCCCTGACCCGCAAACAGCTCCTCGACTTCCTGATCGCCGAGAAGGACCGGGGCCTCAGCGCCAACTCGGTGTCGCGCCTGTTCGTGGCCATTCGGGTCTGGCTGCGCTACCTGCAGCAGGAGAACCTGCTGGCCCAGAACGTGGCGGAAGCCATGGACTCGCCCC
>CAZVVD010000097.1:0-13906 GCA_964630555.1 uncultured Verrucomicrobiota bacterium | reverse complement strand
TAACCTAGATCCCCCTCACCGGACAGGCTCTCCGTTCCGGGCTTATTGTGGCAGATCCGACCGAAGAACACAACGCCTAGTTTGTGTCCCGGTCAGGTCCGGGTTTGGGGGGCGCGGGGGCGGCGGGAGCCTCGGGCGGCGGGCCGCCGGCCCGGGAATAGACGCACATCAGAGTGAAGTTGCCCTTGAGTTCGTTCTTGCCCCCGGGGATCATGGAGACCGTCAGGTCCTCGATGTCCATGGCCACGCTCTCCTTGCCCAGGGCGAAGAGGAACCGGACCAGCGCGTCCAAGCTCCCCTCCCAGGTGCAGTCAATGGCCCGCTCGTAGAGGTCCCCGTGCCGCTTTTCCTTCTGCGGCTGGCGCCGGACCAGGCGCAGGCGGTTCTCCCCGGCGATCCGCTCCAGGATCTTGAGGTAATCGGCGGTGACGTCCTGGGCGGCCTCGTACCTGGCCAGCCGGGTTTTCAGGGCCTCCAGCCGGCCGACCCACTCCTCCCGCGACGCGAGCAGGGCTTGCTGGAGGACAATGCGCTCCGCCACCTGCCGGCGGCGCTCCCTGTTTTCCATCCAGATCCGCGCCCGGGGCGCGGCAAACCAGTAGGTCAGGCTGGCCAGGACCAGGATCCCGACGGCCCAGCCCAGGACGGCTTCCCGGCTGGAGAGTTTCATGGCTGCTCCTCCGGCAGGTGCAGGGTCATCTGGAAGGTCTGCACGGTTTCGGTCTTGCGCTTGCCGGGCTGGATGCTGCCCATGTCCACGCGGCTGAACAGGGGCGACTTGTCGAGTTCCTGCTTGAAGTCGTAAATGGGATTCACGGTCAGGGCCTCGCCCCGCAGGATGACGCTCTTGGCTTTCTTGAACTGGAAGGCCGCCAGGGTGATGCCTTCCGGGAGCAGCCGGCTGACCTCGCGCAGGCATTCCAGGGCCGACTGCCGGCGGTCCAGGTACTGCTCGAAGGCGCGGGCGCGCCGCTGCATGGCGCGCACCTCGTCGGCGGGCTTCTGCACCTCGGCCAAACGCCGCTCCGTCGTTTCCAGGCCGCGCTGCTGGGCGGTATAGATTGCCACGAGCCCCAGGACCAGCGCCAGCCAGATGCCCGCGACCAGGATCGAGGCGGCGATCAGCCGGCGCTTCACGCGCAGGGAGTCCTCGGCCGAGCGCCAGACCGCCGGCACCAGGTCCAGCACGGCGGCCGCGCCCCGGCCGGGGGCGGACGCGGCCTCGAACGGCGGGGCGAGCATCCGCCGGGCCAGCCCCTCGCTCAACGCCGGCATGGCGCCCAGGTCGCGCTCCCGGGGGGCCTGGCCCAGCTCAGTCCGCAGCCGTTCCAGCAGGGCGGGCGGCGCCGGGCCTTGCCGCCACAGGTCCAGGCCGCTGACCGGCGCCACGCCCTGCTCCAGGTCCAGCACCAGGATGAAGGCGCCCAGCTCGTGGGCCAGCTCGCCGGCATACTCCTCCTCCGGCAGCCCGCCGCGCGCCCCGATCGTTTTAACCGCCGCCAGGCTTCCGTCCTGGACCGCCAGCAGGATGCCGCCCTCCTCCTCCAGCCGCAAGACCAGGTGGCGGCCGGCGGCGGGCATCGCGCCCTGGTCCGCCAGGAGCCGCCACCATCCCATGAGATCGGCGTCAATCCGGCGCAGGGCGAATCCGGCCTGCCGGCACACGGTGCCGGCGGCATCGAGGGTATCCTTCTGCACCGCCGCGATCAGCGCCCGGCAACCGCCACCGGCCGCCTGGAGGACTTCGTAGGAAAAGGCCATGCGCTCCTCGGGGAAGGGCGAAAACTTGTCAAGCTGGAGCTTGATCATGCCGGCCATCTCGTCGGGATCGGTCGAAGGCAGGTCCACCACCCGCAGGAGCATCTGCCCGGACGCCAGCCCGAAGGAGACGGTCCCGGACACGCCGGGGCACTGGCGCCGGATGGCCTCGGCCAGCTGGGCGGGATCGGCCAGGACGGCGGCATCGCCTTCCAGCGCTACCCGGCCGGCGGACAGCGTTTCCAGGCCCCGCTTCCCCTCGCACAGCGTCGCCCATTCGACGACGTTTCCCCGAATGCGCAGGCCGGTGGCCGGCGCCCGGCGGCGGCGTCCCTTGCGCAGGTCCTGGTCGAGCGCGGACCAAAAGCCTCCCGCCTGAAGGCGGGCGCCCCGGGCGCGGGAGCGCATGGAACCGTCGCGGCGCTCGGGAGGTTGTGGGGCTGTCGCCATGGTGGCCTCGAAACGGGAGCGCGTCCACGGGGGGACGCTTTTCCGGGCATTGTCTACCATCCGCGAGAGGGATGTCAACTGGTTATGGGGTTGTCTTCGGGAGGGCCTTCGAACCAGTTGAGAATGACGACGCGCCGGCCGTCCAGTTTCACGACGCAGGTGATCACCTGCTCCAGGTCCCCCACCCGGCCGCGGGACTGGATCGTGAAACGGCCGGTGGCGCTGAAGGCGATGCGCTCGGCCACCGCCGGGCCCAGGACGGGGAACCGCGCCAGGAGGTCGTTGAGGTCCTTGAAGGGCTGGTCGTCCTCGGTGCCTTCCCGGCCGTCCGGGCCGATGCGCTCGGCGATGATCTGTTCCGCCAGGGCGGCGTCGATATCCAGCACCGCCATGAGGGTGTCGCGCGAGACCGCGTTGATGTTGACCTTCTGGTCCTCGGAGTAGGCGGTGAGGTGGCCGGCCACGGCCTGATACACCGTCACACCGCTGTCGGCGATCGGCTCGTTGAAGCCCTTGACCATGATCAGCTCGTCCACGGTGGCCAGGGGCCGGTTCTTGGCCTTGTAGGGCGGGTCCAGGCTCTCGTAATAGAGGGACTCGGCGCCGGATAGGTGGGTGAGCTCGTTCGGGTCCACCCAGTCCAGCAGGCAGTCCACCAAGCCGTCCCACAGCTCGCGCGGCACCCCCGCGCGTTCGAACAGGGGCTCCCAGGCCTCGAAGGTCGCGTCGCGGTTGGCGATGTTGATCATGGCGTTGAGGTTCAGGCGCGCGTTCTCGGGCCGGATGGAGAGCACGATCGCGCCCTCCCCGAACGGACGCTCGAGGGTGGCGCCGCCGCCGTGGGCCACCCCCCAGACCGCGTAACGCAAGGCCTCGTCCTGGCCCTTGGCCAGGTAGGCCGCGGGATCGGTGTTGTTGAGGTCCGAGTCCGCGGTTTCCAGGAGCATCATGCGCGCCAGCTCCACCCCCGCCCGCGCCAGGTGGGCGGCCTTGAGCTGCTTGCGCCAGGCGGAGGTCACCCGGGATTCGATGTGCATGTCGAAGGCGAAGGCCACCACGAACATCGAGAGCAGGCCCAGCACCCACAGGACCACAATCAGGGCGGACCCGCCGCTGCGGTTCGTCTGACGAAGCTTGTTCATGCCGATCGCCTGCCGGTCATGCCGGTCTTGCCGGCGCCGCCCCGCGGGGCAGGATCATTTTTTACTCAACGATAAAGCCGCCACGGGAATCTCCACCAGCCGCTTCACTTCCACCGGCTCGTCGTCCTCGTCGATCGCGTTCAGGGTGAGGGTGAGCTCCACCGCCAGCGGCAGGCGGTTGGTGGCCTCGTTTTCCCAGGTCTCCTCCCACTGCCAGCCTTCGTCGGTCTGGTTGGTCGCGACCCGGCAGGCCAGGCCCTGCACCTGGCCGGAGACGTAAAAGGGGTCGAGCCCTTCGGGACTGAAAGACTCGGGATTCGCGAACGGCCGCCAGGCGCGGGCCGCCACCGCCGGCCGGCCGTCGCGATCGTCCTCGATTGAAATCCGCACCCGGTGCAGCCCGCGGCCCAGGGCATCATCCGGCCCCAGCAGGGCGGGGCCGATCTTCACCCAGCTGATCACGTCCCGCGCTTCCGGACCGCCCCCGCTTTTTTCGAGCCAGAACCCGTAATCCGGGTCGAGCGTCGCGGCGTTGGATTGCGGCGGCGGGTAGAATGCGCAGCGCAGGCCGTTGACCAGCTGCTCCGTGGCGAAATCGCCGTGGTTCAGGCGGTCCGCCAGGGTCACGCCCCGCTGCCAGGCGCGGGAGATGCTGTGATAGGCGCCGAAGGTGATGGCCATGGCAGTCGCCAGCAGGGCCACCGCCACCATGACCTCCACCAGGGTGAAGGCCGGCGGCGCCCGGCGGATTGCGGCGGAGGATGGAGTGGGCATGGCGCGGACCTCACCGCTCGAGAGCGTCCTTGGGACTGTAAAACAGGCCAACCACTTCCTCGCCGGCAGCCTGGCCGGATTCGGACCAGGCGACGCGGGTCGTCACCCGGTAGAGGCTTTCCTCGCCGTCGACCGGCGCCAGCGTCCGGGAATAGGTATAGCCGCCGGGATAGTCCCGGGGCGCCACCGCGTTTTGGTCGGGCTCGTTGGTCCAGACCAGGGGGTGATCGAGTTCGCCCCGTTCCAGGGTCAGGCGCGCGTTCTGGTAATGGCGGGACATGCGGATGACGGCCAGGCATTTCGCGGTGCAGGCGATGAGCACGAAAATGCCGATGCTCAAGATGGCCAGGGCCATCACGACCTCGACCAGGGTGAAGCCCCGCCGCAAGGAAAGGCCCGCCGGGAGCGCGCCTGCTGGGGACGTTCTGTTCATCGTTTCAGGTCCGGCCGCCGCCGGCCGGCGGCCGACACGCCCTCCGGCGGGCTTTTGCTCGCAATCCAGGGGGGTGGCATTCAATTCCGCCCCGACTCCCGGGCGACGACGCTGGAGAGGGCGTCCACCCGGATCACCACGTGGTGGCCGTGCCGGTCGCGGACCTTGACCGCGAACGGCCGACAGACGCCGCTTCGGCGGTAGGGCACCGTGACGGTCCCCTCGGTGGCGCGGTCCGCCCCCTCCAGCTCCACGTAGTCCAGGGCCACCCCCTCGAGGATCCGGGTGAAGCGCGGCAGGGTCGTGCCGGCCGCGGTCATGTCCACCTGCCCGGTGTCGAGGTTGAAGGAGAGAGAGAGGTCGCTCTGTTTCAGGATCGCCATGCTGCGCGCGTAGCGGGCGACGGTCACCAGCGTGCGGGAGGCGGTCCGCAGGCGATGCCAGCGCATGGACTCCACCATCGAGGGCAGGGCCAGGGTCAGGCTGACGCCGATGATCACCACCACCAGCAGGAGCTCCACCAGGGTGAAGGCCCGGCGGAACCGCCCCCCACGCGCCAAAACCGCGCCCGGCGGGCGGCGGGGCGAAGGCAGACGCTGCGGAGCAATGGGCGTGTTCATGGCGGAATCCCGCGCCGGCGCCCGGCCGCCCCGGCCCGGCCGCGGCCGGGGCTACTTGTCGCTGCTGACGTCGTCGGCGCTGTCCACGCCGTCCGGCCCGAGCGATTTGACCACGTAGCCGTTGTCGCTGGCCGAGTACATGTATTCCTTGCCCCAGGGATCGACGGGCACGGTGCCCTTTTTCAGGTAGGGCCCCTTCCAGTTCTTTTCGGACCCCCGGGTGAGGAGGGCCTGCAGGCTGGGGGGATAGGCACCGGTATCGGTCTCGTAGAGATCGATCGCCAGGCTGATGCCGTCAATCCCGGCCCGGGCGGCCGCGATCTGCGCCTCCTTGGTCCGCCCGCCCAGGCGCGGCACGACGATGGCCGCCAGGATCCCGATGATCACCACCACCAGCAGGACCTCGATGAGCGTGAACCCGCTCCGGGCCGCGCCCTGTGATTCTTGCTTGCCTGTTTGGATCCGATTCATCGGCAACCTCCTTGGCCTGTTCTACGTTCCGTTCACCGTCGCATCAGCGCGCGCCACGCCCGGTTCGCGACCGGGCGTCCGCGGGGCCTCCGCCGGCGGAGGCCGTCCGGTCCGGCGATTCAAGGATACCGCGCGCGGAGCGCCCGGTCCACCCTTATCGCACGGAACCCCGCCATGCGTCTTCCGGCCCCGGGCCCCCGCGACCGGGCGCCGCGGGCCGCGAGACGTGCCGGGAAAGCGCGCGCGGCCTATCCGTGCGACCACAGGGTCAAGGTCCCGTCGGCGCGAAATTCATTTCACGTTCAGCCCGCTGGTGAGGTCGAAGACTGCCAGCAGGATGCTGATGGCGACGAAGCCCACCATGACCGCCATCAGCACGATCAGGATCGGCTCCAGGACCGTGGTGAAAATTTTCACGCTGCGGTCCAGCAGGCCCTCATAGCGGCGGGCGATATGCCCCAGGGCCCCGCTCATGTCGCCGGTCTCCTCCCCGATCGCCAGCATGTCCGTCAGCATGGGCGGAAAAATCTTGCCGGCCGCCAGGGGCCCGGAAATCGTGGTGCCGTCGGTGACCCGCTCCTTGGCCTTGCGAATTTCCCCGGCGATGATCACGTTTTGGACGGTGCGCTCGCCGATGGAGAGGGCGTCCAGGACGGGCACGCCGTTGGCAACCAGCATGCCCAGGGTCCGGGCAAACTGGGTGAACGCGCTGGCCGTGACGATCTCCCGGATCAGCGGCACCCGCAGTTGGACGCCGTGCCACCAGAGCCGGCCGGGCGCCGTCGCCAGGTAGCGCCGGAACATCAGGATCAGGGCCACCAGGGCAATGGCCAGCAGCCAGCCGTAGCGGATCAGGCCGGTGCTGACGCCGATGAGAATGCGGGTCGGCAGCGGCAGGGTGCTGCCCAGGTCCTGGAAAATCAGGGCAAAGCGGGGAATCACGAACACCATCGAGAACACCAGGGTCGCGAAGCCCATGACCAGCACGATGCAGGGATAGACCAGGGCCATGACGACCTTTTCCTTGACCTCCTGGAGCCGCTCGTAATGCCGGACAATCTGCCGCAGGACCTCCGCCTGGTTGCCGCCGGCCTCGCCCGAGCGGATCAGGCTGACATACAGGGGCGAAAAGGTTTCCTTGAACTCCGCCAGCGCGGCCGAGAGGCTCTTGCCCTGGATGATCTCGTCCCGCAGGGTCCGGATGATCTCGTCGCCGGCCGTATTCGTCCGCCGGCGGGCGAGGGCGTTCAGGGCGTTGCTCAGCTTCATGCCGGAAGCCAGCAGGTCGCTGAGCTCGCTGGTGAAGAGCAGGACCTCGCGCGAGGTCATTTTCAGGCGCCGCGGGCGGCGCGCCAGCCAGGCGGACCAGGAGAAGCCGGCCGCCGCCGGGGCCGCCTCGGCGCTGCGCTCGGTCACCGCGATGGGCACGCAGCCCAGGCGCTCGACCTGGAGCAGGGCCGCGCGCCGATCGGGGGCCTCGACGGAGCCGGACGTTTTCTCCCCGGACTTGGTGCGCGCGGTGTAGGTAAAAACGGCCATGGAACGTTGCTTCGTGAAATCTATTCGTCCTCTTCGGAAACCCGCAGGACCTCCTCGACAGTGGTCTTGCCCTTGAGCACCTTGGCCCAGCCGTCGTCGCGCAGGGTGCGCATGCCCTCGGCGATGCCCTTCTGCTTGATCGCGTTGGCGGACTCGCGGGCGATGATCATGGGACGGATGGCGTCGGTGATGTTGAGGACCTCGAAGATGCCGGAGCGCCCGAGGAAGCCGGTTTGCCGGCAGAGCTCGCAGCCGCAGGCCTCGTAGATGGGCTGGTCGCCGAGCTCGGCCAGGGGGAAATTGACGCCCTCGAGGAACGGGCGGTCGATCGGCTGGGAGCGCTTGCAGGCGTCGCATAACACGCGCACCAGGCGCTGGGCCACGATGGCTTCCACCGAGGAGGCCACCAGGAAGGGCTCGACCCCCATGTCGATCAGGCGGGTGATGGCCCCGGCGGCGTCGTTGGTGTGCAGGGTGCTGAAGACCAGGTGGCCGGTCAGCGAGGCGCGGATGGCTATCTCGGCGGTCTCGAAGTCGCGGATTTCCCCCACCATGATGACGTTGGGGTCCTGGCGCAGGATGTGCCGCAGGCCGGTGGCGAAGGTCAACCCGATTTCCGAGCGCACGTGGATCTGGTTGATGCCCGACATCTCGTACTCGATCGGGTCCTCGATGGTGATGATGCGCTTCTCGATCGAGTTGATCGTGTGCAGCCAGGCGTAGAGGGTCGTGGACTTGCCCGAGCCGGTGGGGCCGGTCACCAGCAGGATGCCGTGCGGCCGGCGGATCAGCTTGCGGATGATGGCGTCGTCCCGGGGCGACATCCCCACGCCGTCCAGGCTCAGGATCCCGCTACCGCGGGTCAGCAGCCGGAGGCTGACGCTCTCCCCGTAGACGGTGGGGATGGTGGACACGCGGATGTCGAGGGTCTCGCCGTGGATGGCCAGGCCGATGCGGCCGTCCTGGGGCAGGCGCTTCTCGGCGATGTCCATATTGGCCATGACCTTGATACGCGAGAGAATCGCGGCCTGGAAGCGCTTGAGCTGGGAGGGCATGGAGGTCTGGTGCAGGACGCCGTCCACCCGGTAGCGGATGCGCAGCTCGTCCTCCATGGGCTCGAAGTGGATATCGGTGGCCCGGTCCTTGTAGGCCTCCCAGATGACCTGGTTCACGAACTTGACGATCGAGGCCTCGTGGTCGAGGTCGCTCAAATCCACCTTGGTCAGGGACTCCTCGGGCTCCAGCTCGATGCGGTTGTCCTGAATCAGGCGTTCAACCGTGTCGGCGCCCACGCCGTAGAAGCGGTTGATGGCCTTGGCAATGTCGGCGGAGGAACTCAACGCCAGGCGGATCCGCATGCCGGAGACCAGCCGCAGGGCGTCGGCCAGGCCGGGATTGAAGGGATCGTTGGTGGCCACCCGCAGGCAGCCGTTGTCGACGGCCAGGGGCACGACGTTGTACTGGAAGACCACCTTGGCCGGCAGGCGCTCCAGAACTCCGGCATCGACCGCCGCCTCGTTGAGCCGCAGGTAGGGGTAGCCCAGCGCCTTGCCGACGGCCGTCAGGAAGGCCTCCTCGTCCGCCAGCTTCTCCTCCACCACCCGGCGGGTGATGGAGGTCCCGCCCTCGGCCTTGTGCTCCAGCAGCCGGGCCACCTGCTCGGCGCTGAACAGGCCGGTGCGTTTCAGCAGGTCGGCCAGGCGGGTGCCGGCGGCGGATGGTTGAACCGGGTCCATAAACGCAATGACCCTAACATCCCCCCTGCGGCCGTGTCAAGAATGGCCTGCCCGCGGGCCGAGCGGGCCAGGGAACGCTCGCGCCGGAAGCATGACCGGATGCCAGACCAACAACCGGCGCCGACGGCTGACCGCCGGCGCCGCAACGCGCCCCTTCAGCCCTTGACGCTCGGTGGGTCGCATTTCAAAAACCGCAAACACCTGCCGATTGTTCGCCTCAACTCCGCGGCCTGACGGCCTTCCTCCCTGATCTACCGTTCCTGCCTCTTGCCCCTGAACTCGGCTTTTCCTCTGCCGAGCCCCTATTGCCCCCCGGAATCCCTGATTTTCAACAGGCAAATCTTGCTGGACCATTACAGAAGGTCAATGGAGCGCACCTATTTCTTCAGTCTGATGAAGAGCGCCATCCGCCGGGCAATCATTCTCTGCCTCAATGGACCCGGCATCTTTTGGCACGAAGACACGGCCGAGGCCATGCTTATGATACGGAGCTACTCCAAGGCCCGGCGCTGGAATGAACGCGCAAAAATGGCTTGCGCGGCTCCGTCGGAGGCCCTACATTGATTCACAATTTGGAAATGTTACCATTGGCAACGGTCAACGGTAGAACCCTTGAAGAATACAGGGCCATCCCTCGCAGCCAATCCCCGTCTGAAAGCAACCGAGCGAAGCGCGGTTAGCCTTGTGAGCAAGTCCAGAGCGCGACAGGGCATGCTCCGGGAATAAGCGCATGAGATTCAGAAGGAAGAGAGCTGCGGCGACCGGCGGGGTCATGGCGGCGCTGCTGGCGGCGGCCGCTCCAATCCCGGCCAACAACCTGACGGTGACTAACACGGCACTGTTTGCGCCGGCCGCCGGCAAAGTCGCGGTGCAATTCGACATAGCCTGGGATAATTCCTGGCGGGACGCGGTGACGAATTTCGACGCTTGCTGGGTGTTCGTGAAGTATTCCACCGACGGCGGGAGCAACTGGAACCATGCCACCTTGGCGGCGAACGGAACGAACCCGCCGGGCTTCACCAACGGCGTGGGCGCCAACCTGGATATCGTTGTGCCGGCGGACAGGATGGGGGCCTTCATCCAGCGTTCGGCGGAGGGAGTGGGGACGGTGTCGAATACCGGGGTGCGGTTGTGGTGGGATTTCGCCACCAATGGGGTGATGAAATACCAGAGTGCCCGGGTCAAGGTCTTCGCCATCGAAATGGTCTATGTGCCCCAAGGCGGTTTCTACATAGGTTCGGGCGGAAGCGGAATATCGGAGTTCTACAAGTATCCGAACACCACGGATGTCTTTGCGATCACCAATGAAGATGCTATCGCGGTGGGGACCAGCGACGGCAATTTGTTCTATGGGAGTTCCGTATATGGAGGAGATCAAGAGGGCCCGATCTCCAACGCTTTTCCCAAGGGCTATGCCGCGTTCTACCTGATGAAGACGGAGATATCCCAGCGGCAGTATTGCGACTTCCTCAACACCCTTACGCCGAACCAGCAGAACCCCCGGCACGACAGCGGGTTGCATTTCAGCAGCTACCGTAATTTCATCAAAAAGACTGGCGGATCCCCGGCCTTTTTCGGGTGCGACGCGAACAATAACGCCGGGGCGGCCACCAACGCCAACGCCGCGAAATTGAATGAAACTAACGATGCCGAATGGGTGGCGTGCGATTATATCTCGTGGGCGGATGGCGCGGCGTACGCGGATTGGGCCGCGTTGCGGCCGATGACAGAACTGGAGTTCGAAAAGGCGTGCCGAGGCCCATTGGATCCGGTGGCCGACGAATTGGCCTGGGGCAGCCCGACGCTGGAGACGGCAACCGAGGCGTTGATCTCCTTAAACAGCGCCTATGAGACACCGGACCAGGGGAACTGTAACTACAATGCCTGTGGTTACGATGGGCCGTATCGATGCGGCAGTTATGCGCGCGCGAGCTCGGCCCGGACAAATGCGGGGGCTGGCTATTATGGGGCATTGGATTTGTCGGGGAGTCTGTGGGAGCGAGCGGTGACGGTGGGAACGACAGCGGGACGGGCATTCACTGGACTTCACGGCAACGGGTCAGTCAATGCGAGCGGTGATGCGGATGTCAGCGGCTGGCCGGGGTCGGATGCGGCCGGCGCCGCGACGCGCGGCGGCAATTGGTACTCTACGAGCGACCCCGCGCGGGTGTCAGACCGCAGCAGGGCCGCCCGCGTAAATGCGAACCGAACGTGCTGCTACGGGCTCGGCTGGCGCGGCGCGAGGTCCGCGCCCTGAAGCGCGATTCTTCGGCCATCGGCGCCGGCCGCCTCCCCCTGCCGACTTGCGGGAAGGTGGGTGGGTGGGTGAGGAGAGAACAGTGCGCAAGACACGGACAGGAGTATTGGCTGGGTGTATGGCGGCCTGGATCATTAGCGGACCCCACGGGCTGGCTGATGCGAGTTTTACCGGCGGGCCAGGCGCCAGTTCGGCCATGGACGCGATGACGAACGATCTTGCGCCGATGATCGCGTCGGCAGTCAGCATCTCTTCGTCCGCGGATCGTTTTTTTTACCGCGGGAATGCGCCGGTGGCCGCCAGCCCGATCACGATCGCCGTCGTCTCCGATGCTCCGGCCGTCAGCAATGGGGGGTCGTTGGCGGTGTCGATTCCCGCCGGCTTCGCCATGGCCTGGGACGAAACGAACCGCGCGCCGACTTTTGAAGGCACGGCCAAGGCCAAGGTGGATACGACGGTCGGCTACACCAATGCGAACCGGACGCTGAACATCGCGGTGACGGACGACTTCGCCACGAATGACACTTTAATCGTCAGCGCCTTGTCGTTCAAAGATTACCTGGGCTTTGGAGCCGCCCGCCTGGAGCTGGACTTCGATGGCGATGGCGCCCCGGATGCGCAAGACGACAAGGACATCGCCATTATCGGTTTTTATTACACGGGCGCCGAGGGCGCCAACTACGCCTTGGATCAGACGATCAACGACAGGCGCTTGGAAAATCAAATCGGCTCTGTCCTTTCGATTCGCTGATCGTTTTCTGCCGATTGTTCATGGAATCCCTCCGGCGCAGTTCCAGGCAACCGATGTTTTCAAGGTTGGGCCGCGAAATCGGGTAGGTCTGGACTTTCGACATTATAAACAGAAGCTGTTCGCAAAACTTTGCCAATTTCTCATCGTGCCGCATTTGTTGGGTCAGCCGCCGTATTGCGGCACTGACTGCCGTCCAGGTCATGCCCCCGGCCCCGGCGCCCGCCCCGCGCAACGCCATCCCGCCATAGCGCCCGATCATATACAACACCATATCCCGAATGGTTTAACACCCCACCCCCTCACCAAGGCCTGGGCCATTACACCACCCTGCCTGACTTATGTCTTCAGACAACTCAGATTTCCGATGGAAATAATCGCTGGACTATTACAGTTCGTGCCATCCTGGCGGGCCCAGGTGCGGGTGTCGAGGCGGCCTGCCGGTGGCGTAGGTGTAGCTGACGCTCTTGCTGGCAGCGTCCTGCTTGGTGGTGAGCAACCCGCCCCCCTCGTGGTAGGCCCAGGTGGTGGTCGCCTCAAACCCGCGGCGTGATCGTCTCCCTCCCTGATCTACTGTTCCTTTTCCCTGCCTTGACCCAATCGGACACCCGTTTTGCACCCCCGAATTCCCTGATTTTCACCAGGCAAATCTCGCTGGACCATTACAGCCAATCCCTGCCGTCTTTTTAGATGGAAGAGTTTTTAAACCCCTAAGGAACCTTTGCCCACTCTTTTGGACTTGCCACAAGAGCATTAATCAAGAGACGAATATTATCGTAAGGATATCCAGCGGCAAGAAGGTTTGCCCAGGAGGGTAAGCCAAACGCAAGTATTGCCGGAGCCGTACATATTGAAAGAATTGACATCATCGAAGAATCCTTACTTCGACCATTAATAACACAGGCGATATTATTTGCATTAAATGAAACGGCATTCGCCGGATACCAATACAGCGAATTAATTCCTTCTGTTATAGATATCTTCTGAATTTGCATGGAATCAAGGATCATTGGCTCCACAACTCGTTTGCACGTATCATACACGATGCCGAATGGCTTTAATAGGTTATTAGCTGCCTCACAAGCACCCAAATGGTGAATGCCAGCAAAACAGATAAGGCCCATGCCATTCTTAACTTTCTGTATAATTGCGTCCCGGATGTCAGGATTTGAAATAGTCTCGCGGAGCCCCATATCACTTAAAACCAGTGTGTCCATGTTTTCGGCCAGAATATTTTCCAATTGAACAAGATGATGAACTCTCGCCGGGACAGCATCCATGGCCCTAACAAACAGACTCTGTTCTACAGAATGTATCATCGGCCTAAATGCCGACGAGCAAAAAGCAATGTTTAACCCTTGTGATATGCGGGCAATATGCCCCGTTATCAGCACCTGAGCTTCACAACAATCTTGAGCCACTATTCTTAATATACTTCTAAATGATCCTATTGTCTTACACACAATAGAAAAAGTGACTTTAAAACATTTGTCGCTTCTTTTCTCAACCCCTGACACCTTAACAACACTTATACGAAAAGGCTTGATGTCGTTATATTCTGTTTCTTCGATGATATCCTTAACCTGATCAATTCCTTCAATTAGAAAAACGCCTTCCACAATGGCTCCAACGTAAACTCGCCCTAGATCAAAGACACATGGCAATAAAGACATCATGGATGTATTTCACAATTTATTCTATCAACTTTCCAAAAGCCAAAAGCGAATATCCAATGACTTCTGTCAGGCCATATGAATGAGGTTCAATACTCGGCAAAGATACAGGGGAACTCTCCAGAGGGTCTCCCGTGGCTTGGCTCTCGCCCACATCGGTGACTTGTGCAATCTGCATGACTGTCCGTTCCTGGGCAACCATATCCCCGGGGTCGTTGGGGGTCATTGGGGGTCATTGGGGTCGGTCATTGGGTAGAGTAGGCAGGTGGGATTGCCACCCGCCCCTCATCAAACCGTGCGTGCGG
>CAZVVD010000096.1:0-13953 GCA_964630555.1 uncultured Verrucomicrobiota bacterium | reverse complement strand
GAACTCTATTGTCCTTGTCGGTTGCTTTCCGACTTCCCGCTTGAACTGTTGTGCATCCTGGGCAACGTACAGCGCAACAGTCTTCGGGATTGGTTCCTGCCGTGTGTTGAAGGTGAGGTCATTTCGTACACTGATCGTACCACAACCCGTTCCAATGACACATATTGCTACTCCTGCAACAATCAGACGCAGAGCACTCATCATCGTGGTCTCCCGAGGGGCGTTTTGTGTTTTCGGTCAGCGACATGGCCCTATTTCATGTCTTGACCGAACGGGGCGAGCTGAGCACGAGACACCTAAGACGGCGCGCCCCGCGACGTGCTTAGACGGCGAAGCGCTCCAGTGAATTGTTGGGCAGCGCGGTTGCGCGCCGCACGGCAATTCGATGGCGAAGCAGCTCGCCTCGTTGAGCGGCGCGCAGCGCCGCTCAACGCTGAGGATCGGGCGCGCTTTTAAGCGTCGCCTGCATCCTCTTGTTGGGCATGCCCGTCCTTACTTTCTTTCAGGCCGAGATACGCGCGGAACATGGGATGAACATGGAATCGTGGCAAGCTCGACAAGTTAAGCGATGTGATCTGGTGTGATCCAAGGTAGGAACTGCCGCTTCGGCGCCTGGCCTTAATACCGCCAACTGCCTGAGCGCGGAGGAATCCAACAGTCCAAAGGGTATGGATCAGGGAGTCAGGTTCCGTATCGCGGCACCAGCGTTCGGCTTCAGCTGATATGGGGACTTCCTTGACGATGAGCCTAAGCATGTGCTCGGCAAGTGGATCTCTATCGAAGTTGAAGGACAACCCACGGAAGGTCTCCAGGACACTCTGCAGTCCGGGGTACTGGAAGCGATATTCCGAACAGATGTCCTTCAGGCGTGCCTCTGAGTATGCATACTCCGCCTCTGCGATCTGCTGGTAGTCAAACGGCAGGTGAGCACCGCGCCTGCGTTGGCGAGCACGTTCGGCGACATCGTTGCAGAACTGGATGATTTCTCTAGGGCGATACAGCGTCCGGTCAACGACATAATTGAAAGACTTCGTCTGTCTGTAATCGAGGGTCTCCGCAAAGACGCGGTTCCATCGATCTTGGAATGGAATACCCTCAAGTTCGGGGACGCGCCGCGCAATTCGGCGTCCGATGAGTTCCAGTAAAGTAGGTTCGTCCCACTGAACGGTCTCGATAATGTCCCTGACTTTCTGGGCGTCCTCGTAAAGTGCTGGGATATTGTCGTACAACTCCTTCCTAAGAGATACGAACACGCGGATATTCCGCATCTGCTGATTGATGGCTACGGCCGCCTGAAACAATCCAGCTACGAACGAGACGGCATCCTCAGAAGCATCCCACCCTTTGTCGAGCTCATCCACAAGCACAATCACGTTGCGACCAGCGCATGCACCATCGATAATCGGAAGGAAGTCAGTCAACTCCTCCAGCGCGTAGAGCCGTTTGAGTTCGCGAACCTTGAACCCCGCTTCGTATATGCCGACTTTCAGACCTTCGAGCCTTTTCAGGAACGATATCATTGTTCCGATTGGGTTTGTTTCCGTTCCCGAGTGCTTGTCGCGGAGATACGCATAGACCCTGGCCTCGTCGCCCTTCTTGAAGCTATAGCGGCCTTTCGTGATGCGCTTCATGACCGTGACGTAGATCAGGTATTTCCATGCCGCCGCATACGCCCCATGCTTGGCCCAAGAACCTTCGGCTTCTTTCTTCAGTGCTTCAGACAGCAGTTCATAAGCATAGTCCTCTGGCGCCATTGTGATGACGGTCTGGCCCTTGATCCTGGCCTTCTCTCCGAGTTGTCGGAAGAGGGCGCTCTTTCCGGCCCCCCTGTTCCCGAGAATGATCGTCTTCTTCCCAGTCTCCAATCCTGTGTAGATGTCCGATGACACAAAGCAGGCATGGAGATCGTCGTCCCGCTCTGCGGCCGGAACGCCGAACGACAGATTCTTGAGATCAAGACTCATCATACAGTCCTCTCTCTGTGCCCAACGGTTACGCTCAGGGTCGGCCACCCGTCGCGGGTGGCCGTACCTCTGGAGTGCATGGTTCGGCTTTTTCCTGTTCTGAACTGGCTTTGGCGCAAACAGCACACACGGCTTGATGCCGACTCTTGATTGATTTCAACTGGAGCTTCCAGTCCATTAGTACTTGTTTGAAAAGGTCTGGGCAAGCAACCGGTGCCCGTTGATCCGAAAGGTGCTCAATTTGCTGCTGGAGTTTCTCGGCATATTCGATATACCGTTCGACGACAGTCTGCAACTCCTGGCAGATCACTTTCTTTCGCCCTGTGATTTCGAAGTGCATGTTACGGTTAATCTTTGCCAATTCAGCAAATTGTTCCTCTGCCTTTGAGGCTGCCTGCACAAAGTCGTCATGAAGCCGTTTCAGATTTGCCTCGGCTCCAGCCAGCCATTCTCGAACGTCCTCGCCTATGAACTCTCGGACAAACTCCGTCCGAATAACGTCTGGTGCCAGAGACTCCAGAATTATTCGTCGTTCAAGTTGGCCAAGGAAAATGTCGTAGCGATGAGCGGCGATGCGAAAGCAAAGGAAAACGCCGAGGAAGATCACTCCGGCGACGCACATTGACCAAGTGAGGGTATCCACGTGTGAGGATGTTGTTATGAGGGGGAGAGCCTGGACCGCGGGCACGGCCGCAATGCACACGCCCAAGACAGCCAACAAAAGGGTCACCGCGCAAAATGCAATGCGGTGCTTGGCGCTAGTAATGAATGGAGGAGTTGAAAGGTCTTGAAGGTCGCGAAAGTGTTTCCGGTGTTTTACCAAAGACCGGATTCGTGACGCTGGATAGCCAAGGACATTGAGAGCGAAGAAGACCCCTAGAACCCAGAACGGCCAGCGGTACAATTGAATAGGAGCGATTAACGCCATTGAGATATTCGCAACACCAAAGGTTAGGAATAGTACCCACAGCACGCTGAATACTATCGGCATAGATGACCGGTCCAGTCGTGATTTCAGCCGGGCTTCCGTCGAGACAGTCCCCATGCACGACAGCAACATCAGAAGCATGCCGCCAAAGAACAACAAATTGACACTCCCTGTCACTGCCATCAAGTGCGCAAACGCCGCCTCACGATTAGTTGTTATGGTCGGCAAATGAGCAAGTGCCTTGACGAACAGTATCGCGACAACACCGGCAACGGCCCATGTCGTAAACCCAGAAGCTCGTTGACGGTTTAGTGCCCTGTCGTTCAGTCTACCGATGTAGGCAAACCAAACCTCAAGGCGTGAGCTATCTTCTGCTTTCATTGTGTTTCTCCCTCAGCGGAACGGGGCGAGCCGAGCGCGAGACACCTACGACGGCGCGCCCCGCGACGCTCGTAGGCGGCGAAGCGCTCCAGAGAATTGTTGGGCGGCGCGGTTGCGCGCCGCACGGCAATTCGATGGCGAAGTAGTTCGCCCCGTTGAGCGGCGCGCAGCGCCGCTCAACGGGGCACCTGACCGGACCTCAAAGGCCGCCGTCTGCGACGGCCTTTGAGGGTACGTGTCCAGATACTGGTTCGGTCGTCTCCTTCTTTTTCACAACCACCGCGCAGACAACTGTGGCGATCCCGAGAGCTATGCCTGTGACTGGCTGATACAGAAACCTGAACGCGAGATCGTCGACCATAATGCAGACAACGATCTCCGTGCCGCACCATAGGATGGCGATTACTGCAGCGCCAATCAGGATGAAGAAGGCTCGGCTACTTCCTCTCACACCGCGCCAGGCCGCGAACAGGATGGAGACATGAAAAGCGACCGCGATCCAGTGATTCTGGCAAGGCGGATGGCACGAGAAGATGTGATCCGTCCAGTAGGCAAGCATAAAAAGCGATACCACGCCCCAGCACGCGGACAGGAGTCTGAATGGCCTTGGTGTCTTCTTCATCTCATGACCGAACAAGCATTAGTTGTCAAAATGATATTGTAATATAACAATGACAACTAGTATAGTAATGCCCAAGTAAAGCAAATTGTTGAATAGTATCACGTTTATGCGATTTACTTATGAATGTCAACGAAAGACTTGACGAAAGTTCTGATGCTTTCTGGCAAGCATTCCAAGCCTGCGTAGAGGAGCACTGTCCAGGAACTGCTGGGGCACTCCGACGTGGCCACGACCATGATTTACACGCACGTTCTTAACCGGCCGGGACTGGCCGTGAAAAGCCCAGCCGATGGATAGGTAGACGCCTGCCACTTTTGCATCATCGGATATTCATTTTCCATGGACAACCGACGCGTCATACGATCGGCCGGCCTGGTGAGCGTGTTCATCGGCGTCAGCCGCCTGTTCGGACTGGCGCGCGACATGGCCATGGCCGCCCTGTTCGGCAGTTCCCTGGCCATGGACGCTTTCGTGGTGGCCTTCACCATCCCCAACCTGTTCCGGAACCTGTTCGGGGAGGGCGCGCTCTCCTCGGCCTTCGTCCCCGTCTTCTCGGAAACCCTCGAAAAGCAGGGGCGCGACACGGTCTGGCGCTTCGCCCAGAACATGCTGACCCTCCTCAGCCTAGTCCTGGCCGGCCTGGTGCTGGCGGGCATCGGGGCGGCGGCGCTGCTGCAGGCGGTCTTCCCCTTCAGCCCGAGGGTGGACCTGATTCTCAGCCTGCTCCAGATCATGCTGCCCTACATGTTTTTCATCTGCCTGGCCGCCTTCTTCTCGGCCATGCTGAACTCCCTGCACCGCTTCGCGCTGCCGGCGGCGACCCCCGTGGTGCTGAACCTGGTCATGATCGCCGCCCTGCTCCTGGTCTGCCCCCGGCTCGACGCCGAGGGCCGCCTGCGGATCGTCGTCGCCGCCTGGAGCGTGGTGGCCGGCGGCGCCATCCAGTGCCTGATGCTGCTGCCGCCGCTGGTGCGGAACGGGTTTCGCCTGCGGCTTTCCTTCGACTGGAGCGACCCCCGCGTGCGGCGCGTCGTCCAGCTCATGGGCGTGGCGATCATCGGCACGGGCATGACCCAGATCAGCGTCCTGCTGGACCGGCTGGTCGCCGTCTTCATCGGCCCGGGCAGCGCCTCCTACATCTACTACGCCGAGCGCCTGATCTACCTCCCCCTGGGCCTGTTCGCCACCGCCCTGGGCACGGTGCTGCTGCCCGCCTTTTCGGGGCACGCGGCCCGGGAGGAGCCGGGGCGCATCCGCGAAACGCTGAACCACGCCACGCGCCAGCTCCTGTTCATCATGGTGCCCGCCGCCGTCGGCCTTTTCGCCCTGGCCCGGCCGATCGTGGCCCTGATCTACCAGCGCGGCGATTTCTCGGCCCAGGCCGCCGCCCTGACCGCGGTGGCCGTGCAGTGCTACGCGCCGGGGCTCCTGGTCTTCAGCCTGCTCAAGGTGCTGGTGCCCGTGTTCTACGCCCACCAGGACATGAAGACGCCGGTGCGGGTCGGGGTCGCCTGCACGGGGCTCAACATGGCCCTGAAGGTGGCCCTGGTCCTGGCCTGGCTCGCTTGGCCGTTCCCCTACGCCTATGCCGGGCTGGCCATTGGCACCGTCTTTTCCTCGGCCGTCGCTGTGGCCACCCTGGGCGTCCTGACCCACCGGCGGCTGGGTTCCTGCGGATGGGGAGCCATGGCGGCGGCCGGGGCCAAAATGCTGGCGGCGGCCCTGCTCATGGCCGCGGCCGCCGTCGCCGCCCACCGCTTCCTCGAGCGCGCCGACTGGCCGGACTCCCTGCCGGGGATGGTCCGCCAGCTCACGGCCGTCTTCGGGGCAATGGGAATCGGGGCGCTCGTCTACGTCCTGGCCGCGGCCGCGCTCCGCTGCCGGGAGCTGCCGGAGTTCCTGGCCGCCCTTCGCCGGCGGCGCGGCGGCGGCGGCGTTTCAGCCAGATGAGCCCCTGCCCAACGGCGAGGTTGATGCGCTAAGGAAGCCGCGCTTGAATGAGGGTTTCTCAGTCGCCGTCAGTCCGCTTGCTGGGAATCATCCTTTAGCGGCATGACCATGTTCCAAGTCTTCGTCATGGCCGTCTGCTTCATGGCCTCGAAACCAGAAGGGCCGTCTCCTGTCGCCAGAAACAGATGCGTAGGACGGCCGTCCTGCAGCAAGAGCTGCGGACGCTCCAAGTGGCCCTGAACGGTTACCGTGCCGTCATCCCACGTGACCTTCCGGGTGTAGGCTTTGGGATCCGGCATCAACTCCCAATCGAGCATGCTTCTTGATGATGCGTGGATTCCAGCACCGGGCTCACCGGTGATTCCCGTCCAGTCTTTTGCGAGCATTTCGAGATGATCCCCTGCCTGCCAGATATACGGATCCTCCACGAAGTGGCTCCCTTCAAACTGAATCACGGGCGCGTCAGAGAGCCGTATGAATCGCGAGCGGTAGTCTTGAGCCAGGGCAGCACCAAGACGGAGTCCTTCTGCCGTGTTCGAGCGATAAACGAGAAGGATGCTTCGGTCCGATAACACGCACGGCGCAGGATTGGTGACGACCGTGCTGTCCCATTTCCCCGGTCGCGGTTCGAGAACGGGAGTATCACGTCGCTCCCATGGACCGTAGACGGACCGGGCGGTTGCCAAGCCGATGCGGATGTTACCGTAACACTCTTTCCAGTCATGGTAGGCGGACCCGATGTAGAAGAGAAGGTAAACATCCCCGCATCGATGGACGGTCGGATTATGGGTCATGGAACCGTCCCAGAACCTCGGACCGCGCGCGGGAAGCACAATCTGTTCAAACCTGTACGGGCCTTCAGGCGCGTCGCTTACGGCGCGCACAACTTCCGATGCCTGGATGTAGCCGTCAAAGAAGGGCAACGACTTGGGCCAGCGCGACGCGAACATATGATAGCGGCTGTCTTCGCCTTGAATGACGGAGCCGCACCACACCCAATACCCCTCCATGGCAAAACCACCGTTTTTCGGTGCCGGGAGAATGCGGTCAATGAATTTCATTTCCTTAACGCCCTATGGGGCGAAGCAGCGCCCCGTTTGGTCTCATCAGCCGGTCGTTAGCGCTCTGATCCTGCCAGAGCAGGCTATGCGTCAAGAAACAACTTGACAACCATAATTTTCGGTGCGAGTTTGACCTATAGCCTATGATTTACACGCGGGTGCTGAACAAGGGTCCCAGGGGAGGCGATCAGTCATTCTCATCATGGGTTGGCCTCCTGCCGCCTTGCGCGGTAGGAGCCGGAGATTGGCTTGGAAAAGCGGGCTTTCCCCAGCCAATCTCCCTTACCCGCGACACAAGGTCGCGGGGGTACAAGTCATTATAAAATTACTGGGGAAGGCTCTGTCCGGGCGATGCCTTGTGACTCGCGCGCAGGCTTTAAACTCCCCACCGCCATGAACCTGCCCGACAAGCTCAAGGCCAAGCTCCGGGACCTGCCCGACAAGCCCGGCTGCTACCTCATGCGCAACCGCTACGGGCGGATCATCTACGTCGGCAAGGCCGCCTCGCTCCGCCAGCGGGTGCGCTCCTATTTCCACCGCGCCACCCGGCACAGCGCGGACGTCAGACTGCGCGGACTGATCAACAGCATCGCGGACCTGGACGTCATCGTCCTGCGCAACGAGGCCGACGCGCTCCTTACGGAAAGCCGGCTGATCAAGGACTACCACCCCCGCTATAACGCGCTCCTCAAGGACGACAAGCGCTACCCCCTGCTGAGCGTGGATCTGCGCCAGCCGTTCCCGCGGTTCAAGCTCTGCCGGTTCGAGCGACCCGACGGAGCCGCCTATTTCGGGCCCTACGCCCACTCGCGGGCCGCCCGCACGGCCCTGGAGTTCATCGAGAAGCGCTTCGGCCTGAGAAAATGCCTGCCGGCGGTCCCCGGCCCCGCCGACCACCGCCACTGCCTCAATGACATCGTCCGCTTTTGCTCGGCGCCCTGCATCGGCAAGGCAACCCCGGCCGAGTACCGGGCGCGGGTGGACGAGGCCTGCGCGTTCCTGAGCGGGAAGCGCCCGGCGGTGCTGAAGGAAGTCGAGGCCGTCATGGCGGAAGCGGCCAAGTCGCTGAACTTCGAGAAGGCGGCGGCCCTCCGCGACACGCTCCGGGACCTGCGAGCCGCCATCCGCGAGCGGGCCCGGGTGGCCCGGTCCCCCGTCAGCCGCCTGGCGGGCGGGCTCGCCGGCGCCGAGGCGCTCCGGGCCCTCCTCGGGCTGGAGCGCACCCCCGGCCTCATCGAGGCCTTCGACATATCGAGCATCTCGGGCACCCTGGCCGTGGGCAGCCTGGTGGCGGCCGCGGACGGCGCGCCCTGTCCCGCCCGCTACCGGCGCTTCCGGGTCAAAACCGCGGAGGTGCAGGACGACGCCGGCATGATGGCGGAAGTCATCCGCCGCCGGTTCACCCGCCTGCGCCGGGAAGGCGGAAACCTGCCGGACCTGGTCCTGGTGGACGGCGGGGCCATCCAGTTGCAGGCGGCGCGCCGGGAACTGGACGCGCTCGGGTTGGCCGCGCTCCCGGCGGCCGGCCTGGCCAAGCGGCTCGAGGAAATCTACTGGCGGCGCGGGGACCGGCTTGAGGTCCTGCGCCTGCCTCCGGACTCCCCGGCCCTGAAGGTCCTGCAGGCCCTGCGTGACGAGGCGCACCGCTTTGCCCTGACCTACCATCGCCTGCTCCGCGCCCGTCGCATCCGGGAATCCGTGCTCGACGACATCCCCGGCATCGGGCCCCGGCGCAAGCGGCAGCTCCTGCAGCGGTTCGGCTCTGTTGCCGGGCTGGCCCGGGCGCCGGAGAGCGAAATTGCGGCGGCGCCGGGGATCGGGCCGGAACTGGCCGGGGTTATCAAGCGGACGCTTGCGCCCCAGCCAAGCCCGTGAAAATTCCGCCACCCCCCCCTCCCGGGAGGTGATCAAGAAGGGGTTGCCCACCCAAATGTTCCCCTCCTTGGAGAGGCCGGGGATGAGTAGATCCTCCAAGGTGGAGCGCGTCGTCCCTGACGCGCTGACGGAAAAACCAGCGTCTTATGGATAAGCCGCCCCAGCGTGGAACTCAGAACAGTTCGCTCACACGCCGTATGACCGAACTACTCTTGTTAGGTTCACTCACCGCCGGCCGCCGAGGTTCCCGACGAACAGGACCTCCGGCCGGCGGGCGCCCCGCCAGGGGATGGAATACGGGATGCCGGGCCAGACGTCGAAGAAGTTGTCCGGCATAAGCTTCTCGCCGTCGAGGTCGAGGCAGACGCCCCACACGAAGGTCTCGCTCGCGAAGACTGCCCGCCCTTTTTCGATCCGCACCTTGAGCCGGGGCGCGGCCCACTTCAAGTCCTTGAAGAACGGCAGGAAGAGCCGGTTGCGGGACTCCAGCTCGCCGCTTGGCCCGAGCAGCATGGCGAAGGCCGCCGAGGACGCCGGGGCTTTCCACTCGCGCTTCCGGAAGGATGCGATCCGGGTGGAGGCGTTCGGCGGCAGGAGGACGGGCAGGGTCCGGTCCAAGGGGCATCCGCCGGCCAGGTTGAAAATCCCGTAGCGCAGCGTGCCGCTCCAGGCCCGGCTCAGCTCGTTGACGCCGAAGACCGTGATCTCGTCGCCCTCCTCGGCCACCACGACGTGCAGGGGCCGCATCGCCCGGCGGACGGCCGCAAAGGCCGGCGTGCGCCGCAGGTAGTAGTCCACGATCGTCCAACTCCGGGTCGTCGGCCAGCAGTCGTTATACATCCAGAAGATGGCCGAGGCGGTGTCGAACATGCGCCGGCGGAAGTTTTCGCAATACTCGCGCAGGCCCTCGCCCTGGACCAGCCCGCCCCAGTAGGCGAACTCCGCGATGCTCATTTTGCGGATGTCCTTGCCGAGCCACTGGGTCATGATCCGGTCGGTGGCGCTGGGTTCCTCCCAAGTGTCCACGGAATTGTCGTGCACCTGCCAGGCGAAGGACTGGACGGTCCGCTGGCCCTCCGGCAGGCAGGCAAGCAGCGTGGGCAGGGAGTTGGGCCCGAGCATGCCGCCCTCGTTCGGGAAGCGGCAGTCCATTTTCCGGTAGTCGCGGAAGTCGGTGTTTCCGAAGCCCACCGCCCAGGGGTGCTGGTCGCCGACCTCGTAGGCGTTGGGCGGCAGGCCGTCAGGCGAATATGGGGAGCTCGGCTGGTAGTAGCGCCCCGGATCCTCCTCGGCCAGCAGGCGCGGAATCGTCAGGTGGAAGAGCGCGTAGTCCGGGTAGACCACCCCCCGGTCGTAGCGCCACTCCCAGGCGCCCCACTCCATCTCGTTGTTGCCGCACCAGACCACGAGGCTGGGATGCGGGGCCAAGCGCCGGATGTTGTGGCGGAACTCGGCCTTGACGTCGTTGTGAAAGGCCTCGTCCTGGACCGGGTACTTGCTGCAGGCGAAAATGAATTCCTGCCAGACCAGGATGCCCTTGGCGTCGCACAGGTCGTAAAAATCGTCAGACTCGTAGAGCCCGCCGCCCCAGATCCGGAGCATGTTGAAGTTGGCTTCGAGGGCCAGGTCCGTGACCTTGTCGTAGCGCGCCCGGTCCGCCCGCGGAAAAATCATGTCCACGGGGACAAAGTTGCCGCCCTTGACGAAGATCTTCCGGCCATTGATCTCGATGACGAAATAGCGCCCCTTCTGCGGGTGCGGGTCCTGGTTGATCCGCACGTGGCGGAACCCGATGCGCGCCGAGCGCTCGCCGAGGGTCCGCCCGCCCACGGAAAGGGAGGCGCGCACCGTGTAGCGTTTCTGCGATCCGTGCCCCACCGGCCACCAGGGCTCGGGGTCGGCGACCTCCAAACTTGCCTCCACCGGATTGAGGCCGGGCTTCACCTCGACGTCAACGGACTTCTCCAGGCCGAGTTCGGGAATCGCCAGCGTCAGCCGGCCGCGGACAGGCTTTTTGGCCAGCCCCTCGACGAACAGGCGCCCCCGGACCGTGCCCTGGCGCAGGTCGGCCGAGAGGTAGGCCAGCGGCACGAAGGCGTCCAGGCGCGCGGGATCGGCGGACCACTCCAGCCGCACGGACTTGGTGATGCCGACGTTGACCAGCCGGGTGGACCAGTCCCAGCTGAACTGGCATTGGGGCTTGCGGAGCCAATGGCGCTTGTGGAGCCTGGCGTCGGCGCTGACGCCCCAGCCCTCGACCGGCTTCTCGGCCGCGTGGAACAGCCCGCCATCCAGGTGCACCGTCAGCAGATTGCGGCCCGGCTTGAGCTTGCCGGTGACCTCGATCCGGCAGGGATAAAACGAGTTGGCATGCTTGCCGATTTCCTGCCCGTTAAGCACGATCGTCGCGGCCAGGTCGAGCCCGTCGAACACCAGCCAGGCCCTGGCCTTCAGCGCCGCGCGCGGCGCGTTGAAAAAACGGCGGTAGCTCCAGAGGCACTCCTCCACCCAGCGCGCGGCCAGGCAGTTCGTTCCGACATAGGGATCCTTGATCCAGCCTTTCCGCCAGACATCGAGGTGAATTTCTCCGGGCACCCGGGCGTCGAGGTAGCGCGCCTCGTCGGTGTCTTCACGGTTCGCAAATTCGGTCCGTCCGCGCTGGCCGTCCGACCACCGCGCCCGCCAGGTGCCGTCCAGACTCAGGTGATTCAACATGCGACAATACCTTCCTGTCAGTTTTTTTCTTCGCTTGTCATGCTGAGCAAAGCGCAGCATTTCCACTTGATCGAACGCTGATTGGCATCCCTATCCACCCAGCCGCTTGATCTCCCGGTCGATCGCGGCCAGGTCCAGGGGATAGGTCCCGAACTCGCGGGCGGCGTCGCGCATGGCATGGATATTCTCGTCCGGCGTGTCTCGCCCGCACTGGTCGCCGGTGGAGAGGATGAACCCGCCGTTTTCGCCGGCCGCCCGGATGGCTTTCAGGCTCTCGCGGCGCACGGTTTTAACGCTCCCCCGCAGCATGACCTCGGTGGTGTGCAGGTTGCCCATCAGCCCGAGCCTGGCCCCGACACTCCGCTTGATCTCCGCGAGGTCGCAGTCCCCCATCGGCGGGATTTCCAGGGGGTTGATGGAGCTCAGGTCGGTCTCGCGGGCCACCATTTCGACCAGCGCCCGCTCGGGCCCGCAGCAGTGGATCTGCGAGGGCACCCCCGCCTGCTTGCAGACCCGCGTGATCTCCTTGAGGGCCGGCAGGGTGAGCTCCCGGACGATGGCCGGCGTGTTGAAGACCAGCATGCCGGAGCCGCCGGTGAGAAAGAAATCGGGCCGGACCGGCCCGGCCAGGATCCGCTTGAGATAGGCCAGGCCCCACTGGAGCGTATTCTGGCTCCATTGCTTCACCTCATCGTAGCGGTCATAGTAGTCATAGATCGAAAAGCCGGCGCCCTGCTCGGGATTGCCGAGCTGCGGCGGAAAGATTCCCAGGGCCACCACGCCGTTCTCGCCCATCAGCTCCTTCGCCTCCCGGAGCAGCTCGAATCCCTGCTTCTGGGGCTTGACGCCTTCGATCGGCCAGAACTTGTCCGGCGGACGCTCCAGGCCGATTTTCTCAGCTTTCAGCACCGTGGGCGGATCGGCGCGCGGGTAAACAACCGCCAGGTTGGACCACTCCTTCCCCTGCCCCTTGCGCTGCTTGTAGCTGCGGGTGATGATGCGGTCCTGGGTCTTCTCGATGATGACGGCCTCCTCCTTGACATCCGGGGACGGCGGCGCAGCCGCCGGATCCGGGAGCTGGAACCCGTCCACGCCGTCCAGCCAGCCGTCGGTGCCGAAATGCCTGGCCGCCTCGATGTAAGCCCGCCAGCGCGGGGGATTGTGGTAGAGGTAAATATCCCAGAACGGCTTGCCGGTCAGCCGGCAGGGAATCATGTTGGACATGTCCGGCGCCACGGGGACGCGGTCCGGCTGCCGATTTTGCATGGCGGCGAGCATACGCTGCTTGGAGGTCATGGTTGGCATGGTGCGCTTCCTGGGTCTGCTCGTCCGATCGGCCCCCGCCTCGGAAAGAAAAGTGATTTAGAAAGTATCAGGAGGGTCTGGGCGGGACAAGAAAGAAATGCCTGGGCAAATAATGCTGGGCAAATAACGCTTGCAGGCTTACCGGGTCATCGTGTATAAGGCTGGTTGACCGCATTCTCAAGGCAACTGGAGGTCCTGAATGTCAGTTAAAATCAGATGCCAGAAAACGGGCGCCAACAACGATCCCTGTTTCCGGATCGTCGCCACCGACATCCGTTCTCCGCGGGACGGCAAAGCGCTGGAACCTCTCGGCTGGTACGACCCGAAAAAGAAGGACAGGAATTTTTTCCTGAACCTCGAGCGGCTGGACTTCTGGATCCGCCGCGGCGCCACCCCCTCGCCCCTCGTCAACACGCTTGTCAAGAAAGCGAAAGCCGGCCAGATGGCGGCCCCCGCCGCCGGGCCGGCCGCGCCGACCCCATGAAAGACTTCGTCGCTTACGTGATCAAGGCCCTGGTCGACCATCCCGAGCTGGTGTCGGTTTCCGAGATGCTTGGCGCGCACAGCGTGGTGGTGGAAGCGCGCTGCCATGCCGAGGACATGGGGCGGGTCATCGGAAAAAACGGCAAAACCATCGGCGCCATCCGGCTGCTGCTCAGCGCCCTCGCCGCCCGGCAAGGGCGCAAGGCGATGCTGGAAATCGTCGAGTAGCGCGACGCCGCTGTCCTGGTCTTTGTCAGACCGTCACCATCAACTGGAATCGTCATTTCTCTCCCGCTTCGACCGCGGGAGAGAAAGCGCAACGGGGCCGTCCCGTTGCGATCCTCCCCCCGGCCTCTCGGAGAGTCGGGGCTCAGGATGACACGCTGAGCATTTTCCACACGGGCCAAACGCGCCTTATGGCCGCTCCGCTCCACATCGATGTCATCACGATTTTCCCGGCGATGCTGGCGGGCTTTCTCGGGGAAAGCATGCTCAAGCGCGCCGCGGCCATGGGCGCCGTCAGCTTTCGGACCGTCAACCTCCGCGATTTCACCTCCGATCGCCACCAGACCGTGGACGACCGGCCCTACGGCGGCGGCCCCGGCATGATCATGAAGGCCGAGCCACTCTTCAAGGCGGTCGAGGCGCTCCGCACCCCGGGAGCGCGGG